>JAYWEH010000749.1:0-6745 GCA_043780025.1 Deltaproteobacteria bacterium
CGCCCGCGAGCAACACGAGCACCACCAGCGCCGCTCCCAGTGCACGCGGCACGTGCAAGCGCCGGAGCCAGTTCACCGCGGGGCTGAGCAGGAAGGACAGCATCACGGCGAACGTGAGCGGGATGAACACCACGCGCGCGAGATAGAACACCGTGCCGACGGCGATCGTGAACAGACCCACCGTGGCGAGCGATCGCGCGGAGGGTGGCAGTGTGCGCGCGAGTTGTTCGCTCAGCCGCGAGGAAGGCGGCGGCTCGTGCCAGGGCCGACTCTGGGCCTCCTGGGCGGAGTCCACGGCTTCCCGCACGGGTGCCTCGCTCGAGGGGTGACTCTCGCTGGGCGGGCTGGAACTGGGGCCTTCGGCTGGCACCCTCGGTCTTTACAGCGAAAGACCGACCAGAAGCACCACGAGGTGCGGCATCGAGGCAAAAAACAGCGAGCGGGCCCAGTGCACGTCCGCGCTCGCGCGCAGCCCGTAGGCCGCACCGAGCACGAAGGGCACCCCGAAACCGACCGCGATGGCGAGGTACGCCGTACCCGCAAACCCGATCCAGACGGGCAACAAGCTGGCCGCGAACAGCGCCGCGCTCCACCCCACCATCAGCCGCCGCACCGCCGCACGCGAGCGGCAAACCGTGAACACCTTGATGCCGGCGCACGCGTATTCGCTCTCGCGGAACATGGCGATGGCCAAGAAGTGAGGCACCTGCCAGACCGCGAGCAGCACGAACAAGGCCCAGGCGGGCGCGTCCAGCCGGCCACCGGTGACACAGGCGTAGCCGATCAGCGGCGGGATGGCGCCGGGCACTGCTCCCACGAAGAGGGCGTGCGGAGTGATGCGCTTGAGCGGTGTGTACACCCAGACGTAGCTGACCAGCGCGAGCAACGCCAACGCCACGCCGCTCAGGTGGACCAGAGCCAGGGCCGCGGAGCCGATCAGCGCGGCGACGGAAGCGGCTCGCATCACCTGTGAGCGCGACAAGCGGCCGCGCGGCAGCGGCCGATCACGGGTGCGGCTCATCAACGCGTCGACGTCGGCTTCGTAGGCCATGTTGAACGCGTTGGCCGCCGCGACGACAGCCAGGGTGCCCCCCAGGGTCAAAGCCCAGTCCCCGAGTGACAGGTGACCCGGAGCGAGCAAGCCGCCGAACCAGGTCGTGACGAGCACGAGCCGTGTCACACCCGGCTTGCACAGCTGGATCCAGGGCTCGAGACTCGACGCAACCTCCCGCAGGGGGCGGGCGCTACTCAGGGCGCGGGTGTTCATGAAGCGTTTGTGGGGAGGGTGTGGTCGAAATTCTCGGGAATGGCAACGGCTCCGCTCCCGCTGAAGGTTATGGTGCGCGGGTGCAGGGCCGTGGAGAGTGACTGAGGCTCTCGAGTGGCGGGCGCAGGGCCGGGCCGGCACCGCGGGTGTGGCATCCGATCCCGCTCCGGGCGCTTGGACGAGCCAAGGGCTTAAAGATCTCGTAGTCTTCGTCGCTGTAGTCAAAGCTGGACCGGCCTTTAGCCGTTGGCGCGGTCCGAGTCAGCAGGGTGGAAGGCGTCTACGGCGGGTGCGGAAGGTTTCGGGTCCAATGCGCGCAAAAATCGTGAACGTCTTCATCAGGCTGTCGCTGGGTCTCGCCACTTGCGCCGCCCTCCTCGGGAGCCCGAGGGACTGCCTCGCCGAGACGACTCAATTGGCCAAAGGCATCACCGGTGGAGCATTGCTCGGCGGCGAGGTCGTGATGTTGACTGAGGCCGCACTCGGCGTGAAACCCATCTGGGCGTACGTCGTCGGCGGCGTCGCGGGCGCCGGGGCGGGCGGCATCGGCGGTTATTATCTCGCTAGCAGCACCGACGACAACAAGCCCACGTCATTCTTGGTGGCGGGAGGTGTGGCTTTGGTCATTCCGACCCTGATCGGCATCGCCATGGCTACCCGTTTCGAGCCGCCCGAAGCACACCAACAAGAACAGACGTTGGATGAGGAACCGCCCTACGACGCGGAGCCACTGCCGGGCGCACAGCTCGGGCTGCCGACCCTGGACGTCAAACAAGCGTTCAGCTCGGAAGAGCTCGTCAAGTACGGCGTTCGACAGACCACGGAGCTGCACATGTCGCTGCTCCGCGGCGTGTTCTGAACGGGCTCGTCCGCTTCTCGGTCCACCATCCGAGGTTCGGGAAAGGCATGGGACACGCCCTGGCCCGTGTAAGGAAAACTACTCCGAGCGGAGCGCCGAGATTCAACTTTTGCGTCGACAAATTTGAGCCCCGGGCCTTGGTTGGCACAGCGCACTGCCCGTAACATCTAACACGCGGTGGCGAACAAAGTCCGTTCGCAGCGTCAAGACGTGACATGGTGCAAGCAGCGGCGAACAAGTCTAGTCGTAGCAGCCGACAGCGCGACGACCTTTCACTCAACAAGGTCATCGCTGGCCGATACCGGTTGGAGGCGCGCATCGGTGAAGGCGGCATGGGTATCGTGTACCGCGCCCGGCACGTGCTCATCGATCGCGTCGTCGCAGTCAAACTAATTCGGCCGGATCTGCGCGGTGAAACGCACTTGCGCGCGTGGATGTTGCGCGAAGCGCGCGCGGCCAATCGCGTCGACCACGCGCACATCATCGACATCCACGACATCGGTGAAACAGACGATGGCGAGCTGTACCTGGTGATGGAGTACCTGGTGGGCACGCCGCTCTCCACGGAGATTGCGCGCGGCCCCATGCCGATTCAACGCGCCGTCGACGTGCTCGAGCAGATGGGCGCGGCGCTCGCTCGCGCGCACGATCTCGGAGTTGTGCACCGCGACTTGAAGAGCGACAACATCTTGCTCACGTCGCGTGGCGGTCGCAAAGACTTCGTCAAGATCCTCGACTTCGGCTTGGCGGCGCTGGCGCACGATCCGCGGCTCGCGCCCAAAGGCGCGGTCTTCGGCACGCCCGAATACATGTCTCCGGAACAGGCGCGCGGCGAGACCGCCGGTCCGCAGTCGGATCTGTACGCGCTCGGTATCTTGTTCTTCGAGATGATCACCGGGCAGCTGCCGTTTCGCTCGACCGATCGCGATACCCTGCTCGAGCTGCAACGCACGGGGCCCGCGCCGCGGCCGAGCTCGCTCCGCAAGGATTGCCATCCGGTCGCCGAAAAAATCACGCTGCGCCTCTTGGAGAAGGAGCAGCGCAAGCGCTACCGCGACGGCCATCACCTGCTCGAAGAGCTGAAAGCGTTGCAGCGTTCGCTGCCGTCACAGGCCTGGGACAAGACCGCCGATCCGCAGCAGTCGCCGGGCATCCCGCCCCCGCCCCCGCCTCCGCGATCCGCGGACGTGACCGAGTGGGCCAGCCGAGCCGGCCTGTTCTCCCGTATGATCTCCCGGGCGTACCCGAGCGGCAACGCCGACGCGGAGGTCACGCGCGCCATGCAGCGCGCCTGGGAGCTCGCCGCCAAAGCCAACGCGCTCGAAGGCGAAATTGCGAGTCACACCCGGCGGCTCGAAGCGCTGGAGCGGCGCGGCCGCGCCCTGCGCGCTGAAATCGGGCGTAAAGTCGAAGAGCTGGCGCAGGAGGAGTCCCGCACGCTGCGCGACGTGAGCGCGTTTCAAGAGGAAGAGACGGTCGCACGGCTGGAGCTCGAGAAGGCCGACGAGAGCGCGAGAGACCTCAAGTCCAAGGCGGACGCAGCAGGTACCGACGGAACGCGCGAACTGTTCGAGCAGTGCGGCGCGGCCCAGGCCGTGGTCGAAGTGAAGCGACAATACGCCAAATCGCGCGAAGCCAAACGCGCGGCGCGCACCGCCACCGCCAAGGATTTGCGCGCGCAGATCGAGCAATTGCGCGCTCAGTTGGCGCGCTACGCCGAAGCACTGGAAGAGGATCTGGCGCAGGGCCGCGAGAAGGTGGCCAAACGCGCGCGGGATGGCCTGAGCTACGAAGAAGCGTTCAAGGAGACCTCCAACTTCATCGTGAGACACCTCCGGGGCAAGCCTGAGTGCCGCGATCTGCTGAACGAGTTCGTGGGCTCGGGTGGGCAACACGGCTCGCGCACGAGCGAAGACCGCCCCGAGCCCAAACCCCCCACCGAGTAACGGTGCCTCCGGGCCAAAGCGACTTCTGGAGCGATTGCCCGGATGGGCTCGATGCTGTACATCCGGCCCATGTTGGAGCCGAGCGAATATACAGTCGCGGAAGCACAAAAGAGCCTGCCGAAGCTCGTCGAGCGAGTCGTCAACGGCGGCGACGTGCTGCTCGTGCAGGGCAATCGCTGCGTGGCGGTGCTGGTTTCGCCAGAACGCTACGCGCCCATCAAACCCGCGCCGAGGAGCTTCGCCGGAGTTTATGGCGAGCTGCTCGCGCGCTTCCCCGACACGGCCCCCGGCATCGGGCCGGGCCACTTTCGCACCTTTCGCGCACGGGACCTCGGGTCCAAGGTCGCGCTTTGACGCTGCGTTATCTGCTCGATACGAGCACGTTGAGCGCCGTCATAGCGCAGAAGCCGAACACCAACGTGGTGCGCCGCCTGACGAGCAAGGAAGCCGAATGCGCGCTGCCCGCGCCGGTCTGGACGGAGCTGGTCTGCGGTTACGAATCGCTGCCGCCCGGTAAGCGCCGCAAGGTCGTGGAGGCCTTCCTGCGCGACGTCGTGCTTGAGCTATTTCCTGTATTGGCGTACGATCGAGACGCTGCGGCGTGGCACGGTCTAGAGCGCGCCAGGCAGGAACGTTCGGAGCGCACGTCGACACTGGTGAGCGGGCAGATCGCCGCCATCGCGGCCGTCCACGGGCTCGTGGTGGTGACGGCGCACCCCGGCGATTTTGCGGAGTTCTCGGAGCTGAGCGTCGAAGACTGGACGGGCAAGCGCGTCAAGCGTGCTGGCGCAACCGGGTCCGCATGAAACTCAGCAGTTTCACGAGCTCCTCGGGGCCCGAACCAAACTGGGGCGCGCTGTAGCTCTCCACCCAGGCGCCGAGCTCGGCGAGCGCCGCCGCTCGGGCGTCGGCGTCGTTGAGCAGATCGGACGGGCTCCGACCCTTGGCCATCGTTGCCGCCGGTTGCTCGACGAGCTCGCGCAAGCGGGGGAAATCCGCCTCCAGGAACTCCCGAACCCGATCGGCATCGCTGGCCAGCTGCCCTATGTTGCCGCCGGCATCCACGCTGGCCAGGCCGGGGTGGGCCTGCACGACGCGTTGAGCCAACGCGCGAAAGGCAAACAGCACTTCCAGGTACCCGAGGTCTTCGACGCCCGCTGGGATCAGCTCCACCGACCTGAGCAAGTAGTTGATGGACTCGGCGCTGGTCTGGCGCAGGGGTTCCGAGAGATCCGCCCGCTCGAGCAGAGCACCGAGGGCCAGCGCTTCGTCGCCCATGCCCTCGAGCCACTTCGCAAACGTTACTGTTGTTTCCACTTGATGCCGCACCCGATGCTCGCCTTTTGATCTTTGCTGGGTGCCTTGCCGTCGAGCAGGCTCTGGACGGCAGCCCTCAGGTCTTCACCCGTCACCGGCGTGGGCTTGCCCGGGCGCGTCGAGTCAAACTGACCGCGATAGGCCAATTTTCCGTGCGTATCGAAGACGAAAAAGTCCGGCGTACACGCCGCGTCGAAATCGCGCGCGGCCTTTTGCGGCTCATCATACAAATAAGGAAACGAATAACCGGCGCGCTTGGCTTCCGCCGCCATCTGCGTCGGACCGTCCTCGGGATGGGACGAGACATCGTTCGACGAAATTGCGACGAAGGGCACCCCGGCGCTCTCGCAGAACTTACCGAACTCGACGAGGCCGTCACGAATGTGCACCACGAATGGGCAGTGGTTGCAGATGAAAGCCACCACCGAGGGACCGCGCCCTCGCAGGTAAGCGTCGCTGACTTTTTCGCCGGTGCGGGTATCGGGGAGCTCGAAAGTGGGCAGCGCGGAGCCCAGTTGTCTCATCGTGGAGGACATGGCCATCAGATCACCTCAAGTGAGAGTCGGACGAAGTTCGTAACACCCGGGGCGGCCCCCCCGCAACGGCGGGGTCCCGGGAAGGGGACCACCCGTTCAGCGGGCCCGGGGGGTTGGTGCCTGCCCCAGCGAGCCTGGCGCGCAGGGGTCGGCCCAAGGGAAGCGCCCGATAACTGCGGCAACCCCGCCTCATAAATGCGCCGGATGAGCACGAGAGAGCGGGGTGCCTGTTATACAGTTGGCCCACCTGACCGATCGATCAGGGAGCGTGTCCGATCGTTGCCTGGATCAGCCGCCGCGGAGCTCGCGTAGCTCCGCGTGCACTACCAGGCGGGTGGCACGCGCTTCTCCCCGTTTCAAAGCCGCATGCAACAGACTACTTCCCCCGTGACAGAGAACATCCCAGGACCCCTGCAAGAGGCGCTCGATCGGGCTCGGTCGGAACCAGCCGACGACGCGCGGTGGGAGGCGCTCGACGAAGCCGCGCGAGAGTCCGATCGTCCGGAAGAGGTGTCGAAGCTCTATCGCGACGTGCTGGGTGGCGATATCGCCCCGGATCTCGCGCTCAAGATCGGCCAGCGTGCCGTCGCGTTTCACGAGGAATGGTA
Organism: Deltaproteobacteria bacterium; assembly: GCA_043780025.1. Lineage (GTDB taxonomy): Bacteria > Myxococcota_A > Polyangia > Polyangiales > Polyangiaceae > SZUA-265. Next base: position 6,534 of record JAYWEH010000749.1, read on the forward strand.
CGAGGACTCGGCACACGCCATCGGCATTCTCAAGCGTCTCAGCATCCTGGGCGCGCCGGGCGACTGGGCTTTCGAGCGGCTGAGCCTGCTGCTCATGATGACCGAGCGCTGGGACGAGCTGCTCGCCGAGTATGATCGCAAACTCGCCTACACCGTCGAACCCGAGCGGCGCAAGCCGCTCCTCGATGAAGCCGCGCGCATTGCCAAGGACT
>JAYWEH010000750.1:0-2859 GCA_043780025.1 Deltaproteobacteria bacterium
GGCTCAGCCACCGCCGAGCGAGGCAGTCACGACACCAGCGATGCCCGCAGTGGCGATAACCGGTGGTTCCTTCGGCCTGATCGTTTCGGGACTCGCGCCGCATACCCGGCGACCAACGTCGGGTAGTGGACGAACGACCGCGAGTGTCCAGGAACGTCGCAATGCCCCGTACCCCCATCGTCAATCCCGCGGTCGATCGTCGAGTCCGTCGGACCCGCAAGCAGCTCCGCGACGCCCTGGTCGCGCTCGTGCTCGAGCGCGGCTGGGACGCGGTCAGCGTGAAGAATGTGTGCGAGCGCGCGGACATCGGCCGCTCGACCTTCTACGTGCACGTCGCCGACAAGGAAGAGCTCTTGCTGAGCGGATTCGACGAGCTCCACGTCACGCTCGAGCGCGAGCGGGTCGACGCCCCCGAGCCGTTCGGGTTCGTCGCCAGCCTGATCACGCATGCTGGCGAGAACGTTCGCCTGTTCCGCGCGCTGATCGGCAAGCGCAGCGGGCAGGCGGTGCAGCGGAGGTTTCGCGATGTGGTCGTTCGGCTGGTCGAGGCCGAGATCCGCAAACGCGGGCTCGACGATCACGCGGTGCGCTGGGTCGCGCGTTATGTCAGCGGCGGCCTGGTCGAGATGCTCTTCCTGTGGCTCGATCGGCCGAGCAGCCTCGAGCCCGCGACGCTGATCGATCTGTTCTCCGGGCTCACACGTGGCGCGCTGCGGGCCTGCCGGGGCGAGCGCGCGATGCTGATCGGCGCCCCGTGACCCTTTTTCTCCCCGTCCCTAGGAGTCTGTCGCGCAAAGCCGGCGGAGGCGTTTCTGCTGGGGCGACTTGCGTTGCGGCCACGCGCTCGGAGGCGCCCGGATGTTTGTCGGGGGGCAGCCGGGTTTCGTTCGCTTCAAGCTCGCCTGCTCGAGGGTGCGTAAGCAGACGTCTACGGCGCCGTTCGGCGGCGCCGTAGACGTCTCAGTTGGCGAACAGGGCCGGGGCGCGACCGCTGCGGAACAGCTTCAGAAGGTTGTGCGTCAGCGCGATGAACCGGAACTCGCCACGCGCGGCGGCGAAGCCACGCAACAGCAGACGCCGGAAGCCTCGAGTCTCCTTGATCTGTCCGAACACCGGCTCGACGATCGCTTTTCGCATCTTGTAGAGCGCTTTCCCCGATGCGCTCGCGAGCTTGTGCCTCATCCGCTGCGCCGCCGATGCGGTCGGGTCTGCCGAGCCTTGCGCTGGCTCGACACCGTGCTTCTGACGATTCGGAGGCACAAGCAGATTCGTCGCCGCAAGCGCGGGGTGCTCGACGGACTCCGCGCTGAAATAGCCGGCGTCCGCCGAGGTCGTCTCGGCCAGTTTGCCCACGTTCTCAACGACCGCCTGCGCCACAGGCACGAGCTGACGCGCATCATTCGGCGACTGCGTCAGCTCGGCAACCACGATCACTTGCGCCTCGGCATCGACGGCGATCTGCGCGTTGTAGCCCTGCACGAACGCGCCCTTGTTCGCGCCGTCCGGCATGATTCGCGACTCCGGGTCGGTGAAGTTGCGCTGCGCCTTCGCCTCGGGCACCGCTTGCTCCGGATCGGGCACCTTGGGTGCCGGTCCCAACGGCTTCTGTCCGGTCTCGACCTCCTTGCGCTCGCGCTCGGCCAGCTTCCGTTGCGCCTCGACGGCCTTGGCCGCGGCCTTCTCCTTCGCTTCCTGCTCGAGCGCAGTCTTCGCCTCGCGGATCTTTCGAAGCCGATCTTCCCGGCGCTTCAGCTCCTTCGGCAGCTCGTCGATACGGCGTCCCTTGCCGCGATTCGCGTCCTCCTCGGCATCGACGCGCTCTGCCTCCGCGAGCAGCTTCTGGATCTCATCCTCCAGCTTCTTCTCTGCTTCTCCCATCCGCTCGTAGCTCATCGCCTTGTGCTTCGACGCGTTCGCCTTGAGCTTCGTCCCGTCGATCGCGATGTGCCCCAGCTTGACCAACCCGGCCTTCTGGCACAGCTGCAGCACCTGCATGAACAGCTCCGCGAGTGCTCCCAGGTGCTCCTTGCGGAACGTCGCGATCGCGTCGTGATCGGGATGCTGGTCGCCCGCGAGCACACGGAACGCGACCTCCTCATACGTCGCCCGCTCGATGCGCCGCGAAGATGCCTTGCCCGTGCAGTACCCATACAGCAGCAACGCCACCATCATCGCCGGGTGATAGCCCGCTCGACCCCGTGCGTCCTTCGCCTCGTGGACCGCGTAGATCTTCGATAGGTCGAGTTCCGCCACCACATCAAGGATGAACAGCGCCAGGTGACCCTCCGGCAGCCAGTCCCTCATGTCAGGCGGCAGCAGCAGCCTCTGCTCGACGTTGTATGGCAGGTATCCCCTCGACATCGCGCCGCATCCTAAACGCCAACGCGAACTTGTCGATCCCCCCGTGGACTTTTTCCCGACAGGCTCCTAGCGCCCGCGAACACGGGCTACCTGGAAGCATGGCTCGACCCAGGCCTCGTTGACAACGCTTGCGTGGCCAGCACCGACGACCAGCTCATCACCAAGCCGACGAACCTCATGAGCGGTGGGTTCCACGGCGTCGGGCTCGACGACGTCATACTGACGTCGGGCATGAACGTGCTCGTCGGCCAGACGGACGCGCCCTCGTTCGGCTTCGGTCTGCTCACGGTGTGGGCGCTAGCTCCCAACGCGTCCCTCAAGGTGGTCGGTCGGTTGGTCGGCACCGACTTTCGCGACGACTTCCTCGCGGCGACACCCGACGGGCTCGCAGTTTTCGCTCGCAACGGCGACGCCTTCGATGTCACGCTCTCGGACGTGGGTCTGGGCGTGATCGCGGACTTGGCCGTTGGCGACCTCGACGGCGATGGCGACGACGAT
>JAYWEH010000751.1:0-2858 GCA_043780025.1 Deltaproteobacteria bacterium
GAGCTGCGCCGAATACAGGCCCACACACTCCGAGGCCTCCGAGCGAGCGATGATGGCAGACATGGTGCGCACGAATTCGAGCTGAACCTGGCGAATGCGCAACATGTCCGCTCGCGACACCGAGAACAGGCTGTAGCCGATGTGGCCCGGAGCACCCGCGGCGATGCGGTCGAGCGCCGTGCGCGCCCAGCCGAGCTTGAGCGCCAGCGCGCGCTCGGCCTGGCCTCCCGTATCCACCGTGACGGCGCGCGCAGCGCGATAGCCTCGCGAGGTTTTCTCGGCCTGCTGGGTGCTGGCCAAGAACGTGAGCTCGTCCTGTACTGCGCGCTCGCTGAGGCCGGTCTTCCTCGCGATCCAGGCGGCTTGTTGTGCGGCACCGCGCGGGCCTCCGAGCTCCAGCGCGCGTAGCACTGCATGGGACCAGGGCCGCTCGAATACGCCCGCCCGGGCTCGGCTCAGCGCTTGCCACTCGACAGCCAGCGTGGGCAGCCGCGCGGGATCGACGAACTCGCTCACGAAGTCCGGCAGCCGCCGGGTGCTGGCATCGATCAGATTCAATAGCTCCGGCAGGCGCGGCACGGCGGTGCCCTTCAACCAACGCGACACGCTGAAGCGATTGTGACCCGTGCGCTCGGCGAGCACGCCGATGGGCGTGCGCCCGCGCAAGTCCGTGAGCAACGCGGCCACGCCTTCTACGGAGCTCAGCCCGGGCTGCGCGAGCCAGGCTGGATCGCGCCTCAGGAAGCGGCTCACGGCGGCGCGCGGTGCGATCTGCAAGCGAGCGCAGGCGCTGAAGAAGCTCGGCGCGGAGGGCCACGACACCCGCCGCTCCCAGCGCTGTGCGACGTTGCTCTGGTAACCGAGATGCCGCGAAAAAGCCGGCCGCGAACGTCGCCCCCGCAGGGCGCGCAGCAGTTCCACCGCCACCGTTTCGGCGCGGGACAGTGCCGTAACAGACGGATAAGACGAGCTCATTGAGTTTAATTAGCACATCTCAGTGTTTATCAGAGCCAGCAATGTTCGGATCGAGTCTGGATCGGGCGCGCGTGCAATGTCATCGTCTGTGCATGACACTTCACTTCGTGCGTTTGGCTTGCCGTGGCAGAAACCCCATTTACTCGGGTGTCGCGCTCGCGGCGTTGGCGATCAGCTGCGGCGGTGAGGCGCCGTCGCCTGCCGCTATAGACCCCGGTGCTTCAGGCCCGGGCGCGGTGGAGGACCCCACGCACCTCGGCGACCCCGACCCCGATGCTGCGGACCCCGCTCACCTCGACGTCCCGGGCAATGGCGTCAAGGAGCCGGACACTTCCGCGCAGCCGCTGCCCATCGAGCAGCTGACGGTGCGCTACAGGGGCGGGGAGACCACGGACTTCGGCAACGGCAGCAACGACTTCTGCAGCACTTCGACCGAGCGCACGGCAATCGATGTCGCCCAAGCGCGCGGCTTGGTGCCCGACCTGGACGCGGAGCAGGTCTGGCTCTCGCAGCCGTTTCGCGCGCCTCTCCACTTCAATCCCAACGATTGCGCCGCGGCAGCTCAGGTGTGCGCGGCGACCGAGCTCGAGCTGCGCGCCAGCGTCGTCGACTATTTTCGCGTCGACGGTCGCTCCGGCAGCACTGCGCCCGAGTGCCCACCCGAGTGGGAGGCGCTCGCGTACCGACTGCTGATTCAAATGGCGACGCTCGACGGCAACTTGAGGGGCGCATTTTATGCCGACGCCAGCCGGATTCAGAGTCAGGCGGGCGAGGTCTTTCGCATCGCTTTCTCGGCCACCCCGGATCTGAGAAATTTCCTCGGCACCTTGCCGCTGCGCCTGGAGCTCGATCGTCCGCACTTCGCGTTCCTGGAAATGAACGTCGATCTGAATAGCGACGGCACGACGGGTGGCGATGCCAGGCCGCGCAGTCTGTTCTTTGACGCAGGTGCGCGTTTCGCGGACATCGGGCCTCACGCCAACTGGAACGCACTGGGTGAAAACCTGGGGAGCGAGCCGAGCACCATTGCCTCCGGGCTGGGTAGCGTGCTCGAGTTATCCGAATATACGGGCTCCTCCAATCCCGCTCTCGTCGGGCTGCGCGTCAGCGCCAATGCCATCGCACCGGGCGCCGATGTGGACGTCACGGTGAAGGTCAATGACGAAGTCGCGCACGACGGCAGCGTGGCGCCGGGCACGTTCATCGAGCTGGGCGATCACCCGTTTGGTACGCGCGTCAGCGTTGACGCTGTCAACTCGTACGGCGCCGGCACCGTGGATGCGCTCATCGTGCAAGACGATTGCTTCGTCGCGACCGCGACGTGCCAGGGCAATGATTGCATCGCCCACGCCGAGTTCACGAGCGCTTTCAGGATCTGCCGCCAATAGCGTAGGTACATTTGGGCGAGGCGCCGAAGCAGCGGCGCCGCGCTTCCTATCAGTGCGGGCCGTCGCTCGCGACGCGCGCTGGCATCTCGAAGATCCTGGATGCGACCTGCTGACCGTCTGGGTTCTGCGGTTCTTTCTCGAACTCCCATTGCCGCGCTTCGATCAGGAATCGCGCGACGTGTTTTTCGGGTGGTTGGCTGGCGTCGTGCGCTCGCGCGTAGCTCTCGAGCAAGGACTGCAGCCGCTTGACGGTTTGGGGTTTCCGCGGATCCGGCATCGAGACCACGTCTAGCCAGCGCGCATGACCCAAGAAGTCGATCTCGCGCGTCAGGTCGATGACTTCCTTGCGACCGTCTTTGTACTCAACCGTGAGACGTGAGTAGCGGATGCTCTCGGCCATCATGGAGAGGCCGTACATTCCCCAGTGCGACGCCAGCGGGAAGCGGTCCCAACGAAAGCACCAGGCTCCGAGTGCTACGACCGCGGCCGTGCTCG
>JAYWEH010000752.1:0-6736 GCA_043780025.1 Deltaproteobacteria bacterium
AGCTTGGGCACGGTTTGTTTCAGGTCTTGGTGCGCCGATTCAAACGAGGGCTCGTCATTGGGGCCACTACATGCAGCGATGCAGGTGCCGAGCAACATAGAAAGCAATGGGGTGGGCCTGTTGCGAGATGAGGGCATGAGAAACGTCCTTGAAGTCGAGCAAACGAATTGTTTTGCTGACCCCAGGTCTTGTCCGTGAGGCGCGTCGGTCTGACGACAATCTCGCAAAGCCCATTTTTGTGCTCTGCAAGCGCTCCGTCAGTACAGCCCCTGAATGAATCCGGGGACAAGGGTATCTGCGGCAGCCAAAAAGGAACTCGTCAGCCCTGAGACTTGGGACGGCACCTTTGACAGACGCTCGTCCAATTGTTGCGATTCCAGATCTGACGCCAATTACCTTGGGTTCAATGAGTGCCATGCAGAGGGAGTTACCCAATACGCGCAGTGGCTATCCTAACACCACTCACCCCAGAACCCGCAGCGTCTCCCGAACCACCTCGAGGGTTTCCGCGAAGACCCGAGGGCGCTCTTCGGGCCTGTTCAGGAACTCCATCTGACTGATAAGGTCCACGAGTCGCGAGAGCTCGAGCCAGCCCGTTGGCAAGCTGCCTCCGGCAGCCAGGTAACCTTCCGCGAACGCGGCCCGAAAACCAACGGGGAGCGCGTCGCCCGCCCGAAGGAAATTGCCCACGTCCACCAAGGGCGGGCCCGCGAAGCAGAACTCCTAATCCAGGACTGCGGCCACGGACCAGGACGAGCCACGCTTGCGCACCAGGAGGTTGGAGCGCTTGAAGTCACCATGCACCAGGCAATAGCGACCATCTACCGCCTCCAGCCTCGGAGCATGGCGCTGCACCGTTCGCCATATCTGCTCGCGCATCCCCTGATCCATGCGCTGCCCGGCGCGCCCCTCACGGAGTGATTTTCGAACGTAGTCTTCGGTGTATTTCGACGGTGGACCGTACCGCTCGACGACCTTCATCTCTGCGTCGAGCGCTCCGCACTCGGCGAACGGCCGCTGCCCGAGACCCGCGAGCACTCGACCGCAATCGGCCGCGATCTCGTTGAGGTCCGAGTCAGGTAAGCTCGCGAACAGCTCCTGCATGAGGGCCCCTTCGACGAATTCCCAAATCGAGCACGGATGACCGACGACGCTCACGTCCAGGCAGGTGTACCGAAGACCTGGGACGGGAATCTCGGCACCAGGGCTCGACCTCGGTGGCGCCGGTGCACCCTAGGGCAAGCAAGGACTTGCGTATCCATGGGCCTCAATGCTTTGGTCGGTGAAGTAGCGAAGCGCCAAAAACACTTCACCAGTCGCGTCGCAGCGAAGGATTCGCACAATCTCAGACGCGATTGTCCGCTGGTCGTCGCGCGGGATCAGCAAGACAATCGACGCTGGTGCTGTTCGCGCCGGTATCGCGAACGGGTTCACCTATGATGGCGCAGATTCGATCATCATGAAAGAGTACTCAATGACAGCGTTCGAGTTACCGGTGCCAATCGTCAGCACGGACTGGCTCGCAGCTCATCTCGATGAGCCCGCCCTCGTATTACTCGATGCCAGCCTGAAGCCGGCAGCAGCCTCCAGCGGCCAGCAGCCCTTGCCTGCCCCGTTGCTGCTGCCGCGCGCCAGAGTATTCGATTTTGACACGCGCATCTGCGACCAGCAGACGCGCTTGCCGCACATGATGCCGAGCCCCGACCTCTTCGAGGAAGAAGTGCGCGCGCTCGGTGTCTGCAAGTCGAGCCAGATCGTCGTGTACGACCGCGTGGGGGTCTACTCGAGCCCGCGGGCTTGGTGGATGTTCAAGGCGATGGGCCATGACAGCGTGTCCGTCCTTGACGGCGGGCTGCCGGCTTGGCGCGCAGCGGGCCTGAGCTGCGACCGCGCGGCGGGGGCACCACCCGCGCGAGGTGATTTCGTGGCGAGACCGCGGCCAGAGCTGTTCTGCCGCATCGATCACGTGAGCGCTGCGCTTGGGAGTCAGCGCTTCACCGTTCTGGATGCGCGCTCGGAAGCGAGGTTCATGGGGCGGGAAGCGGAGCCGCGCCCTGGCCTACGGCCAGGGCACATGCCCAGTGCGGTCAACATGCCCTTCAGTGTGGTGCAACAGCAGGGTCAAATGCGTGACAGGGGAGAACTCGCCGCGCTGTTCGCGTCAAAGGTCCGGACTGGCTCGTCGACCTTGATCCTCACCTGCGGCTCTGGTGTCACTGCATGCATTTTGGCGCTCGCGGGAACGCTCGCAGGCTATTCGGACCTGACGGTCTATGACGGCTCCTGGAGCGAATGGGGACTGCCCTCGTCACACCCCGTCAGCCTGGCTTGACGCTCGCTCAAGGTATCAAGCCCCATTGTTGGCCTGTAGCCGGAGCGCGCCGGCGGGGTTCGCTGCGCGCAGGGTTAGGCGGTCGCGACTTTGATGCTTTTTGGGTCATCGGCATAAAGCTCCAGATAACCGCATTCGGCGCAAACCCAAGCTGACAACGTCGTGGTCAACCGGCCTTTGAACAGTACTGCGTCGGGCTTACGAAAGGTCGATACCGTCAAAGCGCCGTTGTCGGAGCGATCAATGGCTTTGGCATCGGTGATGACATCGCTCGAACCACATTTCGGACATTTGCTCGTGCGTTTCATATCGTTGAGGATTTGGTCGCCGAACGGCTGCAATTCAGCTGCAAGCGACTGCCAGCTGACCCATTGTCAGCCGAATGCGGACCACTCCATCAGCGCATTCTAGCCGAGGCGACCAGAATCCAGCAAGGGCGCTCGTCACTGAGCAGAAGCAGTGGGCGGCGAGGCGCGTGTGAGGTCTGCTGGACGACTGGCATTGAGCCGCGAGGTCCCGAACGCAGTGAGGCCTCGTCGGCCTCAATGTCCTAGTTGTCGCCGAGCCTCACGTCGGCTTAGCGGATGATTTTCTTGACCCGCGCAGTCCAATCAACGAGACGCAAGGGCACCTCCGCAGTCTTGCTCAACCCCTCGAAGTCATGCCGATTTCGTGTTGCTAGCGGAATCTGTCGCGCGACGGCTATTCCTGCGATGAGAATGTCGCCAAGCTGCTGTCGTTGCGCGCGTGAACACCCCGCCCAAATCGCAGCCGATACCCCGGCAGCACTCTCGTCGAACGGCAGCACGACAGAGTTCTGCACGAGTGACTCGAAGGCCTGCAGCTGCCGGTGAAAAGGCTTGCCCGCGCGAATCGCCTGTTGATATCCGCGAAGGCGCTCAAAAACCGTCACCGAACTGATCGTCAGGCGCCCGAACGCTCGCAAATATGTTTGTGCAAGAGCCGAGACGGTCGCGTTTCCTCGACTCAGCTCGGACAGCGTATCAGTGTCCAACAGGACAGGTTCAGCGGCAGCCATCGGCGTGCTACCGGTCGCCCGCCTTCAACCGACGCTCAATCAAACGAACGTCGGTTGCCGAAATGTCAGCGAGACTTGCGGTGGCCAGAGCCAGAATCCCTGTCGGGCTCGGCGCGATGTCTACGTCCTCGCCATAGTGGCGACGAAGCAGGGCGATCACCTGACCTTCGAAGCTTCTCCCGCATCGCTCTGCATCAGCTGCGATCTTCGCTCGCAACTCATTCGAGAAGCGAATCGTTCGGGCTACGGTAACATTCGATGCTGCGCTGGCTCGTGCCACACCGAAAAAGTACCATACTGGTTGTTCCGACACAAGGTGATGGGCCGGCTTCCGAGGGCCGGACGGCGCTCATTTGCCGAGCACCCGCTTCACTCACCACGCCCATAGGGTCACGCGGAAGGATGCATTCTGCAGCCGCGTGCCGACGGCGTGCGCAGGTGCACGGGACCGTGCTGCGCATCCCAATTGGCTCGACGAGCGGCCTCTTGAAGCAGCTCCAGCACGCGTTCAGGGCGCTTCCCACGGTTCTCCGCTTCGACAACCGCCCTTCCACCGCAGAAAGCTCGATGTTGGCCCGGGATGGCGGGGGGAACTCGATTACGGCTCGAGGCAACTGCCGGACGCGGCGTCACAACGTTCGGGCGAAGAGCACAACAAGTACGAGCCGAAGCCGGTGCGGCATTCGTTGCACGCTTCGAGCGAAGCACCGTTGCAGCGGAACTCGCCGCGCGCGCAGCTGGGCGTGGCGCACCTGCCCGAAGGGCCACCGAGCTGGCACAGGCAGCCCGTAGCGCACGTTTCCGTCACCACCCAGCCCCCGAGATCCGAGCGGCACGTCAGCAACTCAGCACCCTCGCAATCGAACTGTTCACCCCCGCACAGGAGCGTCTTGCACCCGGTCTCTGCATCGCAGCGCGCGGCTGATTCGCAAATCTGTATGAGCGTCCAGAGGCCCGATATGTCGCAGAGTTCAAACGCGGCATCGCTACACCGCGTCGCCCCCACTTCGCACTCACTCATCGGAGGCGTTGGGGGCTCTACGGCAGGATTGGGGTCGGGCCGAGCCCCGCCACCTCCGCCATTGTTGCCTCCGCGATCTCTGGGGCGGCCTGGTGTGCGCCCCGATCTCGCTCCGACAGAGGGGTCGGGCTCGGAAGGCAATTGGATCTCATCGGGATCGAACGCTCCGGCGCCGGGGCTCTCCTCCTCCCCCAACGCGCTGCGCCCACCGCAACGCAGCAGCGCGGCACCCACGATCAAAGGCACACCGATCCGGACCAGGGTCAATGACATGTTTCGCTCCGGCGCTCGGCCCGGACGGGATGAGTATGCGCCGAGATAGGCCAATGCGCCAACACGCCGAGCACGAGGTGCGCTCTTCATCGTCGAGGTGGGCGACGCTGACGACCCCGGCGGGGGTGCGTCCGTTCTCGAGCGTGAGCCATTCGCGGATGTCGAGCGAGACGCCCTGGCGCCAGCTCGCGAAGGTGGGCGACGCGAGCAAGGTGTTGAGGGCGGCGGCGAGGCTCCGGCGCTCCTCGAGCGGCAGAAAGTCGTTCACGTCGAGCGCGCCGATGCGTTCGATCGGCGGCTCCAGCACTTCGGCGAGCAAGCTGCCGAGCTCGGCGGTGTGGCCCGCTTGCAGGCGCCGCTCGGCCAGCACCGAGAGCAACACGTGCTCGCGGCTCTTGGCGGGATCGGGATCTTTGCCGACCAGCGACCGAGGGTGCCAGAGGCCCGCGCGCTCAGAAGCAGGTCGCCGCGTGCAGATCGTACCATTTGCTCGAGCAGTCCGCCTTGTAGATGAGCAGGTGCGGCGTTCCGTCGCTGGTGGCGACCACCGCCATGTCGGCGCCCGTCTGGGAGACGATGGCAGGCGGATTTCCCGCATCGGGCTCGTCAGGTCACGCCAGGCATTTCCTTCGGGCAGTTCGCTATCCGGTCGATTTCGTTGAAAGGGCTCATTGATAGGTTATCGGGGTCGCGTCTCGGCTATGCTCGAGGTTCGCCCCTCTACTGAACCCGGACACGCACATGTCACCCCCCGACGATCCCAAACGCCCCCTGCCGAGCGCCGCAGAGATCAACGCTTACGTGGAGCTGAGCGCGGCGCGGACCAAGAAACGCTTGACGCTGGCGTTCGGGACGATGGGTGCGCCGAAGCCTCCCCGAGATCGCAAGCTGCGCGTCGCGGGGCCGCCAAAGGCGGAGCTCGCCCCCGAAATCAGCCCGGTTCCAGAGCCCGGGCCGCTCGTCGTGGATCCTTCGGAGAAACCGCCGGGCAGCTGACTTGCCGGCCGCGAAATGCCCAGACTCGTGTCACGAACCGTCCAGAGTTGGGCGATTCGCGATGTCTAGAGCACCACGTCGAATTGGTATCGCCTCGCGCTCGCATCCAACGACGTGCGCTCTTTTTGCAGCTTCGCAAAGATGGTCGAAGCCAAGGGATTGGTGTTCCCCCACATATCGTGCTGAAGCAGCTTGTCTTGCGCGAGCACCAAGGCGTCGGTGTCCTCGAAGTACATCTGCGTGATGAGGCGTACGTCGCGACGCCCGGCTACTCTTGGATTCAATCAGGGCACCGAATCGACTGACTGGTGCATCCACCAGGTCCCCAGTCCGTGCGGTGCCAGCAAAAAGAATCCCTCGACAAGAGCATCAAGTCCCAAATGACCGCGTCTCCGGACGCCGTTAGACGCGTCTCGCCACGGATGCGACCGCGCACGTAGTTTTGCGTGACCTCGAACAGATCATAGGTAACGGCGTCCGTCGCCTCACCCCCGACCAGAACCGTCGGCTGCTCATAGGTAATCATCATAGTCATTTCGTCGGCCGGAAAGCTGTACGTGCCAGCATCCCCGCCACATGCTCCGTCCGCATCCTGCCAGTCCCAGCGCCCAGATATGACTGTTCGGATGTCTTCGCCCTCAGCAACGTAGTACAGGTGCGTCGGCGTGTCCGGCGCAGCCGGCCGTCAGTAGCTGAGCGCCTGCGATGGCTGACAGACGCAGCGCTCGATTCACACGATCCCCGGCCCTCATGCGCATGGGACCGCGCATAGCGCGATTCTGGGGATCGCCCATGGCGACCATGGCGAAGTGCTCTGCGTACCAATCACCGCCGTGTCTAGATCGCTGACGGGCAACGCCAATACATCGGCGCCGTATGGGAACGCTGTCTCAAAGACCGCTCTATTCATCATAGCCCCTTCCCCCGGTGATGATGTGGACCCCTGCGTCCATCAGGACCTTGCCGCCCTGCTCGTGCCGGACGAACTCCGCCGTCAACGAACGGCGCGCCTGAGCGAGCGCCTCGTCACCCGCCTCGGCGAGCAGCTCGCCCATCGAAAAGGCCGCCAGCGCGA
>JAYWEH010000753.1:0-2849 GCA_043780025.1 Deltaproteobacteria bacterium
AGCTGACCAACATCGATTCATAATGATCGAGCGTTGGAAGTCTTTGGAGGAACACAAGCAGGTATTGCAAAGCCTGATGAGCAGCCCGGACACCGCCGAGGTAATGAAGCTCTTCTCCGCCGGTCCCAATATCGAATACTTCGGCGGGCAGTGAAAGCAGGCGCACCTGAGGCGGCTGATCCTATTTAGGTTGCCAAGTTCCGCGGTCGCAGCTCGTAGTTCCATTCGCCGCGAGATGCGTCGATAGGGTGGTGGGCATGCGCGCCGGGCGTCCTCACGGGAAACGAGCACGCCAAACGATCTGGCAGCCAACCTTGAAGCCCTCCGCGGAGTACTGAACGAGTCAGGGCTCCGGCGCGCTCGGCGCCCGGTTCACTTCTTCCAGCGCCTGCGCGATGTTGTTGATCTCGTCCTCGAGCTGCTCGACAGACCGCGCGATCTCGGCGGTGCTACCCTGGTAGAACTCGGCGCCAGTGGTCCGCACGCGCACGAGCTCGGTGCCCATGCCGTCCAGAGTCCAGATCAAGCGCGTCAGCTCCGCGTCCAACCGGTCGGCGTCGTTCTGCAGCAGCGCGCGCTGTTTCTGCTGCGCGGCGATCGCTGTCACTGCTCCCGACAGGCTGCGGCGCACCTGTGCGTCACTGGCCAGGGCGAGGCGCGCCTCGATCGCCGCCTTCTCCTGGTCGAGCCGCGCTAGCGCCTCCGGCGAGGCCTCGGCGCGCAACGCACGCTCCCGTGCGACCAGGTCGAGGCAGGTCCGGCGCAAACTCGACAGCGTCGCGCGCGTTTCGCCGTTTCGCCGAACATCGCCCGCACCGGCTCCGGCGCGCGCGTGTATTCCTCCTCGAGCCGGTCGCACGCATTGCTGATCTGCTCGGTGCGCGGATCGGATGCGGTTTCGATCTCGTGTCGGGTCTGGGCCGTGGGGAGCGGGCTGCCGTCGCTCAGGGCAGCAGTCCAGCGGGTCCCTGGCGCCAGGTACGTGTGCGCTGGAACCCGCGCGCCCGCCGCGACCTCCGAGCCCGCGGCGACGACCGCTCCGGCGCCGATCACGGCGCCCTCCCCCACCGACGCGCCCCATGACACCGACGCGCCCTGCTCCAGCAGCGCGCGTGGACCGACGGAGGCGCCCATTCGCACCACGGCCCCCTGCTCCAGCACCGCTCCGGCACCGACCGAAGCGCCCATCTCGACCAAAGCTCCTTGCTCCAGCACCGCTCTGGCCCCGACCGTAGCGCCCATCTGGACCACGCTGCCTTCCCGGAGCACCGCGTCCGAGGCAATGGAGGCACCCATTCCCACCTGCGGGCCGCTGCTGTCGGTCGCCAGAGCCGTGGCGGGCGTTGCCTTGCGCCGGGCGAGCAGCGCTACCAGCCCGAGACCCGTAAACAATGCCGGTATCCGGGCTTCCTTGCTAGGCGCCGAGAGAATCTGGCCCCGCTCGGCTCCCATTCGCGCGCTCATCCGCGGTTCGCACACGAACCATGGAACGACCCCGACGCGGTACCTGCCAGCGCTCGGTGGACGAGCGCAACGAACCCGCCGACGTGGGCGATGTCCTCCTCGAATCACCCGCCCCCCGCCGGCACGCAGGGCCCAAACTGGGCTCGGCGCGCTTGACAACCCGTGCCAAATCGCCGTCATTTGCGCGTGTTGCTCCCGAAGCAACCGCAAGGAGACCGCGTGCCCCCCAAGCCCACTGGCCACGTTCGTGGCAACGACCTGATCCTCACCCGCACGTTTCGCGCCGCCATTGAGGACGTCTGGGCGAGCGTGACGGACTCCCGGAGCACCGCGCGTTGGATCGGTAGCTGGGAAGGCGACGCCGGCCCCGGCAAGACCGTGCGGCTGCAGATGCTGCACGAGAAGGACCAGCCGTGGACCCACGTGACGATCGAGAAGTGCGCGGCACCGAGCCACCTCGTCATCACGACCAAGGACAGCTCCGGCGAGTGGCGACTCGAGCTGACGTTGACGCAGGCCCACGAAACGACCAAGCTCCGCTTTGTGCACCACCTGAGCGATCGCAAGCTCGCGGCGCAGGCGGGGCCGGGCTGGGAGTACTACCTCGACATGCTGGTCGCCGCGCGCGACGGCAAGCCGCTGCCTTCGTTCGAAGACTACTACCCGGCGCTGAAGGCGCATTACGCGACACGAGCGTAGCTGCGCTGAGCTGCGATGGATGCGCAACAGGGAGTCGTGGTCGTTCGCAAGGAGTCGCCGGCGGATGTAGAGGCCATTCGCGCGCTGCATACGACGTCGTTTCCGACGGCCGCTGAGGCTGAGCTCGTCGATGCATTGCGTAGCGCGGGGCGGCTTTCGATTTCGCTGGTCGCTGTCGAGGGCGATAGCGTGATTGGGCATGTGGGGTTCAGCCCGGTTACGGTCGATGGCGAGCCATTGGGGCTCGGCCTGGCTCCGGTTGCGGTGCGGTTCGATTGCCGGCAGCGCGGTGTCGCGGCTCAGCTGATCCGCGCGGGCCTGGAACTGTGCCGGCAGGCCGCTGCCGGTGTCGTCGTGGTGCTCGGCAATCCTCGATACTATTCACGCTTCGGCTTTGAGTCGGGCGAGCACCACCGGCTGCGGGATGAATACCGAGGGGGCGATGCATTTCAAGCCATCGAGCTGGTGCAGGGCAGCCTGCCCGCCGGAGGCGGCCTGGTGCGGTACGCCGCCGAGTTTGCGGCAGTGGGTGTCTAGAACGCCAACGGAGGCCTGTAGGCCTCCGTTGGGAGCGACGCTTGCCAAGGGCGCTGGAAGCGCCGGGCAACAGAGGCGAGCGGCCGAAGCCACTGCCCTCTGCTAGGCGTTGACGTCAGTCAGCGTTGCAGCTGTCGTAGCCCGCTGCG
>JAYWEH010000754.1:0-2848 GCA_043780025.1 Deltaproteobacteria bacterium
GCCTGCTCGGCAAAGACGCCGACCCCGCCAAGAGCCGCGAACACGTGTTGCTCTCGGTGCTCGCCGAACGCCGCCTCGACCAGGGCCTGACAGCGGAGCTCGGCGCGCTGCTCAAAGAAGTCCTCGAGCCGCCCATCGAAACCATCGGCGCGCTCGCCGTGGACGATTTTCTGCCCATCAAGGAGCGCAAGAACCTGGCCGCCGCGCTCAATACCTTGCTCGCCTCTCCCACCTTCGCCAGCTGGCGCGAGGGCAGCTCGCTCGACGTGCGCGAGTGGCTCACGCACAAGAACGGCAAGACGCCTGCCACCATCATCAGTGTGGCGCACCTGGACGACGAAGAGCGCACGCTCGTGCTCGGCGTATTGCTCGAAGAGCTGCTCGCCTACACGCGCACGTTGCCGGGATCCCGCAAGCTCAGAGCGCTCATCGTCTTCGACGAGGTGTACGGGCTGCTGCCGCCCCACCCGCATAACCCGCCCACCAAGCGCCCCACCATCGCGCTCATGAAGCAAGGCCGCGCCTTCGGCATCGGCGTCGTGGTCGCGACCCAGAACCCCATGGACCTCGATTACCGCGCGCTCTCCAACGCGGGCTTCTGGGCCGTCGGCAGGCTCCAGACTGACGCCGATCGCGAGCGCGTCGTCGAAAGCCTCGAGAGCGCCCACGACGCGGGCGGCAGCGCCGCCGAACTCGACAACCTCATTCGCCGCCTGGGCCAACGCTGGTTTCTGGTGCGCAACGTCCATGCCACGCCCAACAACTGCTTGATGCAGCCGAGGTGGGCGCTGTCGTTCCTGCGCGGGCCGATGACGCTCGGGGATATTCGGAGGGCGACGGGGCGGTAGTGGACCCGGGCACTAGCTGTTCCGACACGGCTACAGGGCTTCCTGCACGCGCCTCGGCGAGTAGCGCGGGAGGTCGGCGCGGAACTCCCGCAGGTCGAGGGCGAAAGCCTGCTCATGCACCCACCGCCGCCGCCTTCCTCCTCTCCATCCCGTACTGAAACCACCACCGCGTTGAAAGCCGGGGTCGTTCACGAGCTGCGCAAAGATCACCGCGCGCGCAGCCGCCCTGTTGATGGCGTCGAGCGGCAGCGCCACCTCGATCAGCTTCTTGGGCGACTTGATGGGGTACGAGCTCATTTCAACTTCTTCGTCGACGGATGCTTCTCAGCCAGCAGCTTCAGCTGACTGGACTTCAGTAGCGAACGCATTTGGGTGATTGCGATGGCATTCAGCTGTACCAGGCGCTCAGACTGCGCCAAACCCTGATGGATGAGCACAGCGTTGAGGCTTTCAAGGTTCGACAACACGACCAGCTGCTCGAGCGTCGCGTGATCCCGCAGGTTGCCGGACGCCTTTGGATTGGCTTTACGCCGGTCGGCAGCCGTCATCCCGAACAAGGCCACATTCAGCAGGTCTGCCTCCGAAGCGTACACGAACTGGATCTGTGCCTTCGTCAGGGCCGCCGGGAGGATGTTCTTGGATGGCATCGGTGTGGATCCGATAGTTGACCTTAGCGAGTGTGCGCTGCAGGCTCCACTCGCGAGAGTGCAGCCGTGATTCTTCCTCCTTGAGGCGTCGGAACTCCTTGACCAGATAGACCTTGAATTCAGGGCTGATCCACATCCCGAACTCGAAGGCGATGTCGGCATGGGCAAAGGTCCCACCGTATCTTCCGGCGCTTGCGCGGAGCCCCACGGCGCCAGTCTTCTCGACCCACTCTTTGACGCTCAGCTTGTAGCTGTTCAGCCCCGCCTGGCTTCTAATTGTGGCGAATTCGCCACAATTGAAGTCGGGATTGTGGACGCTTTCCCAAATTCCAAGGAATTCCACGGTGTTGCGGTTCCGGAGCCAGTCCGAGATGAAGAAGTCGCCATCCTTCGCCCGGAGCATGTCCGTCAGGGAAATGTAGTCCTGTCCGTCACGGGTCGCGATCAAGACGGTCGCCCCTTGTACAACGATGCTGCGGCTTGTTTGCCTCTTCATCATGCCCGCTCCGCTCGCTCGAGCAACGACTCGAGCTCAAAGTTGATGGACGACACGCCCCACCCTATCCTTCCTGCGCGGTCCCATGACGCTCGGGGATATTCGCAGGGCGACGGGGCGGTAGGCAACCCCGAGGTCTTGTGTCGGGCCACTCCGCGCCTTACCCATCGCCTTGATAGGTAAGGCGCCGGTGATAGCCTACGTCCTTGGCCACCATCGCCCTCACTGCCAAGCGTCGAGCAAACTTCTGCGCTTTCACGGCTCCCCAATAATTCAGGCAACTGGGACTGGCTCGGTGCCGATGGGCTCATTCAGCCATGCAGCTCTTCAACGCCACGGCCGTGCCGGCCCGGATCCGCGTGAACGCGGGAGAGCCCGGGCAGCTCGGTATCGGCGTGTTGACCGCCAAGGCCACGTTCCGCTTCGATCGCCACGGCCGCGTAGCGCTCGACACGCAGTCGCCCTGGCCCTTGTTCGAGCAGGATCACCTGACTCCGCTGGGTGTCTTGCCCGGTGAGCGTCCAGCCTGCCGGGGTCGACGCTTCGAGGTCATGTTGCTCGGCCACGCCTACGCCGGGCGCGGCCGCAGCGCGCGCGAGATCGAAGTGCGCCTCACTGTCGGGCACGAGCGTCGCGCCTTGTGGGTCAGCGGCGATCGCACCTGGGTGCGGCGTTTCGGCCGCGCTCCGGTGTTCACCACCCCGCTGCCGTTCGAGCGCATGCCGCTCGACTACGAACACGCGTTCGGCGGCACCGCGGCAGTCGAGCTCGATACCAATAGTCAGCTCGACGTGTCGCATCCCATCAACCCGCGCGGCCGCGGCTTCGACGCGAGCGCGTTCCTCGACGGGCTCGAG
>JAYWEH010000755.1:0-6712 GCA_043780025.1 Deltaproteobacteria bacterium
TGGCCCGAGCTGCGTCCCACGCTCGGACGGTTTGTCGTCAGCTGCTCGCTGCGCCGGCAAGGTCTGCCCGAGCCGCTCGCGCGCGAAGCCCTGGTGTTAGCCGGCCCCGATGTGCGCGGCGCGGAGCGGCCGGCGTTGCACCTGCAGCACCTGCCTGATGACGCGGGCGCTCCGGACCTTTCGCGTCTGGTGGTGGAGGCGCTGGTCCCGTTCGGGCAAGTGCGTCGCGGCACGGAGCTGCGCGCGGTCGTGCTGCAGTGCCTGCGCGAGCAATTCCCGTTTCTGGATCGGCATCTGCTCGTCACGGACTCGCCGCACGACGGCCTGCCACTCACGATCCACGAGCTGGGACGTGAACGTAGCGTCGACCGCGTCCACCTGAGCGGCGCCTCACCGCGCCCCGAGCCCCTGCAAGCGCTGTGGCGCGCGGACCCGGCCGGATTCCTGGGCTTGGCCGGCGAACCGATAGTCGGTCCGGTGCGCGGCACGTACCTGGTCGGCAAGACGGTCTTGCCGGGGCTCGGGCAAGAGGGCGAGCTCTTGGCGGCCTGGAACGTGGCTCAGCGGATCACCCACACCGACCGGGCGTGGCAAAAACGCCGGCGCCAGATGTGGACCAAGATCGACACCGAGTAGGGCCCGAACGATTCGGGACCCACGAAAAAGGGAGTGGGCTACAAGGCAGCGGCGTGCGCATCATCGCTGGTAAGTTTCGAGGGCGGCAGCTCGAGTGCCCGAAGCTCGTGACGCGTCCCACCCTCGATCGCGTGCGCGAAGCGCTGTTCTCCATCCTGGGGGATCTCACCGATCAGAATGTCGTCGATCTGTACGCGGGCAGCGGCGCCCTGGGCCTCGAAGCGCTGTCGCGGGGCGCGCGCCAGGTGACCCTGGTGGAGGCGGATCGGGCCGCCGCCGACGTGATCCGCAAGAACGGCAGCTTCGCGGAGCCGGGTTCAGTTCGCGTCGTGCAGACCGCGGTCGAGAAAGCGCGTGGCGCGCTGTCAGGCATCGGCCTGATCGATCTCGTGCTGGCGGATCCTCCGTGGAAGATCTCCGCCGAAGCCGCGCGCGTGGTTCCGGAGCTCGTGAAAGGCCTGCTTTCGCCCGGCGCCACGCTGGTGCTCGGCCACGCTTCACGTGAGGCGCTGATGCTCGATGCCGGAAGTGGCTTCAAACTGGACCGCTGCCGGACCTGGGGTGACTCGGCCTTGTCCTTCGTGAGCCAATCTGGGTAGGGTTCGCCCGCCAGGCCGCGTCGAGGAGCGACTCGTGACACAAAGCCCATCTTTGCCCCCAGCCCAGGAACCTGGGAGTCGCTCATTTTTGATCGCAGGTCTGGTCATGGTGGCGCTGATTGGCGTGCTTCTGGCCTGGAAGTTCCTGCGCAAGCCGGAGCCGCCCCCCGCGCCGCCGCCGGTGGCCAAGCCCCTGGTCGTGCAGCGTCCGCTGGAGGAGCCGCCGCCGCCCCCGCCCATGGAACCCGAGCCGCCGCCCCCGCCGGCTCCCGTGCTCGAGCCGGTCAAGGCGACCAAGCGCAACACGGGTTGCGATGGGGCGTGCAACGGCAAAGAAAGCCCGGAGCTGATCAGCGCCATGCGCGCCCGGGGCGGCCAATCACGAAGTTGTTATGAACGAGCCTTGATCAGCAACGGCTCGCTGCATGGAAAGATGCTCGTCAACGTGCGCATCGGCCCCGCCGGTGACGTCTGCTCCGCGTCGCTCGCCAGCGACACCTTGGGCGATCCGTCGGTGACGAGCTGCGTGCTTCAGCGCATCCGCAGCGGCCGCTTTCCCAAGCCGACGGGTGGCTGCGTGGACACGGCGCTGCCGCTCAACTTCGTGCCCCGGACGCCTTGAACGACGCTGCGGCTCCACGCGAGCGCGTGGGCATCCTGTTGTCGCTCGCCTACGACGGCAGCACCTTTTCGGGTTTTGCCCGGCAGCACAACGCCCCCACGGTCGCGTCCGTCCTCGGTGAGGCGATCGCGAAGATGGACCCAACCGCAGGCGCTCTGCGCGTGTGCAGCCGCACCGATGCGGGAGTGCACGCGCGCGCGCAGGTGGCCTGTTTCGACAGCAGCTTGCTGATCGAGTCGCGCGGCTGGTTGCTTGGTTTGAGCGGACACTTGCCGCCCCAAATTGCCGTGTCGCGTGTCGCGCGCGTGGAGCCCGGATTCCATCCGAGCCGGGCCGCGTTGTGGAAGAGGTACCAATATTGGATCTTGCGCGGCACGCTGCGCGATCCGTTTCTACATGCGCGCGCGTGGCGCGTGCACGACCGGCTCGACATCGAAGCCATGCGCAGAGAGGCTACGGCGTTGCTCGGCACGCACGACTTCGCAGCCTTTCGCGGCGCCAACGACCGGCGCCAGAACACCGTGCGCACGATCACCGAGGCGCAGATCACCGAGCTGCCCGCGCAACCCCGCTGCTTGTGCTTCGAGATTCGCGGCGACCGCTTCCTCTATCACATGGTTCGCATCATCACCGGCACGCTCGTCGACGTAGGGCGCGGCTCACGTGAGCCCGGAGCGGTCGAGCGCGCATTGTTGTCGGGTGAGCGAACTGACCTCGGTATGACCGCGCCGCCCGATGGGCTGTATCTGGATCATATCGAGATGGCCCATTGGGGTCACTCCGAGTGGCCCAACCACTCGCCATAGAGTGCGAATCAGCTTACGCGGCGAGCCCGATCTAGCGGAATTTACGGGCTGACACGGCGTTTGCAGAGACTTTTTCGAGCCCACCGAATTTGCCAGAGGCGTGCTACACCCCTGCCCGGGAAACTGGGGCGCCCAAGGAGTGCAAATGGGTCTTAAGAGCCGAATCGTCGATCGTGGAAAGCAACTGGCGCAGAGTCCGAAGGTGATGCGCTGGGTTTCCGACGATCGCGTAATGCGAGCGGCCGAGGGCGTCATGGACGCTCGGACTCGCGTCAAGTTGGCTTGGCATCTGCTCAAGAACGGCGCCTCGCTGCCCGCGGTCGATCCGGCGCTCGACGATTCACTGGGTGAAACAGTCGGCCCTGAGCGCGTGGCGAAGAACGGCCGCAGCAAGAACGGTCACTCGACGAATGGGTCCGCCTCGCAGCATGGGGCGAGCAACGGCCACGCCGCGGCGTCGCACGCCCAAAACGGTGCCGAGGACCCCGATGACGACGCCTCGGACACCTCGGACGCCGCGGCCCACGCCCGGGCCGCCCGGGTGGCGGCGCGCGTGTCGCGCATCGCTCGAGCCCGTAGCGCCGAGGCGCTCGGCGTCGAAAACGGCATGGACGAATCGCTCAAGGAGCGCACCAGCCTCGCCAACGTCGGCGGCCACGACGTGTTCGGCAAGTGTTATCAGTTCACCGCCGCCGACAACGCGCGCAAGGCGGGGCTGTACCCATTCTTCCGCCCGCTCGACTTCAACGATGGCCCCGAAGCCGTGATCGACGGCCGCCGTGTGTTGATGTTCGGTTCGAACAACTACCTCGGCCTCACCACCCATCCCAAGGTGCGTGAAGCGGCCAAGGCCGCCATCGACCGCTTCGGCACCAGCATGACCGGCTCGCGCCTGGTCAACGGCTCGATGAAGCTGCACAACGACTTCGAAGCCAAACTGGCCGCGTTCTTCGGCAAGGAATCCGCGCTCGTCTTCACCACCGGCTACCAGGTGAACCTGGCGACCTGCGCCGCCCTGCTCTCCAACAAGACGAGCGTCGCGGTGGTGGACCGCAACGTCCACGCCTCGCTCTACGACGGCGTGCGGCTCGGGCAGGCCGCTGGCACTCGGCTGGTTCGCTTCAAACACGCTGACGCGGAGTCGCTCGATCGGGCGCTCGAGCGCGTGGGCGCGGGCGAAGGCGCGCTGGTCATCACCGACGGCGTGTTCAGCGCCGAAGGCGAGATCGCCAAGCTCGATGAGCTGGTACCGATCGTGAAGAAGCACCGCGCGCGGCTACTCGTCGACGACGCCCATGCCCTCGGCGTGATCGGGCCCGGCGGGCGCGGCACGGCGCATCATTTCGGCCTAGAAAAAGAGGTCGACCTGATCGGCGGCACCTTCAGCAAATCGATGGCCAGCATCGGTGGTTGGTTGGTGGGGGAACGCAAGGTGCTGGAATACATCCAGCACTTCGCGCCGTCGTTCATGTTCGCCGCGAGCGCGGCGCCGCCCTGCGTGGCTGCGGCCATGGCCGCGTTCGATCTGATGCAGGAAGAACCCTGGCGCATGGAACGCTTGCGCGAAAACTTCACATTCATGCGCGACGAGCTCACCAAGATGGGCTTCGAGCTCGGCCACACCCAGACCGCGGTGATCCCGATCTTCATTCGCCAGGATCTGCGCACGCTGATGATGTGGCGCGAGCTGCTCGAAGAGCACGGCGTGTACACCAACCCATTCATCTCTCCTGGTGTTCCGCCCAAGAGCGCCATGCTTCGCACCAGCTACATGGCGAGCCACACGCGTGAACATCTGACGCGGGGCCTGGAGGCCTTGTACAAGGCCGGCAAAAAATACGGGGTCATCTGAGTGTCGAAGATCGAAGTTCGCGAGTTTTCTCAGGGCGGCAAACTCGACGATTTCCTCAACGTGGTAGACACCATTTACCGTGGTGATCCGAAGTATATCCGCCCGCTCAACCTCGACATCAAGTCGCGCATCAGCCGGCGCAGCCCGTTCTTTGAGCACGCCGAGGCGGCATTTTTTCTCGCCTATCAGCGGGGCGTGTGCGTCGGGCGCTGCAGCGCGCAGATCGACCACGAACACCTGAAGCGGCACAAGGACGACGCGGGCTTCTTCGGTTTCTTCGACACCGTCGACGACCCCGAGGTGGCGAAGGCTCTGATGAGCAAGGCCCGGCGCTGGCTCGCCGATCGCGGCATGAAGCTCATCCGTGGCCCATTTTCGCTCAACATCAATGACGAGTCGGGTTGCCTGATTGAAGGCTTCGACACGCCGCCCATGGTGATGATGCCGCACCACCGCAGCTACCAGGGCGGGCTGATCGAATCGACCGGGCTCAGCAAACACAAAGACCTGTACGCCTGGCGCTACTCCACGGGTGAAGTGCCGAAGCGCGTGCAGAAGGCGCACGACGACCTCGAGGCCATGCCCGAGGTCTTTGCCCGGCACTTCGACGCGCACGACATCGAACGCGACACGCGCATCGCGCTCGACATCTTCAATGACGCCTGGGGCGAAAACTGGAGCTTCGTGCCGTACACGGAGCACGAACGCGGCAAGCTGGTCAAAGACTTCAAGCTGATCATCGATCCTGCCATCACCTACATCGCCTACGTGCGCGGTGAAGCCGCCGCCGTGGCCGTCGCGTTGCCGAACCTCAACGAGGCGCTCGGCGACCTCGGCGGCAAGCTGTTCCCCACCGGCGCGGCCAAGCTCTATTACCGCATCAAGGTGCGAGGCATTCACACAGCGCGGCTCGTGATCCTCGGTATCCGGAAGAAGTTCCGTGGGGACCGCCGTTACGCCGGGCTCAGCTTGTACCTCTATCACAAGCTCAACGACTCCGGCCGGCGCCACGGCTACGCCTGGGGCGAGCTCGGTTGGACCGCCGAGGACAACGGCCCCGTGAACACCGGCATCAAGCTGATGGGCGGCAAAATCTACAAGAAATACCGCGTCTACGAAGCGTCGCTCCTCTCCTGAGCTCAGGCCCGCCGATTGTGCGCAACCGGGGGGCCTCTCGCGCCGATACGGTTGTTCCAGAACCACCCGAGGTCCGGGAACAGGAGAACGTGACAGTATGAAGTTCGCCGCTTTCGTCGGTTCCGCAAGCCTTCTGGCCGCGCTCTGCATGGCGCCGCCCTCGTTCGCGGAGGAGCCCACGCCAGGTTCAACGGAGCAAGGGGAGCCCGACTCGCCGCCGGGGGGCGCCCAGGGCGCAGACCCAGCTGCCGAGGTCGCGAAGTTCGAGGGCTCGCTCGACAAGCAGCATGGTGCGATCTCGCTCGGCAAGGGGCTGGCCAAACTCAACCTGAGCCACAACTACGCCTACCTGGGGCCCACGGACACCGATCGAGTCGTCCAGGCCTGGGGCAATCCGCCGTCCCCGGACACCCTCGGCATGCTCTTCCTGGACTCCTCGAGCCTGTTCGATGACGCAGGCTGGGCGGTGATCATCACGTACGTCGAGGATGGGCACATCGAGGACGATGACGCCGAGGACATCGACTTCGAAGAGATGCTCGCCGAGATGAAGAAGGATACCCAGGAGTCAAAGGCTGCACGTCAATCGCAGGGTTTTCCTACCCTGGACCTGATCGGTTGGGCGGAGCCACCCCACTACGACGCGCAGGCACACAAGCTCTACTGGGCCAAGGAGCTCGCCTTCGAGGGCAGTGAGGCCCGGACCTTGAACTATTCGATCCGCGCCCTGGGTCGCAAAGGCGTGCTCGAGCTCAACGCGGTAGCGCCGATGAATCAGCTCGTGCAGGTCAAGCGAGCGATGCCCGAGGTGCTCGGTTTCGTCGACTTCGAGCGAGGACATCAGTACGCGGACTTCGATCCGGACGTGGACTCCGTGGCGGCCTACGGCATCGGCGCGCTCGTGGCCGGTAAAATCGCCGCCAAGGTCGGCCTGTTCAAGGGCCTGATCGTGCTTTTGTTGGCCAGCAAGAAGCTGGTGGTTGGTGGGCTCATCGCGCTCGGTATCGCCGCCAAGTCGTTCTTGACTCGCAAGAAGGCCTGAGCCGCGTCTCGCTGAAAA
>JAYWEH010000756.1:0-2844 GCA_043780025.1 Deltaproteobacteria bacterium
CGCGACGCTGTTTCTCAATTCGCACTTGCTCTCGGAAACCGAACGCATGTGCGACGGGATCGGCATTCTGGCCGACGGCAAGTTGGTCCGGCAGGGCAGCGTGGCCGAGTTGTGCGGCAGCGAAGGCGCCTTCCGCGTGCGTTTCGAGGCGGATGATGCCGAGCGACTCGCCCCGCTCGGGTTCGAAACCAAGCTGGACGGCGCTTATCGAGTGGTCGCGGCGAACGCGCGCGAGCTCGACGAGAAGCTCAGCGCAGCTCGCGCCACGGGTGCGCTGGTGATCGAGCTCGCCCCCGATGCGCGGGACCTCGAAGCCGTCCTCACGGAGGTGTTACGGCGATGAACGCTGCGGTGCACATCGCGTTCGACATCGTGCGCGAAGCTAGCGCGCGGCGCTGGTTTCTGGCCTTTGCCGCCGTGCTCACGCTGCTGAATTTGGCCGTCATCGTTGGCTTGCGCATGGACGTGGTCGACGGCGCGCTGGCGGCGACCCGGCTGTTTGGCGAAGCCATGGGCCACGATATCCGTTCGGCCGATCACGTGCTTAGGCACGTGTTCGAAGCGGCTACGTACACCGCCTATTATGCAGGCCTCGCGTTTGGCATTCTGGCGTGCTCCGACTTTGGGCCGGAGCTCCTGGCCCCCGGGCGAATCGAGCACCTCTTGAGTCTGCCGATCCGGCGCGCGGAGCTCCTGCTCGGCACCTTCGCCGGCGTGTTCTCGCTGTGCCTGCTCGGGGTGAGCTACGGGGCGGGCGCGTTCTTCCTGATCCTGTCGGCCAAATCCGGCGTGTGGACGCTCTGGCCGCTCCTTGGGACCTACCTGGCGAGTGTGGCCTTCTTCGCGCTCTACGCCTGCATGTTGACGACCGCCATCTTCGTGCGCAGCGCTTCCCTCAGCGCGGCGGCGGGCGGGGTGCTGTTCGTGGCGGGCATCGCGTCGGGGCAACGCGACCCGATCGCCGTCTTGATCGAGCAAGGTGTGGGTCGCGATATTTTCCTCGCGCTGTCGGCCCCTTTGCCGCGCATCTCCGAGCTCGCGGACGCCGCCGCCGCTATCGCGGTCGGTGATCCCACTCCCGACGGGCTCGCGAGGCGGGTGGCGGGCACGTTGGCATTTGGCATGGCAATCCTGGCAGTGGGCGCATGGCGACTCGAAAACAAAGACTTCTGAAGAGCAGCGGCTTCTTGCTGCTGGCACTCGGGTTGTTCGCGGTCGCCGCGTTCCTGATGATGGATCCGAAGCAGGCTCGAACGGAACGCGCGTCGCTCGAATTTCCTCGTTACGCGCGGCCGCACGAGCTCGATCGCCAGCGCCTGCGCAGCACCTTCGTGGCGCCGCAGCCCGCGCGCGTCGAGGCTGCACCCGCGCTGGATGCCGGACCCCCGCCGGACGACTCGGCAGGCCTCGATCCAGTGCACGTGGCGTTGGGGGCCGGTGAGCTCCAGATGGTGTTCGAAGCCAGCGCGCTCTTCGACTCCCCGCTCGGCCGCATGTTGCTCGCCTGCCTCTCTCCCGAGCAGAGCGCGGATCTCGAGCAGTGGGAAAAGAAGTCTGGCTTCAAGCCGCTCGAACAGCTGGAGCGCGTGGCATTTGCGAGCGGGGGCCCCGATGCTGATCCGGTGTTGGTGCTCAGCGGCGCCGTGGGCGACATCACGCCCAGCATCTTCGATATCGACGGCGACTTTGAACCCTATGGTCAAAAGAGCGTGTGGATCACGGAGGGCAAGCGTGCTCTGGCCGTGTGGAACCGCAAGATCGCCCTGTTGGGCGACGCCGACGGTGTGCGCGCGGCCCTGGCGCGCCTCGAAGGGGAGCAGCCGGCTCTCGCGTCACCTTTCACAGACGAAGCCTACGGAGAAGTCTATGGGACACTCTCCACGCGCCTGGCAGGCGAGCTCGTGCCGAACGAGCTCCGGCAACGGCTGACGGATGCGGCAGAGCGTGTGATGTTGCACGTCGACGCGACGGATGATTTGCTACTGGTCGCTGACGTGTACGGGCAAGAGGCCGAGAAACTGCGAGACCTGGCCACGACGGTCGGTGGCGCGCTGTCGCTCGGGCGACTGCATGCGCTGCGCGAAGAGGACAATCTGCTCGCGGGTTTGCTGGACGAATCGCGCGTCATCCCGGGCTCCGGCAGCTTTCAACTCGAGATGGCGCTACCGCTCAGCACGATCGAAGAGCACCTCGGCGAGTGCGCGCGAACAGTGGCCCCGATGGACGATCGGCCGGCGAACGATCTGAAGGAGCAGGAAAATGGCCAGTAAGCAGAAGTCTGGAAAGCAGAAACCGAGCGATGCAGCGCTCGAGGAGCTGTACGCGTTTGGGCTCGCCTACCCCGCGGCGCACACCAAGGCACCTTGGCCCGGCCACCGCGACTTGGCGGTGAATGACAAGACGTTCGCATACATGAGCCTGCCGGGTGATCCGCTCAGCATTTCGTGCAAGCTACCGCACTCGGCGGATGCTGCCCTGGAACTGCCGTTCACGACGCCAACGGAGTACGGACTCGGCAAGAGTGGCTGGGTCTCTGCCAGGATTCCCGAAGGCGAGGCAGTTCCAGTCGATCTGTTCAAGCAGTGGATCGACGAGAGTTATCGCGCGCAGGCGCCCAAGCGTCTGAGCCGTGGGCTCGCACCGTTCGGTGACCTCGAGCCCACCGCGCCGCCCGGCAAAGCTGCTGCGAAATTAAAGCCCGTGCCGAAATTAAAGCCCGTGCCGAAAGCCAAGCCCGCACCGAAGGCGAAGGCGGTGAAGAAGGCGCTAGCGAAGCCGATGACGCCCTCCAAGAAGGCGGCTCGCCGCGGCTCGAACTAGAGGCTGCGTTCTACACGTGTTGTG
>JAYWEH010000757.1:0-15914 GCA_043780025.1 Deltaproteobacteria bacterium
TCGGGCCAGATTCAACTCAACGGAATCAATATCGAACGCTACCAGCTGCGCGGCTATCGCAGCTTGTTCGGCATCGTATCACAGGACGTATTCCTGTTCGATGGCAGCATCGCGGACAACATCGCCTACGGCGGGCGGAACTCCTCGCGCGCCCAGGTCGACGCCGCCGCCCGGCGAGCGCACGCGCACGAGTTCATCATGCGCCTGCCGGAAGGTTACGACAGCATCATCGGTGAACGCGGGGTAAAGCTCTCCGGCGGCCAGCGGCAGCGTTTGTCGATAGCACGGGCGCTGCTCGCAGACCCGCGCATCCTCATCCTGGACGAGGCAACCAGCAATCTGGACACGGAGAGTGAACAGCTGATCCAGGCGTCCTATCGAGAGCTGATGGCCGAGCGCACCACCATCGTGATCGCGCACCGGCTCAGCACCATCGCCAACGCGGATTGCATTCTGGTGCTCGATCAGGGCCGAGCCGTGGAGATCGGTACGCACGATCAGTTGATGCAGGCCCGCGGCGTGTATCACGGCATGGTCGAACGGCAAAGCTGGCCGGAACAATCCGATGCGGCTGCCCGGGAGCTCGGTTGGCATTGAGGATCGAGCTTTTGCGGTGAGGCGGGCACCCACCTCCTGCCCCGAATTTCGAGTGGCGCTGATCCCCGAGCGCGCTTCACCCGAAGGAGACGCTCTCGCGCCATCTCGCTCCGACCGTATCGAAGCATATGGACCTCGAGATCACCCGGGCATCGAAGCGAAGGGGCTTTGCCTGCGCGCTGTGCGCCGCGCTGACAGCATGTGGACAAGCGGATGACTCGGACCCCTATCCCATCGACGCACCGCGCGTCGTGGAAACGGTCCCCGCCGATGGCGACGTCCAGGTCGACGCCGAGCTCACCGAGATCACGGCCACCTTCAACGAAACCATGCACCCCGGCGGATGGTCCTGGGTGACCGAAGCGGGGCTCAGCGCCCCGGTCGTGACGGGCTTCCCGTTCTACATCGACGACACGACCGCCGTGTTGCCCGTGCGGCTGCTGCCCGACACGCTCTACGTTCTCTGGGTCAACTCGCCGCACGACGCCGAGTTGCGCAAATTCGCTGACGAAGACGGCCTCGCGGCCCCGGCCCACCGCATCCGCTTTCAGACCCTTCCGAACTAGACGAACGGCGTACTAGACCCCAATAGCGGCTTCTGGCTGAGCGAGCGCAGGAAATGCGCGCTATCCTTGGGTAGGCGCCGTTGCGTCTCGAAGTCGACGTGCACGATGCCGTACCGCAACGTGTAGCCCTCGGACCACTCGAAATTATCCATGAGTGACCAGGCAAAATACCCGTCCACGGGGATGCCCTGCCGGCGCGCTATCAGCACCTGTTCGAGGTGCTGACGCAAGAAATCCACTCGGACATCGTCTTTGACACGCCCATCGACGATCGGCTCGTCCGCCTTGGAAGCCGCGCCATTTTCGGTGATGACGATGCGAGGGACCTTGTAGTGCGTATGCAGACGCTGCAGCACTTCGCCGAGCCCTGCCGCGTAGATCTCGCGATCGGCGGTGCGCGGCAGATCACTCGTCTTGACGTGGCGCAACGACAGGGTGCCGCCACCGTCCTGATGCGCCACGATGCAGCGTTCGTAATAGTTGACGCCGACGACATCGATCGGTTGGCTGATGATGCCCAGGTCTGCGTCGGCAAACCGCGGCATGTGTTTGCCGTACAGCTCCAGCATGTCGGTGGGGTAGCCGAGCCCCAGCACGGGCTCGATAAACCAACGGTTGAAGTAGCCGTCCTGGCGTACCGCTGCGGCGACATCGGCGGCGGCCGACGTGGCGGGGTGCGTGGGCATGAAGTTGGGCGCAATGCCTACGGGTGTCCTCACCCGGCTGCGCAACGCTTGTACGGCCAAGCCGTGCGACAGGAGCAAATGGTGCGCGCACGTCAGCGCCTGACTCAGGTCGCGTTTGCCCGGCGCAAACAGAGCGATTTCGTAGCCGAGAAAGGCCTGGCACCAGGGCTCGTTGTGAGTGAGCCACAAAGCGACCCGATCGCCCAACCGCTCGGCCACGACAGACGTGTATTCCGCGAAGGCTTCTGCCGTGGAACGCGACAGCCAGCCACCTTCCGCTTCGAGCGCGTCGGGCAAATCCCAATGGTAGAGCGTCGCACAAGGCGCGATCCCCTTCTCCAGCAACGCGTCGACGAGGCGCTCGTAGAAGTCCAACCCGCGGGTGTTGATCGGACCGCGTCCCGCCGGAAGTACCCTGGGCCAAGCAATGCTGAAGCGATACGCATCGACGCCCAGCCAGGCCATGAGGTCTACGTCCTCGGACATGCGGTGATAGTGGTCGCAGGCGACATCACCGTTGCTGCCGTCCTTGATCTTGCCAGGAGTATGCGTGAACCGATCCCAGATGCTGGGGGCCCGGCCATCTTCGCCAACGGCTCCTTCGATTTGGTAGGACGACGTGGCCACCCCGAGCTGAAAGCCCGGCCCGAATGCCCTTCTGTCTAGCATGGTCATCACGACTTACTTTCCTGGTGCGCGAAGCGGGCTCGCCGCAGCGAAGCTCTGGGGCCCCGTGGAGAGACACAGCTGGTGGCGATCGCCGGTGTAGTGATACGCAATCTGGTCTGGGCCGTAGCGGTGTTCGCGCCCGGTCGGACAGGCGTCACGGAACGCCAGCCAGAGTTGCCAGCTCGATCGCACGGAGGCCGAATCCAAAGGCTGCTGGGTAACGCGGAGCGCGTGCTCGTACGCGGCCTTGCAATGCTCCGCGCAGCCCCCGCACGGATTGCCCAGCTGTGGCCGCCCGAGGGAGGTCGCGGGAAGGCCGAACGAAATGGCGGCTCGCAGCGCGAGCCAGGGTCCGAAAATGGGATGCACGCTCAGATGGGTCTCGCTCAGATAGGCCAAACCGGCGACGTGGGCCAGCCGCTGCATTGCCACCAGCCGCTCGCCGCCCTCGTGAGAGAAGCGGATGGAACACGGCACGCCGGCGCGCAGCGCGGCGCCGCGCAGCTGAGACTCCGTGTACCCCTGAAGTGGATTGAGCTCGTCCAGGAGCCCCGGCTTGGCGCGCAGCGTCGCCATGAACTTTGGCCACAACGCACACGTATTGCCCACTACGACGGCCAGGTTTTCCGGAGCCCCAAAATCTTCGAGGCGCAAGCCGCCGTCGACCAGAGCGTTGTACCAGCCAACCTGGAGCGGCTGGACCAGGTCAAAACCGGCCTCTTCGCAATCGGCGCGAAAGCTCGCCACGAGATCTTCCGCAACCGACATGGCGTCAGACGGCCTTGCCGCTCTGGAGCAACTTGGCATCGAACAAGTTGCCAAGCTCGGCCTCGTGCCGGACCAACAGCTCGATCAAGGCGTCGTCGAAAGGTTGCTCGCTGCAGTCCTTGACCAGGCCATTTTTCTGCATGAATCCGACCGTCTCGGCGAGCATCAGCTCCGGCGTGCCAATTGGCTCATAGCCGAGCTGCGCGACCGCCTTGGCGCAACTGTACGGCCGATGCCAGTTGAACTGGGACGGCGCGTCGAAATAGCGCTTGAAGACGTGCGACGGCACGGTGAAGAGCTCTACTGTAACGCCCAGTGCGCGAGCGATGCATTCGTAGTAGTGGCGCTGCGTAACGATTTGGCCGCCCACCGCGTTGAAGATCTGGCCGTCGGCTGCTTCCATATCAAAACTTCGCACCACCCATTCCGCAGCGTCGACGGCATAGACAGGCGTCACCAGGTTCCTGCCGCCATCGATGGCGGGGATGGGTTTCCGCTTGCTCACCCGGTCGACCAGGTACTGAGAGCGCCCCCACAAGCTCGTCGTCAGAAATGTCCTGCCCAGGATGTGGCTGGGACGAAACACGGTGGCGCGAGGCCCGAGCCCCGCGAGCACGATCTCTTCACAGCTCCGCTTGGCCCGGGCGTAGGGCGTGACGGGCGCCGGCACGCGCTCTTCCGTGACGGGTGCCGCGCCGATGTCTTCACCGTACACGTCGACCGTGCTGATCAATACGACGCGCCGCGCGGACCCAAACAACTGCACCAGGTCTTCAGCGTCGCGCGGCTGAAAGCAGATCGAGTCGACAACGACGTCGGGCGAAAATTCCGCGATCTCTCGCGCGCGCTCACGCAAGGCGGCCCGCTCCGCGTGCAGCCGCCGCACCCGGAGATCGCCGAGGAGCGGACGGTGGCCCCGGGAGTACACGAGCACGTCGTGACCGCGCGCGACCGCTTTTTCCATGACCCGGCTCGTGAAGGAGCCAGTTCCACCAATCAACAATACACGCATCTCGAGGCAGCTCCGAAACGGGGCACCCGCTTATAGGTCGAGGCGCTGCAGGTCACAAGCGCCCGCGCCCGTGCGATCTCGTGTACGCTAGAGGTCGTGGACCGGACCCGTAATTGTCCGCCCAACACAGATCCGAGAACGCTTTTCCGCCGTGCGATCGAGCGGATCCGGCCTTGGTGGGGCGTTTTCGGCTCGTGCCTGGGCTGCGGGCTACTCGTAGGCCTCGGCCTCAGCGCCGCGAACGCCGGCGAGCCGCCCGCGAGCGCCTACGTGGTACGCGCGGAGCCCGTTTTTTACGCGCGCATCCATCGCGACGAGACAGCCGTCCTGTCGGGGGTGGCACATGAGCACGTGGTGCGCGCCACGCGCATCGAGATCGCTATCCAGCTGAACGAGCAGGCGCCTGAAGCGTGCAGGGCCACTCTCATGATTCCCGTTCGCTCCCTGCTCGTGGATGAGCCCGCGTGGAGGCAGCGCGTGGGCCTCTCGGATCGTCTCGACGACCAGGACCGGGAGAGTGTGCGTGAACACATGCTCGCGCCGGATCAGCTCGATGCAGCGCGCTTCCCACAGATTCGGGCGACGGTCGACCGGTGTCGCAAGGGCAATCGACCAGGAACCTACCGCGCGGATCTGCACCTCACCCTCCACGGCGTGACCAAGGCATTCCGCGGCGCTGCGCTCGTGACCCTCGAGGGCGGCCGGCTCGAGTGCCGAGGCCAGCTTCGAACCAAACACTCCGACTTTGGGATCGAGCCTTACTCGGCGTTCCTCGGTACCGTCCGGAACGCCGACACGTTCGACTTGCATTGGTCCGTTGGAGCCGACCCGGTACCACCGAAGGGCGCCGCGGCGCGCCCCGGGCCGTGAGCGCTTTCAGCCGAGCAAGAGCATCGTCGATGTTTGGTTCATGTGCCCGATGTACGACTCGCCATACGTCGAAAATCCCACCGCCGGCAGCTTCTCAAAGATCGCCGCGTATTCGGCGGAATGGCCCTCGCTCTCCAGCTGGAGCGTGCGCAAGATGCAATGAAAGTTGATGATGGCGCTGGCGCCCCCCATCTCCCCCAGGCATTCGTTCAAGTCCTTCGCCGTCTGCGCGACGATGTCACCGGAGCTGAGTAGGGAGAGCTCCATGCCTTCCTTGATCTGGCAGTAGAACACCATGTCGCCTCCGTCGATGCGCATCGGTGAACGCACGAAAGGTGCGCCGTCCGGCATCACGATCCCGACCGGATTGCGACGAAAATGAGCTACCGCATCAGCCAGCGAAATGCCGAGCTGGTCGACGTATTCACCCGCGGCAGGGCGGCCGTTGAACTCGATGACCCGCCGAGACGCCTCGTCGACGCGAGTCGCCACCAGGACCTTGCTCAGAACTTCAAAGCTCTGCGTCTTCAAGACCCGGTAGGGGCGCTGCGGCTCGAGCAAAGCCAAGACGGTCTTGCCCGGGTGCGCTTCGAAATTGTGGAACACGTGCGTGCCGCGAAACGCCAGAGCGTCCCCCGCGCTACCGCCTACGAAGGGCACGTTCGTGAGCTCCGTCAGGGCAGCCATGACCCGCTCCTCCGAGAGGCTCAGCCCATCGTGCAGAACCAAACCGACGTATTGACTCGGATCCAGCCGCGCGGGAGCTTGGCCGAACGCACCGGCCAGAGACACGACGGCGCGCTGCACCTCCGCCGCGTCCGCCGCTGCGTCGATCACACCGACCTGCGCCGACTTCAAACAGCCCGAGCCCAAGCCGAGGAGCACGACCGAATCCGAGAGCATCTGGCCCTGGCCAATCTCGCCGGAGGTCGTGCAGCCGATCGAAGGGATATCCCCCAACTCCTCGCGGAGCGCTTCGCCCAGGGCCTTGGGGTCCAGGCTAGGCGTGGCGAAGAATAGCACGAACACGGGCGTCATCCCGCCGAGTGCGGCGCGGAGTTCGCGAGCACAGGTCCGCGGGTCTTTGGCCTTGGAAATGGCGGTTCTGACCGAATCGTTTTGCATCATGGTTTGCGCTCTCGGAATTCGTCGATCATGGCGCGGAGCCGGCGCTCCTTCTCTAAGTCATCCGGCGACGTCTCGGTATATCGCTTGGGGTCGATGCCATTGAGCATCAAGTGGGCTCGCACGAAATGCTCGAGGCTGGAGTTGCCACGAGCGCGGACTTGGTAAAGCTCGTCGATCAATTGCTTCACTCGACCCGACATTGATGCTCCCGGTGCTCAGCTCCCCCGCTCCGCGAAGGTGGACTGTAGCACGCAGCGCACAGCGCTCTCGCGCAAGACCATAGATTTTCAGTTCATTGCTGCGCGAGTGTCCAACATGCTGGCCCGGTGTGGGATAGGGGCGCGCCCGAGGTGCGCAGCTGTGCGCCCGACGCCCGATTGCTCAGCGGCCTCGCCACTGCGCTGCCCGATCGCGCCGGTTCTCACGCCTCGCCGGAGCTCTGCAACCCATCCAGACCTTCAGCGGTCGGGTTGCGCTGGGCCTGCCCCTGTTAGGTTGAGCCGCGAGCCCTTGCGCAACCACACGAGCGTCTCGACGTGATGGGTTTCGGGAAACATGTCAAAGGCTTCGATGCCTTCGATCTCGAGACCCAGCGCGCCGAGCTCGTTCAGATCGCGCGCCAACGTCACGGGGTTGCATGAGCACATGAGCAACCAGCCGCGAGCCAGCGAGGCGAGCTCGGCGAGCCCGCGCTTCACGCCGGCGCGCGGCGGGTCGATGATCACGACGTCGAAGGCCCGTCCTGCTTTAGCCGCGCTCCGGCCGAAGTCGAGCGCGTCACCCGCGTTGAAGACATGTACAGGTAGGTTCTGGCGGCGCGCCGCTTCGCGAGCAGCACGCACAGCGAGCGCGTTTGATTCAACGGCGCAGCCCTCGAGGCCGCGCGCGAGCAACGGCAAGCTAAAGTTGCCCGAGCCCGAGTAGACATCCAGAAACGAACTGACGCCGCGCTCCGCCACCCCGGTCAGCACGGCCTGGATCAACGCGCGATTGACCTCCCAGTTGACCTGCGTGAACCCTCCCGGGGGAGAGAGCATGAAAGTCTCAGGCGTGAGCTGAAAGCGCTGCCAGCTCTCGGGGGCTTCGGCTTCCCGTGGATCGCTCACGACGACAAAGCGCTCGCGCAAGCGCGTGAGCGCGGCGCGTGCGTCCGCCGTGAGCGACGAGTCGCTACGCTGGAACACGAGCGATACGATGCCATCAGAGTCTTCGCGCACTTCAACGGAAACAAAGCTCGAGAGGAACCGAGGCAGTGCGCGAGCCACCTCGCGTACGCGTTCGAGGGCGGCGTTGAGCAACGGCGAGCTCACGACGCAAGGAGCTGGCTCGACCAGCTGATGCGAGCCACGCGCGTGAAAGCCCACGCGCTCGGCGAGGACCGCCAAACGCACCCGGCCGCGATAGCCATCGACCGACGGGCTCCGCTGCAATCGGAGCGGATAGCGCGTGGCGTCGAGCTTGCCGGTCCGCAGCAGCGCTTGTTCCAGAATGCCGATCTTGCCGCGAGCTTGGCCGTCTGCGTCGATCATCATCCAATCGCAACCGCCACACTGCCCCGCCACCGTGCAGCGAGGTTCGACGCGTTCGGCTCCGGCTTCGAGCAAGCGAAATTGCCGCACCTGGACTAACCGGCGGGCCTCGATCGCCAGCTCGATGGCAATACGATCCCCCGGCACTGCGCCGTCGACGAAAACGACTCGCCCGTCCGGGAGCCGGCCCATGGCTCTGCCCTCCGGGACCAATCGTTCGACGAGCAACTCGGTGCCGGCGAGGGAGCTCGAAACTGCTACACCCACGGAAGAAGCCTAAAAACCATTCGATTACCGTGCGACCAGCTCCCGCTGGATCGCCTTGGCCGCACTTGGCGCCTGTCTCGGCGTTGGCTATACCACCTGGCGTTGCTCCGCGCGGTCCGGCACATGGCCGAAGCTGACACATGTCGAA
Source organism: Deltaproteobacteria bacterium (assembly GCA_043780025.1). Classification (GTDB taxonomy): domain Bacteria; phylum Myxococcota_A; class Polyangia; order Polyangiales; family Polyangiaceae; genus SZUA-265. Next base: position 8,241 of record JAYWEH010000757.1, read on the forward strand.
ACCTATCGCGCCACTTTCTCGCGCCGCCGTGGCCCTGGCCCTGAGCGGGATCGGGGTAGCCGCTGGCTGCCTGCAGGCCATCGGTGACATCGACGTGGTCGTCGCTGGCCCAGAATTCCCGAGTGAGCTCCCTCCGTGCCCCATCGACGCCGGCACGGCGACGAGCGACAATTGCGTCTGCATTCCCGGCCAGCAGCGTTGCAGCAACGAACTATTGCAGATCTGCCCAACGGGCGGGGGGACCTGGGAGATCGTGGACCAATGCGCCAGCTCAATGCTGTGCGTCCCGAGCGAGCCCCGCTGCCGGCCGGCTCAATGTGCACGGCGCGAGCATCGCTGCACGGCGACCGGCGCCCTCGAGATCTGCAAGGCTGACCGCTCCGGTTTCGAGTTTAAAGAGCAATGCGAATCGAGCGCACAATGCAGCTCCGTCAGCGGGCGCGAGGGCTGCGAAACGGATCTGTGCAGGGCCGGGCGCCAGCGCTGCAACGCCGCCCAGGTCGAACAGTGCCGGGCCGACCAGAGCGGCTTCGATCCCGTGGGTGTCCCTTGCGCCAGCTCCGCCCTGTGCTGGGAAGACAGCGCCACCGGGCTCGCCGGTTGCAATGCCCCGATCTGCTCGCCGGGGCAATACCGCTGCAGCGGTCGTCAGCTGCAACGCTGCAGCGACGAGCGGGATGACTTTGTAAACACGCGGCAATGCGCGTCGACCGAACTGTGTCGCGCCAACCTCCAGGGCTGCGCGGAGCCGGCCTGCGCAACGGCGGAGCAGCGCTGCACGGCCAACGTGCTCGAACGCTGCAACACGGAACGCACGGCCTTCCAGCCCGTCCAGACGTGTGCCACGGTCGCGCAATGCGACGAGCGAGCGACAGCGTGCCTGCCCGCGCAGCCTCCCCCGCCGGGCCCTGACGCAGGCTCCCCCTAGGCTAAAGGAGGAAGCCGAATCAGATCTGTCGCAAGGCAGGTCATTTCGACGCCCTCACAACCGGGGCGGCGAAATGACCCATCGCCTCGATGGATTCGGCGTACTAGCCGGTGTTGCGCATGCCGGCAGCGACGCCGTTGACGGTCATGACGAACGCTTCCCACACCTCCGGCGCGGGATCATTTGCGTCTGCTGCCCGCAGACGCCGCAAGAGTTCGACCTGCAGCAAGTTGATCGGGTCGATGTAGGGGTTACGAGCCTCGAGCGACATACGCCCTTCGGGGTACGTCTCGAGCAGCTTCGAATGGCCCGTGACCTCGAGGACGCGATTGATCGTCGTCTGGAGTTGGCGCCGCAAATCTTCCCCCAGGCCCTGCAGCTCGGGGGGCACGAGGCGCCGGTCATAACGCGCCGCTGAAGTGGGATCCGCCTTCGCGACGACCATTTCGATCAAGTCGATGGTGGAGCGGAAGAAGGGCCACTCGGCGTACATCTGTTCGATCTCGCGGCGGTGCCCGTCGGCAAACGCCTTGTCCAGGCAATGTCCAACGCCGAGCCACGAGGGCAGACACAGCCGGTTCTGGGTCCAGGCGAAAATCCAGGGGATGGCGCGCAGGCTCTCGATGCCTCCGCCGCGCTTGCGACGCGCAGGCCGGCTACCGATGTTGAGTGCGCCGAGCTCCTGTTCGGGGGTCGCGTGCCGGAAGTACTCGACGAAGCGCGGCTGGCCGCGCACGACCGACCGGTAAGCGTCACACGCCACGCTCGACAACTCCTCGATGCGGGCTCGCCAGGCGGCTTCGGGCGCTCGAGGGGGCGCGAGGGTAGCGTCCACGGTGGCCGCGACGTACGTCTCCAGCGTGCGCACGGCGATGCGCGGATCGGCGAATTTCGCCTGAATCATCTCGCCCTGTTCGGTGACGCGCAAGCTGCCGTCGATCGACCCGGGCGGCTGCGACTGGATCGCCAAGTGCGTCGGCCCCCCTCCGCGCGCCGGAGTACCGCCGCGGCCGTGAAACAGCGTCGGATGGACCTGGTGTTCCTGGCAGATGCGAACGACCTCTTCCTGAGCCTTGTACAACCACCAATTGGCGGTAAGGCGGCCACCGTCTTTGGCCGAATCGGAGTAACCGACCATGATTTCCTGCTGGCCGGCGATGTGCGCGCGATACCAGGGCATCTGGAATAGCGCGCGCATCACGGAGCCCGCGCGCTCGAGATCGTCGATGGTTTCGAACAACGGCACCACGCGCTGTGGGTTTGGATTGCCGACCGCTTTTTGCAGGAGCTCCACGGCGAGCACGTCCGACGGCTGCCGAGCCATCGAGATGATGTACGCGCCCAGCCCCTCGGGGCCGATCTGGCGCGCCACCCGGAAGGTATCGATGACTTCGCGCGCATCGCTCGATAGCGGCATGTCCTCGGCGAGCAACGGGCGCTTGTTCTGGAGCTCAGCCAACAGAAACGCCTGCCGCGCGGCTTCGTTCGATTCGAGATACGACGGCAAACCGAGGTAGCGGGTGATTTCGTCCAGCGCTTCGGCGTGCCGATCCGAGTCCTGCCGCAAATCGAGGCGCACCATGGTGAGCCCAAAACATCGCAGGCGGCGGATCAGATCGAGGAGCCTGCCGCGCGCGACCTCTTCCTGGCCGACGTCGACCAGCGAACGGTAACAGAGCATGAGCACGTCCCACAGCTCCTTGTCCTCCTCGTAGTGAGGTGCGGGCCCCGGGGTGGCACCGTCGAGGAGCGCCTGCATGCGTTCCCGCGTCGCGTGCAGGCGATCACGCACGTCACGCAGCACCGCACGGTAAGGCTCGCGAGCATCGCCTACGCGCGCACGCAGCTCCGCGTTGCAGGAACGCATCGAAAGCTCTCCCCGCAGGCCGTCGACGTCCTTGTAGAAGAGATCTGCCGCCATCCAGCGGCCCAGTCGATGGCACTCGAGGGTCGTCTTGGCGGTGACGTTTGGATTGCCGTCGCGATCGCCCCCCATCCAGGACCCGAACCGGACTGGCGCGGCCTCGAGCGGCAAACCCTGACCCGTGTGCTTGCGCAGCGCTTCATCCAGGCGCCGCAACCCCACCGGCAAGGCATGCCAGAGCACCTGTTCGAGCACGGTGAGACCGCCCTTGGCCTCGACCGCGGGAGTCGGCTTGTTGCGAATCACCTCGTCGGTATCCCAGATGATCGTGAGCTCCCTTCGCAGAGCCTCCACCGCCGCAGGCTCGCGCCCGGCGTCGCGGCGCTCGAGGATCGCGGCGATATCGTTGTAGCGCTGGAGCAGGCTGCGGCGCAGGACCTGGGTCGGGTGCGCCGTGAGCACGAGCTCGACGCGCAGCTGCGATACGGTGGCGTGCAGCTGCTCGGGCGTCACACCGCGCGCGATCAGCTCGCCGAACGTGCCGCTGCAGTCACCTGGGCCGGGGCCTTCGTGCGCGGCCGGCCGCGAGCTGCCCGACGTGCTCACCGGAGCGCGCAGGCGGTGATGCGTCTCCGCGATGTTCGCCAGCATCAAGAACAGCGAGAACGCGCGGGCCACGGGTAGGGCCTCTCCCACCGGCAGGTCCGCGAGCACGCTGCTCAGTGTCTCGGCCGCTTTTTCATCCCCGGCCCGCGCGCGCTTGGCCAGCGCCCGGACCTGTTCCACGCGCTCGTACAAGCTGTGCCCCGCCTGCTCTCGCAAGACCTCACCCAAAACAGCTCCAAGGGTTCTGACGTCGTCTCGCAACGCTTCGGGTAGGGACATGCGGCATGGAATAGTCGAAGTGCCGGCCGATTCCAACCTCGGCTCCGTGCCCAGAGAGCGAGGCCGCGGGGCCCGGACGCCTGGAATTTCAGCCTTGCTCGATCGCGCTTGCCCCTCCGCCCTGCGCGGGGCAGATCTCTGCCTCTTGGAGCAGCGGAATCCTGCCGGTGCCGCGCCGTGACCCCATGGAACTCGACCACATCGACATTTTCGGCGCCCGTGAGCACAACCTCAAGAACGTCGACGTCCGCATCCCCAAGCGCAAATTCGTGGTTTTCACCGGTGTTTCCGGTTCCGGAAAATCGTCGCTTGCTTTCGACACATTGTATGCGGAAGGCCAGCGCCGCTACGTCGAGAGCCTGTCCGCGTACGCCCGGCAGTTCCTCGGGCAAATGGACAAACCCCGCTACGATCGGATCCGGGGCCTGACGCCCACGATTTCGATCGAGCAGAAAACCACCAACACGAACCCCCGTTCGACCGTGGGCACGATCACCGAGGTCGCGGACTACTTGCGCGTGCTGTACGCGCGCGCCGGCGTCCAGCACTGCCCGAAATGCTCCGGCCGCGTGAGCTCGCAGAGCGCGGAGCAGATCGCCCGCGAAATCGCGGCCTACCCTCCGGGGACGCGCGTCACTCTGCTCGCGCGTGTGCTCGAAAACCGCAAAGGCGAGCACCAGAAGTTGGTGAGCGAGCTCCAGGCGGCGGGGTACGTGCGCTTGCGCATCGACGGTGAGATCGTGCAGAGCGCGGACATCAGCGGGCTCGACAAGCGCAAGAAGCACGACGTGGACGTGGTGGTCGACCGCGTCGTCACCGGCCCTGCCGAGCTCGCTCGCATCACCGAATCGACGGAAGCCGCGTTGCGCGTCGGCAAGGGGACGTTGCGAATCGCGATCGACGGCACCAAAGATCGCGTCTTCAGCGAAAACGCCAGCTGCTGCGGCGTATCGTTCGCGGCGCCCACGCCCCAGAACTTTTCGTTCAACAGCCCCCAGGGCATGTGCGAAGCGTGCAATGGCCTGGGCCGCCGCCTCACCGTTTCACCGGAGCTCGTCGTCGTCAGCGAGGACATGACGATCGATGAAGGGGGCATCGGCCCCTGGGGCCCGGACGTGAGCAAGAAGACGGGCTGGGCCGGTTTCCGCCACCAGTTCCTCAAGGCGCTCGGCATCCCGGTCAACGTCCCGATCCGGCGTTTGACGAAGAAACAGCGCGAGCTGATGATGTTCGGCACGGGCGACAAGAAATACAAGCTGTCGTGGAAGGGCCGCTCGACGCAGGGGTCGTGGGAAGCCAGCTGGGATGGCATCGTGCCGTACCTGGAGCGGCGGTTTGCGCAAACGAAAAGTGAGCGCGCTCGCCAGCAATATGGACAATTCATGTCCGAGACCACCTGCCGTGTCTGTGCCGGCGGCCGCATGCGCCCTGAGAGCGCGGCAGTGCGCGTCGGCGGCATCACGCTGGTCGAGCTGTCGAGCTACACGGTTGCGCGCGCCAGCGCCTTTTTCGAGGCGCTGAAGCTCACTGGCGCGAGCGCCCAGATCGCCGAGGAAGTCATCAAGGAGATCCGCTCGCGGCTCGGCTTCTTGTCCGCGATCGGGCTCGGCTACCTGTCGCTCGATCGAACCGGTCCGACGTTGTCTGGCGGCGAAGCCCAACGTATTCGTCTCGCCAGCCAGGTGGGCTCAGAGCTCACCGGCGTGACGTACGTCCTCGACGAGCCCTCGATTGGTCTGCACCAGCGGGACAATCGGCGCCTGCTCGACACGCTGCTGCAAATGCGGGACATCGGCAACACCGTGGTCGCCGTGGAGCACGACGAAGACACGATCATGGCTGCCGATTACGTGGTCGACTTCGGGCCCGGCGCGGGCGTGCTCGGTGGCAACATCATCCACGCGGGGACGCCCGCGAGCCTGCTCGAGTGCAAGGAATCGCTCACTGGCGCCTACCTCGCTGGGCGGCGCCGCATCGGCTCCGGCGCCCCCCCCCGCAAGGCCGACAAACGCCTGCGCATCGAGGGCGCACGCCAGAACAATCTGGACGGGCTCAGCGTGGACGTGCCGCTCGGCGTTCTCACCGCTGTGACCGGCGTCTCCGGCGCGGGCAAGTCGACCTTGGTCAACGAGATCCTGTATCCGGCCCTGGCCAAGAAGTACCACGGCGCCGAGCTCTCGGTGGGCCAGCACTCGGGCATCAAGGGCACCGAACACCTCGACAAGATCATCAACATCGATCAGAAGCCGATCGGACGCACACCGCGCAGCAACCCGGTCACGTACATCAAGGTATTCGACGACATCCGCAGCTTCTTCGCCGCGTTACCGCTGGCGAAGACGCGCGGCTACAACGGCGGCCGGTTCTCGTTCAACGTCAAGGGCGGCCGCTGCGAGAGCTGCCAGGGCGACGGCGTGCGGCAGATTGAGATGCATTTCCTCGCCGACGTGTACGTGCCCTGTGAGAGTTGCCGCGGGCGGCGCTTCAACGCAGCCACGCTGGAAGTGCAGTACAAGGGCAAGTCGATAGCGGACGTGCTGGATCTCACTGTGAAGGAAGGGCTCGAGCTCTTTGCTGCCCACCCGCGCATTGTCGGGCCGCTCCGGCTGTTGGACGAGGTGGGCCTTGGCTACCTCGGGCTCGGCCAGCCCTCTCCGACCCTTTCAGGCGGTGAAGCGCAGCGCATCAAACTCGCCCGCGAGCTATCGCGCAAGGCAACAGGGCGCACGCTCTACATCCTCGACGAGCCCACCACAGGTCTCCACTTCGAAGACGTCGTGCAATTGCTCGGGGTGCTCTCGCGGCTCGTGGACGCGGGCAACAGCGTGATCGTCATCGAGCACCACCTCGACGTGATCGCGTCAGCCGACTGGATCATCGATCTCGGGCCCGAAGGGGGGCCCGACGGCGGCCAGTTGATCGCAGAGGGCACCCCCGAGCAGGTCGCCGGAGAGCCGCGTTCCCACACGGGTCGGTTTCTGAAGTCGAAGCTGTTGAAGGAGAACCGGGCCCGAGAACCGTCCGCCCCCAGGAAGCGCGCGCGCATGCCGGCCGCGGCGAGCAGCCTCAGCTGAGCGACGGCTCCCAGTGCCGTCGGTGAAAAGCACAAGCATTGCTCGGACTGGCCCCAAGCCCGGCCGAGCGCTAGAATGAAAGGGCATGCGTCGCAACGTCGCGCTGGTAACCATCCTCGCCGCCACCCACTTCGCCCTCAGCAGTAGTGCGAAAGAGCCGCCCGTCAGCCCCTGGAGCCTGGCCAAGGCTCCCGCTGAAGGCCCGGCATTGGCGATTGGGTTCTACAGCTCGGGGTGCGTTCAGGGAGCGCGCGAACTGCCCGCGCCGAGCGGGAACTACATGATCATGCGACCGGAACGGCGGCGCATGTTCGGTCACCCGCGACTGGTTGAGTTCGTCAGTGGCCTGAGCCAGGGGATGGTGGCGCTGAAGCTAGCGCCCCTGGGCGTGGGAGACTTGGGCCAGGCTCGCGGTGGACCCGCTCCGAATGGGCACGCCAGCCATCAGAACGGGCTCGACGTCGATCTTTGGTTTTCGCCGGGCGTGCCAGGAAGCGAGCAGCATTCCATGGTGGACCCGAACACACAGTCTCGGAGCCAACATTGGAGCGATCGGGTTCCGGCGATGCTGGAGCTGGCCGCGAGCGATACGAGGGTGGACCGAATTTTCGTCAATCCTGTGATCAAGAAGGAGCTCTGCGGTCATACGCCGGGCGCCGATGGACAAGGCCCCAAGGCACCTGCGGCAACGGCCGCCGTGCCCGTCGAAAGGCCATGGTTGAACAAGATCCGCCCGTGGTGGGGTCATGACGAGCACTTTCACGTGCGCCTCGCCTGCCCAGAGGACAGCCCCGGGTGCCAGCCCCAACCGCCACTTCCAAAGGGCGACGGCTGCGGGGAAATCGACTGGTGGCTGAGCCCGGAAACCGCCAAAGATCGCCAACGCGGCGTGGAAACCTACGGCAAGCGCGTCGGTGCCAAAC
>JAYWEH010000758.1:0-6692 GCA_043780025.1 Deltaproteobacteria bacterium
GCTCGGCCGTTACATTCAGCCCGTCCAGCTCGAAGGCCTGCGTGCCGTCGTCAAGCGATTCATCGAAGAGGGCGCCAAGGCCAACATGAAGCGTTGGAACTACGCCGTGGAGATGACGGCAGCGCGGGCGGGCTTCGTGTTGTGCGGGGATCTCGACATCTGCAAGAAGCTCTTGAGCTCTGAGCAGACGCGGCCCGGAGAACCGACGGCCGCCGAGAAGATGCAAGGCTTGCTCGCCTACAGCGTGAGCGAGGATTGCACCAAAGTGCGCCGCACCCTGGGCGTGGCCATCGGCGAAGCCGCGGGCTGAAGCGAGGTACAGCAGCGGGCGCTGAGCCGATCCCCTGAATCGGCGCCCGCCTGCAGAATATCGGCAACTGGCACCGCTCAGCGCTCGATGCTGGTCGCATGACGAATGCAAAGCGAGGGCTGGACGAAGGATCAGGGGTAACGACGCTGGAGCTCGACCAGCCGACGCTGGAGGGGCCTTGGCGGCTGCAGCTCTCTGGGCCGGGTGGCAGTCGGGCGTTCATGCTGGCGGAAGGGGAAATACTCACCCTCGGCAGCCGCAGGGACGCTCAGATCGTAGTTCAGGACCCAACCGTGAGCGGGCAGCACGTGTCACTGACAGCGCTGGCACGCGGCGTTTTGGTGGAGGATCTGGCTTCGAAGAATGGCGTCGTGGTTGGAGGCGTCCGCGTCCAGAACGCGATGTTGACCGGCCCCGGTAGCCGCTTCGTCATGGGTAGAACGACCGTCGCTGTCACTCCACGGAATGCCAACGACGCTGGTGAGCCGCTGATTGCGGGTTTGATCGGCAACTCGCCGCCCATGCGGCGATTGGCCGCCGAGATTCGGAGGGTGGCGGCATTGGACGCGCCGGTGTTACTGGAAGGTGAATCCGGCAGTGGTAAAGACGTCGTCGCGCGCGCCATTCACGTGTTGAGCGGGCGGCGCGGCCGTTACGTGCCACTCAACGCGGGTGCGCTCGGGGAAGCCCTGGCGGATAGCGAGCTATTCGGTCATTGCAAAGGCGCCTTTACAGGCGCCATTCAGAATCGGACCGGAGCCTTCGAGCAGGCCGACCGCGGCACGCTGTTTCTCGATGAAATAGCGGATCTGGCGCCGTCCATTCAGGTGAAATTGCTCCGGGCGGTCGAAGAGGGTGAAGTCCGTCCGCTAGGCGGCGCGACGCCTATCAAAGTTCGGGCGCGGGTGGTGGCCGCCAGCTGGATGCCGCTTTCAGAGCGGATCGATCGCGGGCAATTTCGTGCTGACCTGTACCATCGCATCTCGACATTCGTCATCAAGGTGCCGCCACTGCGCCAGCGCAAGAGCGACATCCCGGCGTTGGTCAAGGCCTTGCTGGAATCCAAAAAGGCGGAGCTCGGTGAACGACAGCTTTCGCAGGCGGCACTCGAAAGGCTCGAGACGTACTCCTTTCCCGGTAACGTGCGCGAGCTGTTCAGCATCGTGTACCGGGCCGCGGCGTTGAGTGATGGCAGGGAGATCGGACCTGCCGACATCGACGCCTCGCTACCGATGGCGTCTGCGACTCAGGTGAAGGCGACTTCTCTCGATGCGAAGATGGTTCTCGACGCACATGGCGGCAACGTGAGCGCCGCAGCGCGTAGCGCGCGTGTGGCGCGCAGCACATTTCGTTCCTGGCTCAAACGCTCGCCCTTGCCGGGTCTCGAGGGTGAGGCCGCGGAGTGATAGCCCATTGCTTGGCCCCCCCCCGAGTGGCACGCGCGCTCGGGTGAACCCGGTCAGAACTGCACGTCTATCCAGACCCCTTGAGTGTCCGGAGAGAGCACGGGAGACACCGACGCGCGGAAGGAGCGCGGCTCCGGGCTCGCGCTCGCCCGCTCTTCGGCGCTGTCCGAGAAGTACCAGACGATGGTGCCAATCGTCGCAAACGCGCCAATGCCAAGGCTCACGAGGGAGAGCGTCTTCAGGCGATCGCCGCTGTCGGAGCGCTCGGTGAAGCGTGAGCAGGCGTTACCAAAGTCCTCGGTCAACGACGTGCGCGCGTCGTCCGTGGCTCGTTGGTCGAACGAGTCTTCTGGGCGATTCGCAATCCCTGCTTCGCCGCACGGCTGAGCCGTCGCGAGTAGCACGCCTCGCGAAATGTAGAGCTTCTGAGCCTCGATAATTTGGTCGCGAGCGTTCTCTGCGGCGTCGTAGTGATTGCTGGCAAACCCGGCCAACACCGCCGACGTACCCAGGGCCAGAGCGGCCACGCTGACCGTAGCCACTGCGGCGGGGGAATCTCCGAGCCAGCTGAAGAAGCCCCTGGAGCCCGTGTCGGCTGCCGTGTCCGGGCCTGGTGCGACCCCGCCTTCGGACGGTGCGAGCGCAGGCGCCAGGGGTGCGGACGCCGCTGCCGGCGTGGCCGGGGGCGGCACGTAATTCTCGAGCAACTGCAGCGATACGTAGAGCTCCTGGCCAGCAACGGCTTCGAGCGTGCGATCCGCTCCAACGCGGCCCTTGGTGGCACTAATGACGTGCCGCCCGGGCATCAGATAGACCGGGCCGGGAAGCGGCGAACGACCGACGTCCGTCCCGTCCACGCTGACGGCAGCGGCCGGCACCGTGACTTCGACTCGAACTTCGGCCACCTTCGGCCGAGCTTCCTCGAGCGAGGCTTTGGCATGGCCAAGCGCTTCGGAGCTCGGGTTCTCGCGAATATATTTCGCAAAGTTCTCGGCAGCTTCGGCGTAACGCCCAGCACGCAGTTCGCTCTGCGCCAAGTTCAGGAGCACGGCGGGGTGCGGCTTGAGCAGGTAGGCCTGCAAGAAGGCGAGGCGGGCCTTTTCATAGTCCTTCCGATCGTAATGCTGGACGCCTTCCTGGAAGCGCTGGCGAGCCACTTCGGTCTCACCGTCCCCTTGCGCGAGGGCGTCACCCAGCCCGAGGGGAGACCCTAGGTTGAGGAACTGAAGCAGCCCAATCAACGCGAGTGTTTGCTTCAAGCGATTGCTCCAGCGTGCCAAGCGACGAGGTGCTGAGCCACAATGTGGCGACTCTGGACGACAGCGCCTAGGGAGGATGGGGTGCGTCATCGAAGCTAGTGGCGGTAAGGTGCTCAAAACGGATTCTGTCTGATAATGCCACCTCTCACCGTCTTACGGGGTGGCTTTTGGCGCGGCATTTTCACTTTCGTTCGCAGCGCATCTTTGGAGGCGGCGTCCTTCGAGGTCGCGGGTTTCTGCGCTACGGCCGCGGCGCTCGAAGTCCTAGCCTTGACACTCGCTATACCGCCTGCGTTTTCCGTGCCCTCAGCGTTGTTGCTGCCCGCTCCCGCCTTGGCGACGGCCTCGGAGGTTGCACCATCCTGGGATGCTGAGCCTTGCGGCGCTGCCGCAGTGCGGCTTGGCTGCTGCGGTGCGGCAATTTGAGCCGCGGAGTTCTTCTCATCTGTCGCCCTGAGAGCGTCCGCAGGCCTCCTACCAGGGGTGGTCGAGACGCTAGTGTCTGGCGCTGCGTCGGAGCCTGGCGTGCCGCGCAAGGCCACAGCCACGACTATCGCGCCAGCGATCCCCAGGGAAATGAACAGCGCACGCGCGGGGCTGCGCTTGCCTCGAAGTGGCGTCAAGTCCACGTCGGCGGTCGCCGCTGGTGCTGCGGTCGCGGTGAGCGGTACTGGCTCGACTGCGGGCAGCGCTCTCGACTGCGGCGAATCAGACGAGGCGGAGGGTGACGGCTCGGAGGGCGACGGCGGCGGAGCCACCGCGGGGGAGCGCGGCGTGTCGAGCCACGCTTGATCGGCGAGCGTTCCAACGCTGCTCACGGGGATACCAACCAACGTCTTGAAGGGTGGGCGCCCACTTGGCGCGGGCCAAGCCGGCTCAGGCGTGGTGCCCGGAGCGCTGGCTAGGGTGACCGGGACGGTCGGCGCTACAGCTCCGATCGAGACAGCGGCAATCGACACAGTGGGAGTGACCGCCACCGCGTCCGTCACAGGCCCCTCGAGCTGTTGCCGCCCCACCCAGCGGCGGTGAATCGAGCCGTAACGGGCCGCCGCTGCCTCCGCTCGTCCGAAGCTCACGGACTCCAGATGCGATTGATCAGAATGTCGGGGAGCGTCCTTGGCCATCAATAGTCCACCCCAGAGGGAGCGGAAGCGAAGAATCGGCGAATCACTCAGGCGGCGATTTTGCAACTAACCGCACATGATGGCAGCCTATCACCGCGGCCTTGATCGGTGCAACCGACGCGCCGATTTGGCCTGAGTGTATCGCTTGTTTGCCCCCCAGAACTGTCGACTGAGCGTGCCTTTTTGGGCTTGTGCCGCTCGGAGGTCGCTGCTTTCGGCGCCCGCGTTGACGCGCACGCCCAAGGCGTATTTCAGGCCGTGGGACCTGTTCGGAGCGAACGGGTACCCGTCCGTCGCCAGGCGCAGAACGCGGTTGGGTTGCAGGTGGCGCGCATGGCTCAGCGTCGTGGCGGCGCTCGCGCTTGGCGCGCAGCCGAGCCGCGCAGAGCCGCCTGCTCGGGTTACCAGCGTGGAACGCTACGCATCGGAGGCAGCGGCGCGCATCGTGCTCCACCTGGATCGGCCTGCAGCATTTCGTGTCGGTGGCTCGAGCGCCTCGGCCGGTTCGAGCTCCCGCTTGAACGTCGACGTAGCGGGTGCCGTGTATAGCGGCCGGCACAGCTTCGATGTGGGCGGCTTGGTCCAACGAGTGCGCATCTTGCCTGTCGAATCGGCGCTGAGCGTCGTGCTCGACCTGAACGCACCGGCACAGCAGAGCGCGTTCTATTTGCCAACGCCGTTTCGCATCGTCATCGACGTGTCACCGCTCGCGGCGGCCGCACCGGAGCAACCGGCAAAGTTGTCGCGCCGTGGCAGGCGTGTCGATCGCATCGCGCTCGATCCGGGCCACGGCGGGACCGATCCTGGGGCGACGGGTCGTTCGGGGATTCAGGAGAAAGACGTCGTGCTCGACGTGGCGCACCGTGCGGCGCCGCTCCTGGCGCGGGAGCTCGGCGTTTCGACTCTGCTCACTCGTGACAGCGACGCGCGGGTTCCGCTCGAGGAGCGCGTGGCTCGCGCCAATGCGTTTGGAGCCGATCTCTTCGTATCCATCCATTGTAACGCCGATCCGTCGCGCTCCGCTCGCGGCGTCATGACCTTTGTCCTCGGAAGCTCCCACGACAGGCGTGCCGGGAGCGTGCTCGAACGGGAGAACGCCGCTCCGGCATCCGACGCGGGCGAACTCGCGAGGTTCATCCGTCAGTTCGATGGAACCTCCAGCGAATCGCGGTCCATCCGGTTCGCCCAGCTGTTGCAGCGCGCCGCGATCTCGTCATTGGTGACCGATTACCCGGATGCGGTGGATGGCGGGGTGCACGGCGCCGGGTTCTATGTCCTCGCGGGGGCGCGCATGCCCGCCGTCTTGTTCGAAACGTCGTTCGTTTCCAACGGTTTCGAGGAGACGCTTCTGCGTACGCCGAGGTATCGCCAGAAGCTCGCCGATGCGATCGTCAACGCCGTTCGAGCTTACAAATCCGGATATTGATGATTGACGCGTGAGGCCAAGGCAACGCTGTCACTCCGAGTTAGTCGGGTAGGGCGAGATGCCCCAACGACCTGGCGCGGCGACTGGCCAATCCAATTCGCCGCGGGGCGATTCGATTGACGAACAGGCCCACCGTTCCTATGCTGAGCGACGGGCCGTGGGGCTCCAAACGGAGAGACGCGCCAAGGTGGGATTGGCGCCGTGGCCGCAAGGGCAACCTTAGATGGATAAAGTTCAGCTAGAAAAATTCAAAGAGTCTCTCGAAGCAAAGCGAGAGGAAATTATCCGTCGAGCGGAGCAGACGCTGCGCCAGGACATGGCGCTCGATGCTGATGATTTTCCGGACGAAATGGATCTGGCTTCCAGCGAATACCAGCAGGCCTTCACGTTTCGGTTGCGCGGCCGCGAAAAGGTATTTCTCACCAAGATCCAGAAGGCTCTGGAGCGCATCGGCAACGGGACTTTTGGTACGTGCGAGGAGTGCAGCGAACCCATCTCCAACAAGCGATTGGAAGCTCGGCCGGAGACGACGCTGTGCATTCGCTGTAAAGAAGACCAGGAGCGGGTCGAACGCGACTTCGGTTGAGTCCCAACGACTAGTCGCCGGGACGGGGGTCCTAGTCGCCAGGACGGGTCGCCAGGACGGGGGTCCATGTGGAACCCGGACTCGAGGGACGAGGACTCGAGGGACGGGTAGCAGGCTCGGTTGTCGCTCAGGAGCCGTGAGCTCGCGAACGGCTCGGTCGTCGCTCAGCGGCTTTGCGGCTGGCGGGGCCGCCTTTCAGTGGGGGCTTGGTCGCGCGGGCCGCGTCCAGAATTGAACGCAGGTAGGGCGCCGTGTGGCTCGCCGGGCTCGCGGCGACTTCTTCGGGGGTTCCCTGGGCGACCACGTGGCCGCCTCCCGAGCCGCCCAGAGGTCCCATATCAATCACCCAATCGGAGCACGCCACGACCTCCAGGTTGTGCTCGATGATCACGACGGTGTTGCCCGCGTCGCGCAGGCCGAACAGCGACGTCAGGAGCATTTCGATGTCCGAGAAGTGGAGCCCGGTCGTCGGTTCGTCCATGACATAGAGTGTACTGCCCGTGGACTTACGCGACAGCTCCGCTGCGAGCTTGACGCGTTGCGCTTCACCCCCTGAAAGGGTCGTCGCGGATTGACCGAGC
>JAYWEH010000759.1:0-32524 GCA_043780025.1 Deltaproteobacteria bacterium
CCCACGTGTTTCCCGGGCTTCACATGGTCCTGGGGGACCGGCTCGAGAACGCGTTATTTTGGAACTCGACGTTGGGCAGTGGTCGGGCCATCCGCGTCGCCAATCTGGCGGACCGAGTCGAGCGCAGAGTCAATGCACGCGACGAAACATCGGGCTTCATCAAACTCCTGCTTCAGGTCCAGGGTGAGTCGCTGGTGGTGGTCGACGGCAAGCAGGCTGTGCTTTCCCCGGGTGACTCGACGCTGCTGGACGGCGCGGGGAATTTTGTGATCGAGTTCGGCAGAGGCTACGAGCAGCTTCTGTTCCAGTTGCCGCGCGATGTCGTGACTCGCCGGCACGAACCCTTGTTGGGCCTCTTGGGGCAAGCGCTACGTGGGGAAGAACCCGGCCCCGCGCTGGTGTTCGACGCGGTGTCCGCAATCGCCCAACATCTCGACGCGCTCTCGGACGCGGGGCGTGCGCAGACGCTGGACTCGATCGTGGCACTATTGGGCGCGCTCGCACCGGAACGCACCGAGGTCTCCGCTTCCCGACGTCATCTGGCCCGGGCGCTCATCGATCTCGAGGCGCATCTTTCGGATCCCGATCTCTCTGCCGAGGTGCTGGCGTCGTGGCAAGGCCTTTCACGCCGGCGCCTGGATGCCGTGTTCGCCGAACAGGGCCAATCGGTGGAGCGCACAATCTGGGATCGGCGACTCGAACGGATCGCCATGGACCTTCAGAATCCCGGCAAGCGGACACTGCGCCTGATCGACATCGCGTTATCCTGGGGGTTCAACAGTGAGGCTCACTTCTCGCGCGCCTTCCGGAACAAGTTTGGCGAAGCACCGAGCGTGTATCGCCGGCGGTTCACCGGTGTAACGCGAGCTCCATAAAGCGTTTCGACGACAACCAGACCTTGGAAGCGGAGTGACCGCAACGTGCACTAATCGCTAGGGATGATGAATCGGCTGCCCCGTGCCGGGAGGCACCTCGTATTGGTTCAGAATCAGCCCTTCGCTGCTCAGCGTGAACGTTGCCCCGCCGCTCGCCGGAACACCGGCAATCGTCACCGAATCGACGAGCACGCGCGCCGTGATCGGCCCTGCGAGGTTTCCCGCCGCGGCGATGATGATCGCCACGGACTGCACCACGCGCTTGTCAAACGACGTCGTATCCCCCGCAGCTGGAACGGGCGACGCCGACACATCGAGCCCCACATCGGTCCAATTACCCGCCACGAAGCCATTTTGTGCGGTGAATGCCCGCGGAGTGCCAAACACACCGTTGAAGAGTTGCGCCTCGCCGTTCTGCGTGACGAGATACAAATTCAAGTCGCTCCGATTGAGCCCTTCGAGCACCTGGACTCGCCACGTCACCACCGCGTTGCTGAAGTCGAGCGCGGGCGTGTAGTTCAATTGAAAAATGGCCTGCTGCTGCAACCCACTCGCCAGCGGCGCAAACGGCACCGTGAGCTCCACACAGCCGGTGCAAATGGCCTCCGGCGGCTCGAACTCATCACCTGCATCGGGCGTCACTGCGCCATCGCCTGCCGCACCGGCATTCGACAACGACGCCGTACCGCCGACGCCCGAGCCCCCGGACCCTCCCGACGCCAAGCCAGCTCCGCCACCACTGCCCGACAATGAGCCCGCTTCACCACCACTGCCCGACGGGCTGGCCCCACCCACGCCCTCCCCCATGTTGCCGCTACTGCCACCCACCGCGTCGAGGATCGCCAGCTCCCGGCTGTCCACTGTGCAAGCCAGTGCCAGAACCACGCCGATGTTCCAATGCAATCTTGTCATCACACGGTACCGGCTCGGGAACGAAGATCTGCCGTACCCCTGCCGGGCGGCGGCGTCCAGCTAGGTGTCATCGTGACCGGTTCCACGGCGGCACGGTGTATCGCCACTGGGATACGGTGTTGCTCGACACATACCCTGCGCCGGGGCAGGGCTCGGCGCCCTCGCCAGCGGGCAGCGTGTGCGGCGCCGCTTTTCCCACAAACCAGCTTTCCAGGGCACTGGCACGCGTGTTGCTCAACGAAACGCTCTCGTAGGTTGGCCGGTAGAATGATCCCACGTATTGGGATGACTCCACATTGGGCGGCGCTGGTCGGCGCGGGTTGTTTGCTCTCTGGATCACTCCCGGCTTGCCATCATGACAGCCGCGTGGAGTTTGCGTCCAATGCGACTTCCAGCGCCGTCGTCTCCGACTCCGTGCCTGTCGTGATGCTCGCGGAACTGGAGAAAGGAGACGATCTGAAGATCGAATTCGAGGATGGCGCTCGCCACTTCGTGACCCTCGACCTCCAACGAATCGAAGCGCCGTGGCTCATCGGTACGGTTGGACGCTATGATGCTGAAAGCGATGATTGGGTGTTCGAGCCGGGGCGCATTGACTGGCGCGAAGCAAAGTCGGTGTTGCGCCGAGAGCACTTCCCCCACATCGATGCGCGAGACGATCGCGCCCTTGGCCTGCTCACCCCGATGCGGGCCCGCGAGCCGTCGCTCGAGCAGCGGTGTAAGTTCCCAGCGTCTGGAGCGTATTGAGAGACGAGCCATGAAACTGCCTTTAGCTCTCCTTGCCCTGCTGGCGGCTCCGCACGCCGAGGCCAACGCCAACGTGCCGGATCTCCACGAAATCGTGGCCGCATCGCCGGGCTCGCCCGGCCCCGCTGCTGCACCCGCTGCCGATCCGGCCGAAAAGAAGAAGCCAACGCCGCGTCCCGAGCCGGCGCCCAAACCGCGTCCCAAGCCGGCACCGGATCCGTGTCCTGCGTGCGGGATGGGTTGAGCCGTGCTCCCGAAGGTGGGGCTCTCGGTCCTCCCCGCCGAGGACCTGCGCATGGCCCAGCTACCGCTGTTCGCCGCGGGGCTCGTCGAGGCGGTCGAATGGACGATTGACGCCGAGTTCGAGGCTGAGCTGCCGAGCTGGGTAGCGCCGTTGCTCGACCACTATGCTGCTCGGGGCGCTCTGTATGGGCACGGCGTTCAGTTCTCCCCTTTGTCCGCCGTCTTCGAGCCCCGGCAAGCCGAGTGGCTCGCTCAGGCCTCGCACGCGCTCGGCAAGCGCACGTACCGGCACGTGAGTGAGCACTTCGGTTTCTCCACGGGGCCGGGGCTGACACGGAGCGCGCCGCTGCCGCTGCCCTTCGCGCCGCCATCGGTTGCCATCGGCCGCGATCGGCTGCGTTTGCTGCAAGGTGCCGCCAGCGGGGTCAGCGTGGGGCTCGAGAATCTCGCTCTCTCCATGAGCCGCGACGACGTGCTCGCGCAAGGTGAGTTCCTCGACGAGCTGCTCGAGCCGACCAACGGCTTCTTGCTCCTGGATCTGCATAACGTGTATTGCCAGTCGGAGAATTTCAACGTGCCGGCGGACGAACTGGCACTCGCGATGCCGCTGCACCGCGTCCGAGAGCTTCACGTCTCCGGTGGCAGTTGGTCATCCGTGAAGACCCCTGTCGGCTCGGCCCCCTTCCGGCGCGACACACACGACGGTGCCGTTCCCGAGGCGGTGTTCGCTCTGCTCGCCTTCGTCATCCCTCGCTGCCCGCTACTCGAGGTCGTGTTCCTCGAGCGGCTCGGCAATACGTTGAACTCGCCGTCCGACGTGCTGCAATATCGCGCGGATTACGCGCGGCTCAGGGCCGTGGCGGGAGCCCGAGGAACGACGAAAGGAGGGGGCTCGAGTCGGGCGGTGACGAACAGGACGGCGGGCTCGATGGATGACGCAGGTTTGGCGGCATTGCAGGCCGCGTTGGTGAATGCGTTCAGGAGCGCTTCGTCAGCCGAGGAGGCGTTTTCATTGCTCACCGCAGCACCGCTATCCGCCGCTGCGCAGCGTTGGATCAGCGCGAGCGATCCGCGTTCGATCGAGACCGCCATCGCGCTCGTGCAGCGTTGGGCCGAGCTGGATCAGTAGCGGGCCGTGGCTCGGCGCGAAACAGTGCTCCGGGCCCTGGCTCGTCAGCGCAGTGGTGGCCAGATCGCGCTAGCCAGCTGCCCTTGGCCGTCCCGCACGTAGACGACCCAAACCGCGTCACCCGCCTGCCGCTTGCCGCTGACCGGATCCCAGGCCTCACAGAAGCCCGTGCCGGTTCCCGGTTCGTGGAGATCGAACTCATACTCGATGCGCCAGGGGTGGACGCCGTTGTCGTGCTGATTCTGGTCGAGCGCAACACGGGTGAGCCGCGCGCGAGTGGCCCGCCCCGTCACCAAGGCGAGCAGCCAGCGCTTGGCTCTGCGATGGGCGAAGTACCAGAGCGGCGCCCCGATGAGCGGAAAGATGACGGACCAAAAGAACACGATGACGAATGCCGCTCCAATGAAGGCCTGCACGTTCTTCCAGAGCAGCACACGCCAGCGATAGCCCTCGGGCAACACGCGCGGAGCGTCGGGTGGACGCGGCCCCGGCTCTCCGCCGGGCAGCGGGGGCAGTGGCCCAGCGCAGCGCTCGCAGTTTGCTACCTCGTCGCGGCGATTGCTCGCATAGCACCAGCCGCAGCACACCACCAAGGGCTCCAGCACTCGCAATGGAGCGCCGCAGCGCCGGCAGCCCGGAGCCACACCGCCAGCCCCCGTTTCGGGCGTGTCAGAGCCGCAGTTGGCGCAGATCACGCTTCCACTCCCCCGGCTCCCCGTCGGACCTCTCACCGAGGTACAGCGCAGCGCAGTCTTCACCATCGGTCAAGTCGTTGTTGTTCGGCTTACCCAGCGCCAGTTCGCATAGGCCCCGCTCCTGCGCCGAGCCAGCGGCAAGTAGGCAAAGCCCGCGAGCCACCGCCCCACTCATCGGCCTCCCAAAGCCCACCCGCAAGCGGGCAAAGCCCGCGAGCAAGCCCACTCATCGCCTCTCGCTCCAAGTGGGCAAAGGCAAGCGGGGCTGGGGCCCCGCGCGCAGCGCGCCGAGTATTCGGCGCGTTGTTGGGCGGGGGGGACCCGCGCCCTAGGCGCGGGGGGAGGGGCTGCGCCAGCCCCTCCCAGCAACCAACGGCGAACCACCCCCACCCAACACCACTCCCCCCTCAATCGCCCCAACCCCCACCCAACACCTCAACCTGATCCACCCCCCGTGAGCAATTTCTCGACCAGCTTCTCCGAGTATTGACCGAGCCGCGTGAACACGACGCCCATACCCGCCGGTTCGCTCTCGACGCGGACCACTTCACCTTCACCTTCGATCGTCTCGATGCCGTCCATCACGACCGTAAAGCGCAGATTGACGATCGAGCCAACCGCGAGCGGCTCCGGCGTCTTGATGAAGACACCGCTCTTCGAGATATTGGTGACGTATTCCTGGACAAACTGATCGAAGGATTCAAATTCCTTGTTGATCGTCAGACGGGGCTCCTGGCGCCGGCTATCCATGCCGCACCTTCACGAGCCCGCGCTCTGCAACGATCTGCCGGCCGCGCGTGAACTCTGGCGAGCCCCCGCGCGAACGGAGCGCGCTATTTGCCCTGCAGGTCATACTGTTCGATATGGTATTCGGTGCGTTGCGCGAGCTCGATGCGCCGCGCGTAGCGGCGTTCTGCCTCGTCGAGCGCTGAGCGATCCACCGTCTTCAAGAAATCCACGATGGCGGGGTGCGCGTTCACCACGACGGAGTAACCGGGCAGGCTGTAACGCTCACGCCCGATCTGCCGCAGGATTTCGTAGGCGATCGTGGCCTTGGATTGAATCTGGCCGGTGCCGTCGCAATAGAAGCACGGCTCATGCAACATGCGGCCCAAGCTCTCGCGGGTGCGCTTGCGCGTCATCTCGATCAAGCCGAGCTCGCTGATGCGGTTGAGCGTGGTCTTGGCCTTGTCCTTGACCAGCGCCGTTTCCAGCGCGCGCCAGACCTTCTCGCGATTTTGGTACTTCTCCATGTCGATGAGATCCAAAATCACGAGCCCGCCGATGTTGCGGAAGCGCAGCTGGTAGGCGATCTCCTCGACCGCTTCCAGGTTTGTCTTGAGCGCCGTCTCTTCGAGATCCTTGCTGCCTTTGCCCACGTAGCGCCCGGTGTTGACGTCGATCGCCGTGAGAGCCTCCGCCTGATCCACGATCAGCGAACCACCGCTCGGCAAGGGCACCTTCCGGCTCAACGCGCGGCCGATCTCGTCTTCGATCCCGTAGGCATCGAAGATGGGCTCGCTGCCGGCGTAGAGCTCGATGTCTTTGACCCGTTCGGGCAAGAACATCTCCACGAAGCGCACGAGCCGGGCGTATTGATCGCGATCGTCGATGACGATGGTCTTCACTTCGTCCGTGAACAGATCTCGCGCGACCTTCAAGACCAGGTCGAGCTCGGTGTAGAGCACCTCGGCAGGCTTGGCGGTTTCGCGCCGCTTGCACACCTCGGCCCAGACCCGGATCAGATAGCCGACGTCCGCTTTGAGCTGCTTCTTGGTCAGGCCCTCGGCCACCGTGCGCACAATCAACCCGCCGCGCGCCGGCTTCAGCGATTCCATGACCTGGCGCAAGCGCGAGCGCTCGCGGGCTGAGCCGATGCGCTTCGAGATGCCCAGGTGATCGACCGTCGGCAGGTACACCACGTAACGCCCGGGCAGGGAAACGTGGCTGGTGACCCGCGCGCCTTTCGTGCCGATCGGCTCCTTGGAAATCTGGACGACGACCTGATCACCCTCGTGCACCACCTCGGTGATGGGCACCGAACGCGTCACGCGCGGAGGCATCGAGGCTTCCGCGCCGCGCTGCCCCGACTTACCGCGTACGGGCGGCCGCCGCCCTCTCACGAGCTTGGAGCTCTCGGCTCTGCTGTTGCTGTTGCTGTTGCTGTTGGTGCTGGTATTGGTATTGGCGTTGCTGTTGCCTGCACCGTTAGCGTTGGTATTGGTATTGCCGCGATTGCGGCCGCGCCGGCCCCGGGCATTCGCGCCGCGGCCACGCCGGTTGCCCCTGCGCCCGCCATCCGACTGCGGGCCCTCGTCGAAACGCCCAGGCGCCTTGTCCGAACGCAAGGCACGGCTGGCCGGGGCGTCCCGTCCCACCGCTGAACTGGCTCGCGAGCTCGCCAATGCGATCGCCGCCGCGGCAGCGATGGGGGCACCCTCGACTACACTGCTCACAGTGTAGGACGGCAGCCCCAAGCTGGCCGCTTCGTCGTCCGAGGCGACGACATCCGAGGCGACGACATCCGAACCGACAACGTCGGAGCCGACGACAGCCGCACTGAGGGGGACGCTGAGGGGGACACTGACGGGGACACTGAGGGCAACACTGACGGGGGCCTCGACGCCTTCGTCCTCCTCGTCCTCGTCCAGATCTTCGATGTCCTCGAGGTCTTCGACGTCATCCGTATCGTCGGCGTCGCCGTCCGATCCATCGGCCGATTCGACGGCATCGATCCCCTCGGGATCCACCTCCTCGTCGTCTTCGTCGTCTTCGTCGTCCTCGTCCTCCAGCTCGGCAGCGTCGGACGCCACACCAGGAGGCCCGATCGAGAGGCTGGCAACCGGCGCCGCCGCGGACTCCGCCGCCGCGCTCGGGCGGCCATCACCGCTCCCCTCGTCCTCGTCGTCTTCCTCGTCTTCTTCTCGGACGGCCGTGGCCTTGCGTTCGCCGGTGCCGCGAAAGGACTCCCCGCCTTCGTCGCTGCCACCGGCCAGGTAGAGTTCGAAGTCGTCCGGTCGGATCAGATCCTCGACGTGCAGAAATGCCGAGCGTTCCTGCCCGACGTCGATGAACGCGGCTTGCATGCCAGGCAAGACGCGCGTCACTTTGCCGAGCACGACGTTGCCGACAGTGCCGCGGTGCGAAGCGCGCTCTATCTGCAGCTCCGCAATCACGCCCCCTTCGACCAGCGCTACACGAGTTTCGCGAATATCAACATTGATGACGATGATGCTTCCAGTCATTCGAGCTATTGCGGTGCACAATCATCGACGTGACCCTGCCTCGGAGAGAGGCCTCGGAGATAGCTTCGGATGCTTTCGAATTCGACACATCACCATCGAATGCCAGAGTTTCGAACGGCAGCATTTCGAGGCACGAGCATTTCGGATGCCGTGCTTCGAGACAGCCCCCCAGCTCACCCGCTTTTCGAGTCGCGCTCGTGTGTCGGACAGCTGAGGAGAGGGAAGATTCCGAGCGGGCCACGGAGGCACCAAACCCTGCGTCCGGGCTACTACATCACTCCCTTGGAAACAACGCGAAACGGCAGCCCGTTTTCAAAGGCCGGCCCGATCGACATGGTAGGGTGAGGCGTGGATCGCTCCTACCTCGTCCTGGACATCGAGACGATCGTCGATCCGGAACTGCCCATCTCCGAATCCAGTAACGTTGAAAGGCTGCCCGCACCGCCCCACCACCAGGTCGTGGCCATCGGGGCGTTATGGTTCGATCGCAACTACGCGGTGCTGCGTATCGGCGTCATCGGGGACGGCAAGAGCGAAGCCGACGCGCTGAACGACTTCACTCGCTTCATCGATGAGCGACAACCGCACCTGATCACCTACAACGGCCGCTCCTTCGATCTGCCCGTCCTGGCCAGCCGCTGCCTCCGGCACGGCGTGCCTTTCCGCTACTACTATCAGACGCGCGACGTGCGCTATCGTTTCTCCACCGATGGCCATCTCGACTTGATGGACTACATGGCGGACTTCGGCGCCGCGCGCACGGCCCGGCTGGACGTGATGGCCAAGCTGTGCGGCATGCCGGGCAAGGTAGGGGTCGATGGCAAAGACGTAGGGCCCTTGGTACACGCCGGGCAGCTCGATCTCGTGCGCAACTACTGCCTGTGCGACGTGTTGCAGACGGCCGGGATTTTCCTACGCGTGCAGCTGCTCCGAGGCGAGCTGACGCCGCAAGCGTATCGCGTCGCCATCGGTGGATTGCTCGACGCCGCGCGCGCCGATGCGCGGCTCGCGCCCGTCGTGGCGGCCTGGAACGAAGCCCGCTTGCGGCTGGATCCAGGCTAAAAAGCCGCTCATATTTCTTCGCGATAGAAGCGCGGCACGCGACGCGAGATAGCCGTGAGCACTTCCCAGGCGATCGTGCCGGACAGCCTTGCGATCTCTTCCGGGTGCAACAGATCGTAGCCGAGCGGGCCTCGCTGCGAGCCGAGCACCACCACTTCGTCGCCGAGCTCGGCTCCTGGAATGTCGGTCACATCGACGCTGGTCAGATCCATGCTGATGATGCCGATCATCGGGGCGCGGCGGCCGCGCACGAGCACGTGGCCCCTGTTTGAGAGCGCGCGCGACAGACCATCCCCGTAACCCATGGGGATGGTGGCGATGCGGCTGCCGCGCCGCGCGGTCCAGGTGGCGCCGTAGCCCACGCTGGCACCGACGGGCAGGTCGCGCAGTGAGACGATTTGCGTGCGCACGCGCATGGCCGGTTTCAGCTCGGGCACCGGCGTCACGCCCGGAGCCATGCCAAAAAGGCCGATCCCGGGGCGCACCATGTCGAGCCGAGCCTCGGGGTGGCCGAGGGCTGCTGCGGTATTGGCCGCGTGCCGGCGCGGCACCTCGACGCCTTCCGCACGCAGCGCTTCGCAGGCTTCGCCGAAGCGGGCGAGCTGCGCTGCGACGGAGGCGGGGTCGCTCTCGGCGCAAGCGAAATGGGTCATGGCCGCGTCGAGCCGCACCTCGGGGCAGCCCGCGAGCGCGGCTGCAAACGACGACCAAGCGCTCGGAGGTACTCCCAGGCGAGCCATGCCGGTGTCCAGCTTGACGTGGATCGGGATCGGCGGAACACCCGCAAATCGAGCCTCTTCTGCCAGCTCGGCGAGCTGGTCCACATGCGACACCACCGGCGTCAATTGATACTCGAGCAGCTCAGCGAGCGCGTTCTTGTAGGTCCCACCGAGCACCAAGATCGGCACCAAGATGCCGGCTTCGCGGAGCTCGATGGCTTCCTCCACGAGCGCCACGCACACCCCAGCACTGCCCGCCCGCTCCAGCGTGCGCGCGACCGCCTTCGAACCGTGGCCGTAAGCGTCGGCTTTGAGCACGCTCCACACCGGCGCGCCGGTGATGCGGCGCAGGTACGACAGATTGTGGCGCAGGTGGCCGAGCGAGATCTCGGCGCGCGTCGGGCGCATGCTATCGGCGGGTTCTGCCCGGCGCGGCGTGAGCACGCGTGGAGCGCTAGAGGGTCGCGACTGGGCGCTCATGCGGGGATCGCCCTATTGAGCAGATTCACACTGCTGGCGGCAAGATTCGTCGACCACGCCGCACGGTTCACAGCCGGTCGGTCGGGTCACGCAATCGGCCAGGCACAGACGCTCTTCGTGCTGGCAACGCTCGACGCAGCTCGGTGCTGCCCCCGCAGCGGGCTCGAGCGGAACCGGGATCACCGGAGCAACTGGCGTGCTGACGACCTCGGCGCCGACAGGCGAACGCGGCGCGGGTTCGAGCGGGCGAGGGGTTCCGGAAGGCAAATCGAAAGCCGGATCGACGTCGCCGCTCACGACCTCCGCGATGCGGCGTTGGGCGTATTGCACGCGATCACGGGTCTGACCGTAGGTGTAGACGCGCCGCCACTCGCGCCAGCAATGCAGACGGTGGGAGGGCGCAATGTTGGAATCGAGGTCGAGCCGATCGCAGTGGGCGAAGCGCAAATCACCTTCGGCGATGGCTTCGAAGCTCGGCCCACAGGCGACGCCCGCGCCGGACCCGAGCAGGATCAGCGCCGTGAGCCAGAAAAAGCCCTCTATTTGCCGTGTCACCATCAACACGTTCCACTCTAGCCCACTCTGGCCTGCTGGGGCTGGCGGGCCGGCGTTTTTCTTTGGGCTTCGACCCGGGCCGGAAAAAGCGCTAAGGCCGGACTCAGATGTTCACCGGTATCGTACAGGCGACCGGCGTGCTGGAAGCCCGGGAACGCCGCGGGCAGGGCTTCAGCCTGCGTATCACCGCGCCGTTCGCGGGGCTCGAGCTCGGCGAATCAGTGGCGGTCAATGGCACCTGCCTGACGGTCGAGCAAAAGCTCCCGAACGGATTTGGCGCCGATGTTTCGCTCGAAACCAGCGACAAGACCACGCTCGGCAGGCTCGCTCCTCAGAGCCGCGTGAATCTGGAGCGCGCTCTCGGCGTGGGTGATCGCCTGGGCGGGCACTTCGTCAGCGGACATGTCGACGCGGTATGCCAGGTGGCGGAGGTGGCGCTGGTGGGCGGGGACAAGCGCGTGCGGATTCGCGCTCCGGAAACGCTTCTACACCTGATCGCGGTCAAAGGTTCGGTTTGCCTGGATGGCGTGTCGCTCACGGTCAACGCGGTGCGCGGCAGCGTTTTTGAGGTGATGCTGATCCCTCACACCCTGTCGGCGACGACACTTTTCAGTTGGCAGGCTGGTCAAGCCCTCAACCTGGAAGTAGATCTGCTGGCGCGCTACGTCGAACGCTGCCTCGCGGGCCGCTCGACGTAAATTGCAGGTCCTTCTCCCCGCAGCCCGCTCCCAGCAGCCCGCCGCCCCGAGCCGTCCTCCAGATGACCCATCAGTACGCCGATCCCGGTATCGAAACAGAACTGTTCGCACGTGTGCAGCGTGCCCTCACCGAGGTGCGAGCCGGCAAGCCCGTGATCCTGGTCGACGACGAGGACCGCGAAAACGAGGGTGACCTGATGTTTGCGGCCGAACACGCCACCCCGGAGGCCATCAATTTCATGGCCAAATACGGGCGTGGCCTGATCTGCCTCACGCTCACCGCCCAGCAGATCCAGCGCCTGGATCTCGCCATGATGCCGCAGGGTGGAGCGCCGCTCGGCACCGCCTTCACGCTCAGCATCGAAGCGCGGCACGGCGTGACCACCGGGATCAGCGCGGCCGATCGCTCGCGCACCATCGGCGTCGCGATCAACCCCAACGCGCGTCCCGAGGACGTCGTCACGCCGGGCCATATCTTTCCGTTGAAGGCTCGTGAAGGCGGCGTATTGGTGCGCACCGGTCAAACCGAAGGCTCCGTCGACCTCGCAGTTTTGGCAGGGCTCAGTCCGGCCGGCGTGATTTGCGAGATCATGAACGACGACGGCACCATGGCTCGTCTGCCCGATTTGCAGCGTTTCGCAGAGGAACACCGGCTGCAGATCCTGACCATCGCGGACCTGATTCGCTATCGCCTGCAGACCGAAAAGCTGGTGCGCCGTCGCAGCGACTTCCCGATCCGGCTCGACGTGACCGGCAGCGATTGGCGTGCGGTGGTCTACGACAGCACCGTCGGCGCCGGGCCATTTTTGGCCCTGGTGAAGGGCGATCCAGTGAAACACCCCGCCACTCCCTGCCGCGTGCATTCCGGCGCGTTGATCGCGGACGTGTTCGGATCGCGGAGCCTCTCGGGGCACCGCGATCTGCACTATGCTTTGCAACACATCGAAGAGCTCGGTCATGGCGTGGTGGTCTACCTGCCGCCGAAGCTCGACATGCGCGCTGAGCTCGCTCGCCTCGGCGACGAGCCGCCGTCGCTGCGAGGGGCCCCGACCGGTCCAGCCGACGACATGATCGGGGGGCTGGGCCCGCCGCTGCGAGAATTCGGGCTCGGCGCACAGATCCTGAGGGACCTGGGCCTGACCCGTATCCGGTTGTTGACCAACCACCAGCGCAAAATCGCTGGCATCGAGGCTTACGGCCTCGAAATCGTCGAATGCCTTCCGCTCGGCCCCACGCCGCCGGAAGGCGACTTTGGCTGATCCGCGGCCGTCATCCATGCTAGGAGCAGCCCTCTGAGGAGAGCCCGTGCTCCGAAACCGGGCAGCGAACATGACGACACTCGAAGGCTTTTTGATTGCCAGCCCCGGAGCACGATTTTGCCTCGTGGCAGCGCGTTTCAACTCGATCGTCGTCGAGCCGCTCGTGCAGGGCGCGCGCGACGCGCTACGCCGCCACAACGTGAACGAGGCCGATATCACCTTGGTGCGCGTACCCGGTGCGTGGGAGATCCCCTGGGCGTGCCGTCAGATCGCCCAGAGCGGCAAGGCCGACGCCATTATCGCGCTCGGTGCGGTAGTGCGGGGTTCCACGCCTCACTTCGACTATGTCGCCTCAGAAGTGGCCAAGGGCGTCGCGCAGGTCTCGATGTCGAGCGGGGTGATCATCACGTTCGGCGTGCTCACCACCGATACCCTCGATCAGGCTATCGACCGCGCGGGCGGCAAGGTGGGGAACAAGGGAGCAGACGCCGCTCTGGCGGCTCTCGAAATGGTCTCCCTCAAGGGCGTGCTCGGCGCCTAGCGGCGCCGAAAGCGATTAGGCAGCGCAAATGGGTGCGCGCTCTCGGGCCAGGGAAGCGGCCCTACAGATGCTGTATGCGGCGGAGCTCGGAGCCCACGATGTGGCCGCGCTCGTCACCGATTTCTGGCGTGAATTTCCGGGTGACGCGGAAGGCCGCGCCTACGCCGACGCTGCACTGCAAGGTGTGCGCGCCGAGCTCACTCACCTCGACGAACACGTGGTGCGCGCTAGCAAGAATTGGCGGATCGCGCGCATGAGCCCGATCGCACGCAGCGTGCTGCGCCTCGGGACCTGGGAGCTCTTGCGGCACCCGGAGATACCGCGCGCGGTGATCATCGACGAAGCGGTCGAGCTCGCGAAGCGCTTTATTGGGCCCGAAGCCGGCGGGTTCGTCAACGGCGTGTTGGATCAGATCGCCGACGCGTGCGGCCGGCGCGGTGAGCCGAGCAGCGCCCCATCGAGCGGCAGCGCGACGAGCCACGCCGAGCCGGGTGACATGGAGCCCGCCATTGCCGAATCGAGCCACGCCCCGCCAAGCGATGCCGAGTGGGACGATGAAGAGCCCGACGATGGCGAGACGAGCGATACCGAGCCTGGCAGCGACGATTCGGCCTGAGCGCTCGCGCTGATTCGTCATGGAGCTCCGTTTCGTCAGCCCAGAGCTCGCTGAGCTCGATCGAGTGGGTATGGAGGTGCTGCTGGCTGCCGTGTTCGTGGACGAACGGCCCGTGCGCGGCGTGGCGGGGCTCCTCGACTGGCGCAGCGCCGGGCGCTTATCGCGCTATCTGGTCGACGGCTTCGTGAGCGGAGAGCTCGGCGAAATCGTGATGACTCCAGCGAAGCCGGGCCTGCCTTTCGATAAGGTGCTGTTGTTCGGTGCCGGGTACTCCGCACAGCTCGACGAGCAAGTGTTCGGAGCGTTGATCGAGCGCATGTTGGAGACGCTCGTTGGCCTGCGTGCACGCGCCGCTGTCGTCGAGCTACCGGGCCGCCACCTGGGCGCAATCGCGCCGGAACGCGCCGTCGACATCCTGCTCGACCGAAGTGGTGATCGACCGGAGCACGACGTGTGGACACTCGTCGAGCCACCCGGCGCACAGAAAATCATCACCGAGCACCTGCTCAAGAAACGCCGCCGTAAGGGTTGATGCTCGCTCGACCTCCCTCTCCTATCTCTACAAATCCGCCGCGCTCAAGATCGCGTCGCGTTCCACACTCGTGCTTTCACCCTCGACGTTCGCCGCCTCGACGCGTACCCGCACCGGCAGCTCTGCGACGGGTTCGCCCGGAGGCCGGAGCCCGCCACCCGTCGTGAGCAAGCCGCCGGTCATCACCAGGATCGGCAGCAGATCGTAGACGCCCCCTGCGCGCGGTACGAGCAAACGCGGATCCGGCGTGGGCGGCGCCGTCACTGCCTTCCCCGACACCACATGCGTGAGCGTCACGCCGATGAAAGCCCGATCACCGAGGCCGCTGCAGCGCACAGCCATCAGCGCGTGAGTGCCGCCCTGCCCGAACGTGTGCAGGGGGATCACGCCTCCGGGCTCGAGCGAAACGAAGTCGAGCCCGTCTTCGCCGGCAGTGAGCCCAACGTCGACCCATAGCTCGGCCGGTGGCTCAGGTGTGCCACGCTCCGGCTCCCCCGAGCATCCCAGCTCCGCCAGAGCCAGCAGCAAGCTGAAAATCATTAGCCTTTTCAATGGCACGCGCGTTCCTCCACGGACACTCAGAGCAAACTTTGCGCCAGACCTCGCGGCACACGATCTGCTGGTCTGCTCCTTGCAATGCTCCATCACGGGCAGCGAGAAGCGGCACCCATGTGCCAAATTGTGCCAAGCGGTCGGCGAACGACAGCTGGGAGGAACCCCATGAACAAACGATCGAAGAGACTCTCTATCCTCGGCAGCGCGTTGAGCGCAGCGCTACTCGGAGGCTACACGACTCCGGCGTCGGCGTGCGGCGGCTTTTTCTGCTCGCAGTCTCAGCCTGTCAACCAAGCGGCCGAGCGCATCGTCTTCGCGCAGAACGCGAACGGCACCGTCACCGCGGTCATCCAGATTCTATACGAAGGCCCCTCGGAGAATTTCTCCTGGCTCCTGCCCATCTCCAGCGTCCCGGACGCCGAAGGCGAGATCGCCGTCGCTTCGAACCTCGCCTTCCAGCGCCTGCAGGCCGCCACCAACCCTCAATACATCCTGAACAACGCGGTTGAAGGCACGTGCCGCAGCGACGAGTTCTTCTCGGGAAACGCCCCTGGAAGCCCCTCTGGAGCGGCGGGCTCGGGAAGCGTGGGGTTTCCGGACAGCGACCCATCCGACAATGGCGTGACCGTCGCCGCCTCCGGCGTCGTGGGCGCGTTCGACTGGACGGCACTCGAGCTCAACGCCTCGCTCGAGGACCCCGCGGGCGCCGCGCTCGAGTGGCTCACCGACAACGGCTACGACGTGTTGCCGCAATCCGCCGAGCTGATCGGGCCGTACCTGGAGAGCGGGATGTACCTGCTGGCGCTGCGTCTGACCAAAGGCGCGACCACGGGCTCAATCCGCCCCATCGTGCTCACCTACGACGGCGACTTGCCGAGCATCCCGATCAAGCTCACCGCAGTGGCCGCCAACGACAACATGGGCGTGATGACCTGGATGCTCTCCGACTCACGCGCCGTGCCGTTCAACTACAACGCGCTCGAGCTGAACGAAGCGCGCATCAATTGGTTCAACGCCGCCAGCAACTACGAGTCGGTGGTCACGGCGGCAGCCAATGACAGCGGCGGCCAAGGCTTCGTCACTGAGTTCGCTGGCGCGTCGGACTCGCTCGCCGGCGTGGTTTGGCCGCCATTTGAAGAACTCGACTGGCAGACAGTGAAGACGGGCGTCTACGCGAGCTTCGGCGAGGTGTTCAACGCCACCTACTACCGCTACGGCCAATTCGACGGTTTCTGGGACAGCGTGCAGCAGAACGTGACCCTGCCTGCGAATGTCGGCTTCGCCGATTTCCAGAGTTGCCCCAACTGCTACTCGGAGCAATTGACATTTTCGCCTTCGGCCTACCTCGCGGCTATCGAAGCGGACGTGATCCAGCCGGTCCGGTTGGTGCAACAGCTGATCGACGCGCACCCCTACGCGACGCGCCTCTATTCGACGCTGTCGGCCGCGGACATGACGGTCGATCCCGTCTTCACGTACAACGCCGGCTTGCCAGGGGTGGACAACGTCCACACCGCGACGCGCACGATCGAATGCAGCCCAGACCTCTATCAGTTCGAAGCGCCCTGGCGCATCAATCTCCCGCAAGGTGGCGTGATCCGCGGTACCCCCGACCAGGTCGGCAGCTGGCCCACCCAGGTCGCCGATCAGCCCGCCAACTTTCGCGTGCTCACGCTCTCTGAAAGTGGGCCAGGGGTCGTGCTGAAAGACAATGCGACCCAAATCAATCAAATGCTCGCTTCGTACAACGACTCGTTGCCGGCGACGGTCGGCTCTCCGCCAGACCCCATGAACCCGCTCTCGCCGACGATGATGGGGAACCCGACGACGCCCGACACGCCAATGCGGCCGAGCCCCAGCACCGCGCCGCCCATGATGGGCGGCGGCGATTCGGGCTGCGGTATGGCGGGAGCCAATGCCGGAACAGCCGCCTCGACGTCCGCCCGCGGTGTCGGAAGCGGGCTTCTGCTGCTGGCTCTCGGGTTGATGCGGCGGCAACGGCGTGCGCCGGGGCGCCGCGCGGAGACTTGAACATGAAACAGCGAACTTCACGTTTCACGATGCTGGCCGGCGCGCTCGGCGCCGGCCTGGTGACGGCTCATGCGTCGCCGGCGTCGGCCTGCGGCGGCTTTTTCTGCTCGCAGTCTCAGCCCGTCAATCAAGCGGCCGAGCGCATCGTCTTCGCGCAGAACACGAACGGCACCGTCACCGCGATCATCCAGATCCTGTACGAAGGCCCCTCGGAGAACTTCTCCTGGCTCTTGCCGATCAGCAGCGTGCCCGACGCCGAGGGCGAGATCGCGGTCGCCTCGGACATCGCCTTCCAGCGCCTGCAGGCGGCGACGAATCCCCAATACACCCTCGCCACGATCGTGGATGGCACTTGCCGCGCGAGCAACGAGCAGGCGACCGCGAATTCAGGCGGCCCTTCCTTCGCACCCGGCGCTGATGCTGCCGAGGATTTCGACGAAGGCGGCGTGACCGTCGCCGCGTCGGGTGTCGTCGGCGCTTTCGATTGGACCGCGCTCGCATTGAGCGCCTCTCTCACGGATCCCGCGGGCGCCGCGCTCGAGTGGCTCACCGACAATGGCTACGACGTCTTGCCGCAGTCCGCTGAGCTGATCGGGCCGTACCTGGAGAGTGGGATGTACTTGCTCGCGTTACGCCTGACCAAAGGCGCAGACACCGGCTCGATTCGCCCGATTGTCTTGACCTACGACGGTGACCTGCCCAGCATCCCGATCAAGCTCACCGCCGTGGCCGCCAACGACGACATGGGCGTGATGACGTGGATGCTCTCGGACGCGCGAGCCGTGCCATTCAACTACAACGCGCTCGAGCTGAACGAAGCCCGCATCAACTGGTTCAACGCCGCCGCCAACTACGAATCCGTCGTCACCGCTGCCGCCGACGACAGCGGCGGACAGGGCTTCGTGACCGAGTATGCCGGCGCTTCCGACACGCTCGCACAGGCCGTGTGGGCGGACTTCGAGGAGACCCAGTGGCAGAACATGAAGGGCGCCGTCTACAGCCGCTTTATCGACCTGTTCATGAACACGTATAGCACCTACGGGTCTTTCGATGGCTTCTGGGACGTGGCACGTGCCCATGTGACGCTGCCCCCGAGCATTGCGTGGCAGGACTTCGAGCGCTGCCCCGATTGCTACCGGGACTACCAGGGTGAGCTGACCCTTGCACCGTCCAGCTATTTCGCCGCGCTCGAAGCGGACGTGATTGCTCCGGTCCGCCTGGTGCGGAACCTGCTCGAGGCAAACCCCTACGCCACGCGCCTGTATTCGACGCTGTCGGCGGGGGACATGACCGTCGACCCGATCTTCACCTTCAACGGCGACCTACCGGAGGTGAGCAACCTGCACAACGCCAACCGCATCATCGAGTGCAGTTCGCGCGTGTCCGAGTTCGAGGCGCCCTGGCGCATCGAACTGCCGCAGGGTGGCGTGATCCGCGGCACGCCCGACACGGTCGGGTCTT
The DNA here is from genome assembly GCA_043780025.1 of Deltaproteobacteria bacterium. Classification (GTDB taxonomy): domain Bacteria; phylum Myxococcota_A; class Polyangia; order Polyangiales; family Polyangiaceae; genus SZUA-265. The sequence continues at coordinate 18,356 of JAYWEH010000759.1, forward strand.
GGCCGGAACAAGTCGCCGCTCAGCCTGCCAACTTCCGCGTCCTGACGCTCTCTGACACGGGCGCGGGCTTGGTGATGGAGGACAACTCCACTCAGATCAACGACATGCTGGCGCAATACAACGCTTCGGTGCCGGGCCCGTCCAGCGCTCCGCCCCGCAGTAGCTCGATGGCGGGCATGACCTGGGCGGGAGACTCGGGTTGCGGACTCGCACTGCCGGGCGTGGGTACGGGGCGTGCATCGGCTGGAACGGCCGCAGGCGCAGGCGCACTGTTCGCGCTCTCGCTGGTGCGGCGCCGGCGTGCGCGCGCCGCTGCTCGCTGAGGCGCCTTTCACCGGGCAACCTCAGACAAGGCTGAGGGCGGCCAGGGCCGCCCTCACGCAGTGACGATCGAGAGCGGCCGCTCAGGCCGCCCTCTCGCCTCAGGGCCTCACTGGCACAAGAAGGTCGTCGTGCTCCAGGTGCTCACCTTCAGGACGCCCGCGACGCCATTGAAGCGTGTGCAGCAGAGCCCTGCCATAGTCTTTGTTGGATCGTACAGGATGTCCGTGCTCAAGCAGCTGCCCGTACCGGTATCGTTACCGCCTAACATGTAACCCGAGGGATCGATGGCCACTTGGCCTCCGCTCACCACCTGGGCGATGAACGGATTCTCGTCCGCGCCGTTGAGCGCTGTCTTGCCGCCCGCGAAGATCAGCTGGATGAACGACTCCTGCGGGCTCTGCAGCGGTTGCCCGTTGGGCTCGGTGATGTCGTACCACTTGTAGGCGCCGCACGGCCCGTCATCCGTGCTGTGCGAGAAGCTCAGCCGGTGCGGCTCGCCCGCGATCGTCGGCGTGAGGATGAAGCGGCGGTGCGGATCCGCGGGGCCGCTCACCTGTTGGATCACCGTGCCATCGGCGGAGTTGGCGTCCTTGACTTCGAGCAGCTTGCCCCAGCGCGTGGTGAAACTGTATTCGTCCGCCGAGCCCAGCGCCGTCATCGTGAACTTCTGATTGTCGTTGCTGGCGCAGGTTTTCTGGCCCACCGCGGCAGTGGCCGAGTCCGTGAGCAGCGCGAGGCACTTGCCGCTGCGGCGGTTGATGAATTGGTATTTGCCGTTGTTTGGAATGCCGTACCACTGGTGTCCGTCGTTGGTGGCGGAAAACGTAGCTTGCCGGACCAAGGTATTCTCGTTCGAATCCGCGACGGCCATCACCTTGGTGGTGTTGTTCTTCGACCGCAGGGCGTACATGCCCTTGAACAGCGTGTTGGCAGGGTTCGCACCGCCCGCCACGGGCTGGATGAACCAGAAGCGGTTGACGAGCCGCACGTCCCAGATGTCCTGGACGATGCGGCCGTCATTGCTGCTGGTCCAGTTCTGCGTCACGAGCGAGCTGCCGGCGTGCCGGGTCATTAGCGCGTACGCGCCGCCGTCCACCTTGGTCACGCCGAACTCCTGCGTGGGGCTGGTGGCGCAGGTGCGTTGCACGAGCCCGGTGTTCACCGCCGACGAGTCCGTCTGCAGGTCCAGGCACTTGCCGCTGCGTACGTTAGTGAACTTGTGCTTGGTGCCGGCGACGCTGACCGTCCAATCCCCAGCGCCCGCCTGCTGCGGGTTGTCCCACTGCTCGATGAGCGCGTTGTCCGCCGTCGAGCCCGCATCGACGGTCATGACCTTGCTACTGCTGAAATTCTTGATCCGATAGGTGCCCGGCTGCAGCCGCGACGCTGTCGCCAGCTCCGTCAGCTTGGTCATCTGCGTCTGGTACCAACCCGTCAACTTGGAACGGAAGATCGACGGGCTGTGGAAGGGTACACCTCCCGTGACGTCGTCTTGCAGGAGCAAGAGGGCCTTGATGTTCTGGCAGCCCACGCCGCACATGGCGCTGCCCGTCGCCGATAGTTGCAGCTTGCCGCCGCTCACCACGAAGTCGGTTGCGACGTCCCAGCGTCTGAGCTCGTTCGCGATCGCCACGGCCAAGGAGGCCGAGAAGCCGTTGAAGTCGTACTGCAGGTCGTCGCCCTCGCAGGCGGCCACCGCCTGCGCCGCAGAACCGAAGGTCGACTCAGTCTCGAGCTCGTCTCCTTCGTATTGGGCGTACCCCGCGTCCGCGGCACAACCCACCCACAGGGCCGCGCCAATCACTGTCGCCGTTGCATTCGCCACTCGGTGTTTCATGGTCTCCCACTTTGGTTGGCCCTCCCCTTCACAGGAGAGTCTGCAACACTCGTGAAACACGGACCAGCAGGCTGAAGCAGATTCAGCCTTGTGCTGGCAAAATGAGTACGCAGCAGAACCACGGTGTAGTTGCACGATGCTTCATCGAAGAACGAACGCGTCTCGCTTCGACGCTGTGGGCAAGTTCTCGCTCCGCCTCGTGCTTCGAGCCGTGCTCGGGTGCGTTCCGATTTAGGTCACTTACCAGCTTTCGACGCTGTAGGTATGGGTCACACAAAAAGCCGCGGCCCCCACCCTTTCGGGCAGAGGCCGCATCAACCTCGCTGAGCTTCGCGGCTCAGCGCTCTTCACTCATTCGCGCTCAGTTGCACACGAAGGTCGTGCTGCTCCAGCCGCTGACCTTGAAGCCACCGGTTGCACCGGTGTACTTCGTGCAGCACAGCGGGTACAGGATCGGCGGGCCTGCGGCGCCACCGGCGAGCTTGGTCGGGTCGTAATACACGTCGCTGGCGACGCAGCTACCCGTGGTCGTCTGGCCGCCGGGCAACATGTAGCCCGAGGGGTCGATGGCCACCTGCGTACCGTTCGAGACCTGCGCGATGAAGGGGTTCTCATCGACGCCCGTTTGCGTGGTCTTGCCACCGGCGAAGATCAGGTGGATGTAGGTCTGCTCTGGGTTCGCCAACGGGAGGCCGTTGGGCTGCGTGATGTTGTACCAGAAGTAGTCACCGCAGGCCGCGTCGGCCGTCTTGTGCGAGAACGTCAGCTTGTGGGGCTCGGCCGCTGCGATGGGGCTGAACCGGACGCGGCGGTGCGGGTCCGAGATGTTCGTACCCTGAGCAATCGCCGCCCCGTTGGTCGTCAGGGCGTTCTGGATTTCGATGAACTTGTTGTGTTTGGTGACAAGGCTGAAGTAATCCGCGGTGGTGATGGCGGCCGCCGTGAAGAGCTGGGTGTCCACGTTGGCGCAGGTCTTGATGGCGAGCAGAGCCGTCGCCGAGTCACTGGCCAGCGCCAGGCACTTTTCGCTGCCGCGGTTGATGAACTGGAACTTCGTGCCCACCTGCGCGGCGTACCACTGGTGCAGCTGGTTGCTGGCCGAGTAGGTCGCGATCTTCACGGCAGAGCCCTCGGTCGCGGCCACAGGAGCCATCACCATCTTCATCGGAGCGCCACCGGCCATGGTGTCGGTGTTGAAGAAGCTCAGTCCATACATGGCTTCGAAGATGCTGTTGGCGGGGTTGGAGGTGCCGCCCGTGGGGTTCACGGTGAACTGGCTGAAGGCGTTCGTCGGCGAGAAGGCCGTCTGCACCAAGCGGACGTCGTTGGCGGTGCCCCAGTTGAACACCGACACGGCCCTGCCGTAGGTGGTCTTGAGGCCGTACATGCCGCCGTCGATCTTCACGAGCTCGAACTGCTGCGTGGCCGCGGTGGAGCAGGTCTTCTGAACGATGTTGACGTTATCCGCCGAAGAAGCGCTGGCGAGGTCGAGGCACTTGCCGCTGTTCTTGTTCTTGAACTGGCGCTTGGTACCGATGACGGTGGAGATCCAGTCGCCAGCGGTGCCAGCGAGCGGGCCCTGTTCGACGAGGGCGCCTTCAGCTAGCGAGCTCTGGTCGACGACCATGTTCTTGCCGCTGTTCTTGTTCTTGAACTGGTAGGTGCCGTTGGGCAGCTTCGATTCCAGCGCGAGCTCGGCGAGCCGCGCGACCTCTTTGTTGTACCAACCGACCAGCTTGCTGCGGAGCACCGAGGGGCTGTGGTTCGGAATGCCCGCGCTGGCGTCGCCCTGCAGCAGCAGGAGGTCCTTGAGGTTTGCGCAACCAGTGCCGCAGCGTGCATTGCCGGTGGCCGAAAGGGCGATCCTGTCACCCGACACGACGAAGTCGGTCGAAGCGTCCCAACGGCCCAGCTCGTTGGCGATGGCTACGGCGAGCGATGCCGTGAAGCCGTTGAAGTCGTACTGGAGGTCGTCACCGACGCAAGCGTTGACCGCTTGTTGCGCGCTGCCGTAGGTGGACTCGGTCTCGGCCTCGTCGCCTTCGTATTCAGCGTAACCCGCGTATTCCGTGGCGCAGCCGGCGATCAACGCTGAACCTAGCAGCCACAATGCACTCGAATTAATGTGTTTCATTGATGAATTATTTGGCCCGCCGTTTCTGTCTGGCGGCTCTCCCGACACACAGGAACGAGCGCGCTGTCGAATGCTGAAGAACTTTAGTTATGAACTGTTAATTTCGGTGGGGCCGACCATCACCCTGTAGGTCACAAGCCATTAAGTTCGAACACTTACGTGTCGAAAGGGGATGCTCCGCGGTGGCGCGCACCGGCTCGACACAAACTCGAACCGGATCAGTTCAACCGCTCCAACGGGGCCACAAAACGGACGCGGCCTCCGCCCTTGTGGGGGCGAAGGCCGTCACCGATCGACGTGCTGCGCGGTCGCCGCTAGCTGCCGCGGACCTTTACGTGCACACGAACGTGGTCGTGCTCCAGATGCTCTCCACGAACACCCCTTCCAGGCCGTTGTACTTGGTGCAGCACAACGGTGGCGCCAGCGGCGGGATCTTGGAGCCGGCGGCCTTCTTGGTCTGATCGAAGAAGACATCGCTCGGGATGCAGCTGCCGGTTCCTGAGCGGGTGCCGCCCACCATGTACCCGGACGGGTCAACCGCCACCTGCGTACCGGTCGAGATCTGGGCGATGAAGGGGTTCTCGTCCGTACCATTCATATCCCGCTTGCCGCCCGCGAAGATCAGCTGGATGAAAGTCTCCGCGGGGTTGGCGAGCGGCAACCCGTTCGGCTGCGTGATGTTGAACCAGAAATAGTCGCCACAGTGCGCGTCCGGCGTGGTGTGCGAGAAGCTCAAGCGGTGAGGCTCACCCGCGAGCAGCGGGGTCAGTTTGAACTTGCGCTGCGGATCGGCGGCTGCGGCCGCGGCCTGTTCGATCACGGCTCCATCGGTCATCAGGTACGAGTCGACCTCGAGCAGTTTGTCGTAGCGGCTCTTCACCGTGAAGGTGTCGGCTCCCCCGTTCGGCGTCAGCGTGAATTTCTGGCTGTCGTCGTTCGCGCAAGCCCGCTGCACGACCTTGGCCGTCGCGGAGTCCGTTTCGAGCGCCATGCATTTGCCGGTGGAGCGGTTGATGAACTGATACTTGTTCGAGCCCATGGGTGACGCGTACCACTCCAGCATGGGGTTGGTCGCCGAGTAGGTGTATTGGGCCACCGAACTGTTCTCGGTGTTGTTGGCGACGCCCATCACCTTGTTACTGTGGCTCGCCTTCAGCGTGTACATGCCCTTGAACAGACCCTGAGCCTGCGTTCCGCTCATCGACGTCGCGAGCCACTGGCTCGAGTGCATGTTCTTGTCGAAGGTGGCCTGGATGATCTTGGCATCTTCCGCTGTGGAATGGCCGGAGACGAACAGGCCCTTGCCGGGGTGTTTCGTCTCGAAGAGAAACGCCGTGCCATCCGACGACTTGCTCATCTTGAACAGCTGCGAGTCCGCACTCGAACACGGCTTCTGCACCATGTCGGCGTTGGTCGGGCTGTCCACCTTCAGGTCGAGGCACAGGCCGCTCTTGACGTTCTTCAGCTTATGCTTGGGGCCAACCACACTCAGCTCCCAGTCCCCGGTCGTTCCACTCAGGGTCGACTTCTGCTCAATCAGGGCGCCTGCCGTCGTCGAAGCGAGATCGACGACCATGAACTTGGCGCTCTGCCGGCCTTTCAAACGATACGTTCCGGGCGGAAAGATGGCCGCCGTGGTCAGCTCCACGAGCTTGGCCATCTGCGCCTGGTACCAGCCGGTGAGCTTGGTCCGGAATTCAGCGGCACTGTGGTAGGGAATTTCGCTGGTAACGTCTTCTTGCATCAAGAGGAGAGCCTTGGTGTTCTCGCAGGCCGCGCTGCCACAGCGTGCCAGGCCGGCGTTCGTCAAAGCCAGCTTGCCGTTCGAGACGACAAAATCGGTGGCGACGTCCCAGTGTCCGAGCTCGTTGGCGATCGCGACCGCCAGTGACGCTGCGAAACCGTTGAAGTCGTACTGCAGGTCGTCGCCGTCACAGGCGTTGACCGCTTGCGCCGCATTGCCGAAGGCGGGGTCATTGTCCACTTCATCCCCTGCGTAGGGGGCGTACTCATTTGCACAACCGACGAGCAAAGCCGAACCCACCAGGCCTATTGCTGCACGCGAGTATCTCTGTTTCATCGGTTGACTCCAGCGCCGCCTGGATTTTTATGGGGCGGCTTACCTTGAAACATCAGAACGCACTCAATGCCCGAACATGAAGAACTTTAGCGGGTCCGAGTTAAATTCAGTGAGGCGCCGTATCACCCTGTGGGTGACGCCTTGCGACGTGAACCGTCGTTCGAGAACTCAAACTGTTCCAAAACGGAATCCGTTGCATCAAAAGGAAGCGGCCCCCGCCCGAAGGCGAAGGCCGATACCTTTTTGACGAGCTCGGGCGTCAGACGCCCACAGGCCGCCTCACTTGCACACGAAGGTGGTCGAGCTCCAAGCGCTCACCCCGAAGATGCCCGAAGCACCCGTGTACTTGGTGCAACACAGCGCGGGGATGGCGGGCGGGCCCAAGGCGCCACCGGCCAGTTTGTTCAGGTCGACATACACGTCGCTGGCGATGCAGCTACCGGTGACGCTACCCGTACCGGGCAACATGTACCCTGACGGGTCGATGGCGACCTGCGTGCCCGTCGACACCTGAGCGATGAACGGGTTCTCGTCGGCACCGCCCATCGCCTTCTTGCCACCGGCGAAGATCAACTGGATGAACGTCTCCGCCGGGTTAGCCAGCGGGAGGCCGTTCGGCGAAGTGATGTTGTACCAGTAGTAGTCGCCGCAGGCCGCATCCGGCGTCTTGTGCGAGAAGCTCAAGCGGTGAGGCTCGCCGGCGAGCATCGGCGTCATCTTGAACTTGCGCTGCGGGTCCGCGTTCAAGGTCGTGGATTGTCCGATCGGCGCACCTTCGTTCATTGAATACGCGGAGACCTCGAGCAGCATGTTATAGCGCGTCTTCAGCGTGAACGTGTCCGCCGCGCCGCTCACAGTGACCGTGAACTTCTGACTCTCGTTGTTGGCGCAGGTCCTTTGCACCGCCTTGGCCGTCGCCGAGTCCGACGCGAGGGCCAGGCACTTGCCGCTCGAACGGTTCACGAACTGGTACTTGCCGCTGCCCATGGGCAGGGAATACCAGTTCTGCATCGGGTTCGTCGCCGAGTACGTGTATTGAGCCACCTGCGCATTTTCGTCGTTGCTGGCGACGCCCATGACCTTGCTGCTGTGGGTCGCGGCGAGAGTGTACATACCCTTGAACAAGCCGGAGATCGCCGTTCCATTGACCGAGGTCGCGATGAACTGCGCCGAGTACTGGTTCTTGTCCAGGGTGACCTGCTGGATCTTGGCGTCGTCCTGAGTCGACATTCCCGCGACCTGCAGGGCTTTGCCCGCGTGCCGCGTCTCGATGTAGAAGGCCGCCGCGTCCTGCGCCGGCGTCAGCTTGAACAGCTGCGAGGCCGCAGTCGAGCAGGCCCGCTGCACCATGTCGGTGTTGGCCGCGCCATCCACCTTCAGGTCGAGGCACATACCACTCTTCAGGTTCTTGAGCTTGTGCTTCGTGCCAACGACGCTGACGTCCCAGTCGCCGTTGTTGCCGACGAACGAGCCCTTCTGCTCGACGACCGCGCCTGACAGAGTCGAGCCGTTGTCGACGACGATGGACTTGTTGCTCTGGCGGCCCTTGAAGCGATAGACACCGGGCGGGAACGCCGCTGCGGTAGCGAGCTCCACCTGCTTGTCCAGCTGCGCCTGGTACCAACCCGTGAGCTTGCTGCGAAAGACGGAGGGGCTGTGATAGGGAATGCCGTTCGTCACGTCGTCCTGCATGGCCAGGATGGCCTTGATGTTTTCGCAACCGCCAGCGCCGCAGCGCGCGACGCCCGCCCCCGACAAGACCAACTTACCACCCGAGACGGCAAAATCTGTCGCGACGTCCCAGTGTCCGAGCTCGTTCGCTATCGCGACGGCGAGAGACGCCGCGAAGCCGTTGAAGTCGTATTGCAAGTCGTCGCCGGCGCATGCGTTGACCGCCTGCTCTGCGTTGCCGAACGTGCTTTCTGTCTCCGCCTCGTCGCCTTCGTATTCAGCGTAACCGGCGTAGTCCGTGGCACAACCCGCCACCAATACAGAACCGAATAGTCCGGTTGCTGTGCTCCAAACTGAGTGTTTCATGGTGCTTCACTCGAACACGCTCTGATTTTTGCGTGCGATTCTCCTGAAGGCACTTAACGAACGAACCCAAGAGACCTGGAGCTCAATCGTTAGCGAGCGTTATTTTCGGTGGTTAACGCGGTGAGGTTGTAGGAGAGAAACGTTGCGAAACCGAACGAAACAGCGCGAAATCGGCACAAATGACGTCGACTGTTGCAGTAGTGCAACTACAAGGGTGAACACCACAATTACGAAATGGGCCGTGCCCTTTCGGGTTGAGGTCTCGGCAGCACCTGGTGGGGTGAAGGCGATATCTGCGAAACTCGCGGTTTCCGCTGCGAGTGATCGATTGGCGGGTGCGCGACCATTACGGTCAATGCTGGGTCGGCGCCGCGCGTTGCTTCATCGCTACGATTCGCGCCACCACCACGCGCTCGGCGACACGGCGGCGGCAAAAGCGTTCCTCGCGGAGCAGGGTGTGCCCGTCGTCGAAGCGCTCGGGGTCTGCCGGAGCCTGCTCGACATCGAGGCCGCCGTCGAACGGGCGCGGGGCGAGTCGGATCTCGTCATTCGGACCGCTAGCGGCGAACTCCGGCTCGGCTTGGGGACGTGGGAGGCGGGCGGTTGGCGCGGTGCCGGCGGCTTCGTCAGTGACGGCGCGCTCGGCATGATGCTGGCTCGAGTGCTGTTCCAGGCTCAAACGGCCGGCCTGGATGAGCACGTCAGCATCGAGCGGCGCGTGAATCCGCCTGCCGCGCGAGGAACGCCCTGGGCGTCGGGGATCGAGCTACGCGTCGTGGCGCTCGAAGGGAAGGCGGCCGCGATGGCCGTGCGCCATCCGGAACGGGTCGCCGCGTCGGCTGAAGCAAAGCCGAAACGGCTCGAGGTGGAGATCGATACCGGCCGAGTGCTGGAGCCCGCGGTGAACGATGGCGAGCTCGCTACTCCGCTGGCCATCGCGGGGGCCACGGTGCCCCATTTCGGCGATCTGGTGGGCGTTGCGTTGCGAGCCGCAGGGCATTTGCCCATCGAGCTCATCGGTGTGGACGTGGCCATGGACCGCCAGCGCGGAGCGCTGGTGGTGGGCCTCGATGCGCTGGCCGCGCTGCACTGGTGAGAGCCGCGTGATGAGCCGGCTCAAGAGGCGGGCCGCGCCAACACGACACCCCCGAGCACCAGGCGGTCAGGGCCCGTGCGATCGAGCTCCAACGAAAACCCGTCGTACTCGTGGATCTCCACCGTACCGAAAGGATCTCCTGCTGGGACCTGGCGCACGCTCTTGGGCGCCCCGGCGAGCTCTTTGACGGCGTTGGGCAACATGCCCACGCTCAATCCCGAGCCAAAACGGCCATTGAAGATGCCGAAATCGGGCTTCTCCTGGCCGGGGCGGAAGGGCCTCCCCAGCCGGTGCACGCGAATGCGCTCGAGGCCGCGCGAGCCCACAAAGAATTCGACGGCGTGTGCCGAGTAACGGCATGCCACGACGCCTTCGCCTTGGTCCTGCTTCTCCGCGCAAGGCTGCCCCATGAGCCTCTCGATGGTCTCGACCTGGGCCCCGAACCGAATCGGCCCGAGGCCTTTGCCCGGTTCGATGGATAGCGTCGGACCCACCGGAACGTGCCAGGGCGGGGGCGCGAGGGGCGGCTTGCGTCCGGCGTTGGGCGCGGGTCGATTGGGCGGAGCGGGCGCCGAGTTGGCCTTTGGCGGCGCTGCCGGAACATCGAGCTTCGGATCCCCCGGGGGGCAACCGAATGACAGCAGGCAAAATAGCACCGTGGCTCTCCTTGAACTCATTTCTCCTCCAGGCGTCCGGCAACGGGCATGCGCCGCCCGGATCCAAAAGCTTTGCGCGTGAGGATCAAGCCGGGTGCCGCTTGACGGCGCTTGTATTCCGCTCCGCGGACCAGCTGCACGACGCGTTCGACGGCTTGCCGATCGTGGCCGCGTGCCACGATCTCCGCCGGGCTCGCTTGGTCCTCGACGTAGAGCTCCAAGATCGGATCGAGCACCTCGTAGGGCGGCAGCGAATCCTGATCGGTCTGGTCCGGGCGGAGCTCCGCGGACGGCGCCTTCTCGATGCTTGCACGCGGGATGCGTTCCCGCTCGCGATTGACGTACCGAGCGAGCCGATAGACCATCGTCTTCGGCACGTCGGAGATCACCGCGAGGCCGCCTGCCATGTCACCGTAGAGAGTGCAGTAGCCGACGGCCAGCTCGCTCTTGTTACCGGTGGTGAGCACGAGTGCACCGGTGCGATTCGAAACCGCCATGAGCGTTGCCCCGCGCACTCGCGCTTGCAGGTTCTCCAGCGTCACGTCGAGCGGACCAGGAAGCGCGAGCGCATCGAGCGGAGCGGACAGGCCGTTGATGTAGGCCTGGAAGATGGGGTCGATATCGATTTTCTGCAAACCGATACCCAGATTGTGGGCGAGCGCTGCCGCGTCGGTGAGCGATCCCGCCGACGAATTGCGAGTGGGCAGGGCCAAGCCGAGCACGTTTTCACGCCCGAGCGCGTCCACTGCGATCACGGCGGTGAGCGCCGAATCGACGCCGCCGCTCAGTCCGAGCACGGCGCGCCCGAAGCCGCATTTGCGCGCGTAGTCGCGCACGCCCAGCACGAGCGCCGAGTAGGCGGCGGCCTCGGGACTGGCTTGCGGCGGGAGGCCCATGGTTTGGGCGGGTGCGGTACGGCCCACGTCAGCGGTCCACAACGTTTCTTCGAAGCTCGGAGCGTGACCGAGCAGCTCCCCGCGTTTCGACCACGCCACGCTCGTGCCGTCAAAAATCAGCTCGTCGTTGGCGCCGACCTGGTTCACCATCACCACGTCGACCCCGTAGCGAAGCGCCACGTCCCGGAACACCACCTCGCGCCGTCCCCACTTGGCGAGCGTGAACGGACTGGCAGTCAAGTTCAGCAGCACGTCGGTGGTTCCGCCCGCGAGCGCTCGCAGGGGGTTCTGCAGGTAGCGGCCTGCCATTTCTGCAGAGTCGGCCCAGGCGTCTTCGCAAATGTTGATCGACACGCGCTCACCGCAAAGCTCAGTCACGAAACTGCCCGCCCCCGGCCGGAAGTAGCGCACCTCGTCAAACACGTCGTAACTCGGCAAGAGCTGCTTTCGGGCGCGGCCGATCTCCCGACCGCCGCGGGCGACCACGGCGTCGTTGCTGAGCGGCAAGCCAGGACCGCTCAGGCCGGCACCCACGGTGCCAAAAATCACGGTCACGTCCGCTGGAACCGCGGCCACCAGCTCCGCGGTAACCCGGACGACCTGCTTGACGAAGGAGGGCCGATCCAATAGGTCGCGGGGCGGATATCCCGGCAGGCACAACTCCGGAAACAACACCACGTCCGCTCTCGAGGAGCGCGCTTGCTCTACCCATTCGAGCATGCGCCGGCGATTTTCGGATAAGGCGCCGACGGTGGAGTTGAACTGAGCGGCGGCGACCTTCATTGTTGCGAGCAGGCGGTATTAGGCAGTGAACGCGCTCGAGCGACGTTTCTCGTTTGTAACGGGCAAAGGCGGAGTGGGCAAGACGACCGTCTCGGCCAGTCTGGCTGTTTCATTGAGCGCCTCCGGCCGGCGCACGCTGCTGGCGGTGACGGACCCAGAGCCGTATCGGGCGCTCGTGCCGGAGGCTCGTTGGCAGGAGGATCCGACGCCCGCGCGGGCGGGGCTCTGGACCGTCCACCTGAGGCCCGATCTGGCGCTGAAGGAGTACGGCCGCCTGCTCATCAAGCCCCGATTGGCGCGCCAGGCGCTGTTCGAAAACCGCTACGTGCAGGGGTTCCTCGCGGCGGTGCCGGGGCTACCCGAGTGGGCGGTGCTGGGCAAAGCCTGGTACCACGCGAGCGAAAAGCTCGGCGGCGCGCCGCGCTTCGATCATGTCATTTTCGATGCGCCGGCGAGCGGCCATGGCCTCGAAATGTTACGGCTTCCGCAGGTGATCATGGAGGTGGCCCCGGCCGGGCTGCTCAGGCGCGACGCCGAACTGGCGCGGGCGATGCTGCAGGATCCCAACGAATGCAGCATCGTGATTGTGACGCTGCCGGAGGAGCTGCCGACCAACGAAGCCATCGAGCTTCGCGCGGAGCTGCTCTCGGAGCTCGGGCTGCCCGTGGGCGCGCTGGTACTCAATCGCCTGCGCTCGCTCGTGTTCGAAGAGCGGGAACGAACGTTGCTGAGGCCGCTCTGGAACGCGCAGGTCTCGGGTGAAGCCGCGCCGGCGCTGTCCGCGGCCGCCGCTCAGGCCGCGGCCGAAATGGCGCAGCTCGAATCGCGAGCCCGCCTCGCAGTCCTCGGTACACCCCTGATCGAACTGCCCCAGCTCGAGCACTCCGTCCTTGATCCGAGCTGGCTCTCCGATTTGGGGCGCCTGTTGCTCAGCGGCGGCCCATCCCGCGATAGGCAAAGCCCGCCTGTTTGAAGCCGGCCGGTGAAAGCACGTTGCGCCCGTCAAACACGAAGCGGCGTTTCATGCTGGCAGCCAGGCGTTCGATATCCGGCGACTGGTACTGCAGCCACTCCGTGGCCACGACCAGAGCGTCGGCGCCCTCACAGGCGGCGTAGTAGTCGCCCGTCAGCTCGACCTTGCCCAGGATGCCCGCCTGCTCGAGCTGTACCCGCGACGTCTCGAGCGCTTCCGGGTCGCTGCCGACCACGCGCGCGCCGGCCGCGACGAGCCCTTCGATCAGGCGTAACGCGGGCGCTTCCCGCACGTCGTCGGTCTTCGGCTTGAAGGCGAGCCCCCAGACCGCGATGTGAGCGCCCGCCAGGCCTCCGAGGTCTGCGTGCATGTGGCGCAGCAATTCGGGCACGGGGCGCTCGTTTGCTTCCACCGCGGCGGCAGCGACGCGCATCGGCGTGCCGAGCTCTTCGCCGGTGCGCACGAGGGCGCGCAGATCCTTGGGGAAGCAGCTGCCGCCAAAGCCGAGCCCAGGATACAGAAACTGAAACCCGATGCGCCGGTCAGCGCCGAGCGCGACGCGCACCTGTTCGACGTCGCCGCCGGCAGCGCTGCACAGCTCGGCGATCTCGTTCATGAACGAGATCTTCGTCGCCAGCATCGCGTTGGCCGCGTATTTGACGATCTCGGCGCTCTTCGGCGACATGCGCTGGATGCGGTTGCGCTGCCGGTTGAACGGCGCATAGAGCTGTTCCATCAGGCGGTACGCCGCGTCATCGTCCGTGCCGACGACGATGCGGTCCGGCTTCAGGAAGTCGTCGATCGCGGCGCCTTCCTTCAAGAACTCGGGGTTACTGACCACGCTGATGCGATGGCGCGCCGAGGCCACCACGTCCGCGACGCGCTGGTTGGTACCCACCGGGACAGTGCTCTTGAGCACGAGCAGCAGATCGTGCGTGGCGGTGTCGGCCACGTTGCGCGCCACCTCCAGCACGCGGCTGAGATCAGCCGAGCCGTCTTCGTTCGGTGGCGTACCCACAGCGACGAACACGATCTGGCGACCGCGCAGACTCGCGCCGAGGTCATCGCTGAAGCGGATGCGCTGCGGCCAGTTGCGCGCCAACATGGCAGCCAGGCCCGGCTCGAAAAACGGCACCTGGCCCTGCTCCAGGCTGCGCAATTTTTGCTGGTCGACGTCGATGCACACGACGTCCGCGCCCGACTCCGCCAAACACACGCCGGCCACTAAACCGACGTACCCGGTCCCAACGACGGCAACTCTCATCGCGGGGGGTGTTAGCGCAGCAGGACGCCAAATCCCACGCCAGAAACGACGATTTTTGTGTCGAATCGAGGGCAGGGATGGGCGGAGAG
>JAYWEH010000760.1:0-15907 GCA_043780025.1 Deltaproteobacteria bacterium
CGCAATCCCGGGCAAATGCCTTGGCGATGAAGGTCTTGCCGACGCCGTTGGGGCCCGGGCAGATCGCTCCGACGGCCACGTCGCGGCGGCCCTCCCGCAAGTCCCGGGCGGTGTCGAGAAAGAAGCGTTTGGCGGCGGCATGGCCACCCACAGCGTCGAGCCCGTGACGCGGCGACAGCACTTCGAGCATGCCGCGGCTATCGCGTTCGATGAGCTCGCGCTTGCGCTGCACCACGAACGAGCTGTCGAGCCGCGTCCCCGGTGCCGCGGACGCGCGCGTAAACAATTGCAAGATGCCCGTCAACGTGAGGCCCGAGGTCAGCTCCACGAGCTGTTCCTCCGTCATCTCGAGCGCCAGCGGAGTGCCTCCGTCCACGACGCGCTTGGCCTGCAGATAGCGAATGAAACGAGCCCGATCGTCGGGCCCGGGCCGCGGCACTTCGATGCTGGTCACGACCTCGGAGCGGACCAGCGCCGGGTTGAGCGCGTGCAGGTTGGGGCTGAAGAGCACGCACAAGGCATCACGCTGAGCCGAATCTTGCAGGCGCTCGTAGAACAATTGCGCGAATCGCTGCAACGTGACCGCGTTGATCCGATCGACCTCAGTCATCGTCGACGGGTCGCCGTTCGGCGCGAGCTCCGCGGCGTAGTCGAGCAAAACCGCGACCGGCCGCGACGCGCCTTCCACACCGACCACAAACGCTTCGATGAAAGCCAACGCCTTGATGCTCTCACGCGGAAAGTCGTAGATGCTGCGGAGCAGGCGATCTCCGGGCTTCAGATTTTCATTGGCGAGCTTCAAGAACTCTTCGGCTTCGCGGTCGTCATGAAAGCGCATGCCGCGCGACACGTCGAAGGAGATGATGATGTAACCACGCTCGCGGAAGGTGTGCTCGAGGTAGCGCCGCGCCGAGACGTATTGCCCGCCGAGCGGGAAGATGTCCGCGATGTTGTTGTGCAACAGCATCATCGCCGACTCGCCCCGGTTGTAGGCGTCTTTGAGGGCCATGGCCCAGGGCAGTTGCAGCTCTTCCGTGCTCACAAAGCCCTCCGCCGCCCTGCTTTTCGGCCTTCAGGGCTCGCGGCTCGCCCGACCAGCTCGTCGCACGCCTGCCCCGCCGCGATCAGCCGCGCCTGCAGCTCACTGACGTCCCGTCCCGCCGTGGCATGGCCCATGGCGGCGTCCGCTTTGCGCAACTCCATCGCGAGCTTGAACTCCTGAAGGTTGTTTTCGATCAACGTGAGCACGCTCTTCACCTGGTTTTGCTTGTCGTACGCGCCGCGCCACTGCTCGAGCGCCCGCACGCCACTCGTGCGCGCCGCAAGCAGCGCGTCGCGCACCGCCCCCTCCGGCGTCTGAGCGAGTTCGCGATCCATGCGCTGCACATCGTGCCAGAGCGTGTCCGCGTTGGATTTGGACACGATCACCCGCAGCCGCTGGTGCAGCTGGGCCATGGCCACCGCGCGGGCTTGCAACGCGGCGATGTCCCCGCGAGAGTTCTGCAGTACCGCTTCGATCGAATCGTCGATCCCATCGCTGAAGACGGCGTCGATGGCGGCGTGCAACTCGAGACAGCGCGACAACTGCTGGCGCACGTCGGGCTCGCAGCCCTCGAGCACGCGGTCGAGCGCCGCCTGCTCGAGCTTTTGCGATGCCCCGCGTTGCTCTTCCTGCAGCAGATCCACCAGGCCGCGATCAAAGCCGGCCACGACGTAATAGCCCGCGATGACCGCGCCGGTCATCGCCGTGAGCGCGCCGAGGGCCAGACCCGTTTCAGGATTGAGCGCAGCCGCGGCCGCTACCGACGTCAGCGCGCCGAGCGCCCCGGGCGCCCCAAACACGTGCAGCAGCCGATGGCGCCAGCGAAAGCAAGCCCCGAGCCGCTCTTGCCACGTCGGGATGCGCGCTACCATCGTGGGAAATCGAGCCGAGTATCAGCGCGAGGTCGCCACGGAGCCGGTGCAGTTAAAGAGCTTGAACTCGGTGCGGCGGCTCGCTTCGAGATCCTCTTGCCCGCCTTTCATGACCGGCGCCGACGAGCCAAACCCCCGCGCGTCGAAGCGCGCAGCCGGAAACGCGCTCGCGTCCACCTGGCGCAACTGAGTCACGATCGCGGCCGCTCGCTCCTGCGAAAGGCGCTGGTTATTGACGGGACTGCCGGCTGAATTGGTGTGCCCGTAGACGCGCACGCACAGCGCAGGAAAGCTCTTCAATTTGTCGGCGATGCCCGCCACGACGCTCGCCGCGTTGGGGTCGAGCGTGGCCCTGCCCTCGGGGAAATAGATGTTCGGCAAGCTCAACGTGCCGACGTCCGTGCCGGATGCGGCCTTCGTCTCGGCGGCGGCGTAGGTGTACACCTTCTCGCTGGCTGCGAGCGTAGGCGCCTTGACAGCCGTCTCCTTGCCCGCGACCTCACTGGCGAGCTTGGCGTGCTTTTCGAGCTCTGATTTCAAGCCGACGAGGAAGCTGTCGTTGAGAATGCTCGACGGCTCCGGCAAGGCCGCGCTCGATAGCTTGCCCTTGGCCACCAAGAGGCGCGCCGTCTTGTTGATGCGCTCCAGCATCTTCGTCGGCGTGCCGCACTGGCCCCACCACAGGCACATGTTCTCTTCGTAGCTCAAAAAGTCGATACCCTCGAGCACGGCACCGCCCAGGCTGGCGTTGCCAGCACAGTCCGCTCCGCAGTCCGCGGTGATGAACTTGGCGTGTTCGGCGGGTTCCTTCAGGTAACCGTCGATGGTGTCGAAGTAGGCGCGGGCCAGCTTCTGGAGCGTCGCCTTCTCGTTGATCACGAAGCGGCGGTTCGCCACCACCACGTCCACGATCACGTCATCTGCCTGCCCACCGGTCGCGAATACTTTCGGGTAGCCCTCCTGCACCGCGATGGCGGTGAAGGGCTGCCACAACACGGCCAACTGGACTTGCCCGGCGGAGAGCTTCTTCCAACAATCGCCGGCGACGACGCCATTGTCCGTCCCGAGCCGATCGCCCAGGTTTGAGAAAGAGAGGCTGGCGAAATCCCAGAGGTGCTCGCTCGGCGTGCCCGTGGCGTAGCAGACCTTGTCGCTCGGCTTCACTGAGTCAAAGCCTTGCCGGCCCTTGGCGATAAAAATCGCGTCTCCTCCGCTCGACTCGTCGATGTTCCAGAGCACGACACCCGGGTATTGGCCGTCCTGCTTGTTGCTCGCGCCGTGCTGGAGGAACGCGTCCACCGTCGTCAGCGCCAGATCGATGTCGCCCTTGGCCAGTGCGCGCATGCGCGCGCCCTGTTCATAGAGCGCTTCGTCATCCACGTATTCGATGCCGATGCCACTCTTGCCCAAGGCCGCGGCCAGGCGCGGCTCATTGCGGAAAGTGCTGTAGCCCGACCACGGATCCCCCGCGACCTTGACGGTCTTGTCGTATTTCTTTCCGCTCACCGACGTGGATTGGGACAGCTGTTCCTTGGCCGCTTCCTTGTCCTTGTCGTCGAGCGCCGGCTTGACCAGCAGCGTGTAACCGAAATACCCGCCGGCCGCCAAGATCGCGAGCGGGATGCCCACCGTCAAGGCGGGCCCGGGGCGTCCACCGGAGCTCTTTGCGTCCATATTTGTCAAACCTCAGATGCCGCGCTTACCTTCACCCGGGTTTTGCGCCACCGCTTTCGGTGCCGCTTCCCGCGCTCCGGCCGCTGCCCCACCGGAGCGCGCCTCGAGCATGGCCTGGAACTTGGACTGCGACGCGCGCGCCGTGTTGTTCTCGCGCAGCTTGCGACGCCGCTCGTCCCGCGATTGCCCACTCATCTCGTCCGCTATGTCCGC
The DNA here is from genome assembly GCA_043780025.1 of Deltaproteobacteria bacterium. Classification (GTDB taxonomy): domain Bacteria; phylum Myxococcota_A; class Polyangia; order Polyangiales; family Polyangiaceae; genus SZUA-265. Next base: position 3,802 of record JAYWEH010000760.1, read on the forward strand.
CTGGGCCGCGACGCCTTCGATGTGCCGATCGATGTCGCTCACGGCTGACTCTTCGGCGCTCGTGCTCATCCCCGACACCATGTCGCCGAACGCCTTGCGCGCATTGGCCGAATGCAGCTTGGCGATCATGCCTTCCTTGCGCGACTCCATCTGCTTGGTCTGGTTCTCGATCGTGCGCAGCTTGCCCATGTAGTCCTGCACCAGCGCTTCGGACTGGACCAACTCTTGCTTGATCGCGCCGATCTCGCGCTCCAGGGCTTCCTTCTCGCCGATCAGCTCTTCGCCGATCTCCACCGCGTTCTGATCGCCGGATTGCGCGGCCCCGAGAGCACTCTCGAGGTCTTGCGACACCGTCGCGAGATCCCGTTGCTTCTTCTCGATCACCATGCGCATGCGGTTGCGCTCCGCGGCGAGCTTGCCGACGGCGCTCTGCATGTGTTGGTAGTTGGCCTTCATCTTGCGGATGGCCATCTCGTAGACGGCTTCCGGATTGGCCTGCTCTAGGCTGCGTTGCCCCTGCCAGAACAACCCCTTGACGAAATTCCAGAACCTGCCGGCTACCATCGCATCTCTCCAGTTTGTTCCATGGCTCGTCGCACGCCCGCCCGCCCGGGGTATTGGGAAAGGATCAGCGCCCGGTTTCCACGCTGCCGAAGAACACCCGCGCCGCCTGCAGCCTCGACTCCTCGCCGATGCACGCCTGCCGAATGCCTTCCAGCTCGTGAGCTAGCGCTTCCATGCGCTGCCGGTGTTGCTCGATCTGCGCCTGCAGCGCGGCGACTTGCTGTTGCTCGTGCGCGCACGCGGCGCTGGTTTCTTCGTGTTTCCCCGCCAGGATCCCGCGCACGCAGTGGATCTTGCGCGCGGCGTCCGCGAGCACGTGCTCTTTGCCCTTGCCAATGGCCCCCAGGAAGGCCTGGGCCGCCGCCAGCTTCGAGGCCTGAGGCAGAGACGACTCGAGCCTCGACAGGAAGTTCTCGAGCTGCTCCACCTCGTCGGTATTGGGAATTCCGACGGAGTCGTAATGCGCCTGGAAGTCGATCCCCGCCTCACCAAGCTGCACGGGAAGCCGGCTCGCATCGGAGACACCGGAGCCGGACGAGAGCTCGCCCGTCGGAACCGCCAGGGGATTTTGCCCGAGGAACTCCTGGAACTCAGCGTCCGACAAATCAGCGTCTGCCGAAGGAGGCGGCTCGCCCCCGTCCCCGGGCTGCCAGAACAGGCCTTTGACTTTCTTCCAAGACGACATGTGGCACCCGAGCAACGAGGCTGCCAGGGGGGGCCCGAATGGTCAAGCAAAGATGGCTTCTAATCGCCTCGCGCTCGCTCCGCCGCCACGGGTACGAAGCGATCGACGATGGTGATCTTCTGCCAGATCTTGCGTGACATGCCGGCCGTGAGATCCTCGATTTCGTTCACCGCGCTCAGCGTCACGGCATCGTCGAAACCTTGAATCAAGAGGGCCGCCAGCTTGCTGATCAACGCCAGAAGCTCGCTCGAATAGTCGAGGTAGCGCGTGAGCTCGAACGCCGTAAGGTGGCGCTCGGGCGATGATGCCGTGTCCGGCCCGCGACCCTCGAAACGTTCGGGATCCTTTGTAAGCTGATGCATGTCGATGATGTGCGCGATAGCGCGCAGCTCGCGAATCGCCGCGAGCGCCCGCTTGCGCTTGATGCGATCCTCGGCGGACAAGAGAAAGAACACCGCCACGCCGATGAACACCATGTCGCTGATCAGCGCCTCGAGCCCTTGAGCAAAATCCGACAGGGTCGAGAACGCCTCCGTCCGCAGATCGATCACGGCGACCGCGATCAGGCTCACTGCCCCGAGCAAGAACAAAGCCCCGCCCACCACGATGCGCATGGCGCGGTGAGGCGCCGCCACGTAGTTCGCGACCGCCGCCACGTTGTTGGCCATAGCCACGAACTCGGTGGCGATCTCCGACAAGCCGGAGTCTGGAAACCGCTCGCGCACACGCCGATCGAGCTGCGCCGCGGTGGCGATGATTTTGTCGGGTTCGAGCATTCGATACATGTTCAGAGCCTCGGGCAGCGGACGCTATCACAGCCCGTAAGGGGGCCTGAGCCGCCCGCGTTTCAAAAACGCGGACAGTTTTCCGCCAATTCGACTCCGGGTGCCAGCGCCGGCGCGCGGGGGGTGCTATGTTCATGGTTGGACTGCGGCGATCGCGCGCGCGCCCGAGGGCTCTACCCTCGCCGAGCGAATGCAGTTCGAGACCCCGGCCACCGGTGATGTCGCCACCGCGTCGGCGCGGGCCGGCATCCGGAAAGACCCACTTCGAAAGGCAGCGAGATGGAAATTGAGTTCGAGCGCGCTGTCGGGACTTGTATGGTGACGCCCGTCGTCACGGTACAGGAGCTCGAGCCGCTGGCGGCCGTGGCGAAGAAACTCACTGACCTGAACGTGTCCGCGTTGCCGGTCGTGGACCGCAGCCAACGCCTCGTCGGAGTCATTGGGTGGGAGAACCTGTTCAGGGTTGGGAAGTTTCGCCCGCAACGGGCGGACTCCAAGCGCCACCTGTGGTTGCCGGAGCTGCGCGCTTCGGAGGCCCTGGACGGTCGGATACCGGTCGTTCGGCGGCATTCGACGTTGGCGGCGTGCGCCCGGCAGATGGTGGATCAGCGCATCCACCGCGTGTATGTCGTCGAGGATGGTCCCCTCGAGGGGGTCCTGAGCACGACGGAGTTGCTCTTGGCCATCGAGCGCGCCCGGCTCGAGACACCCGTGGCCGATATTCTGCTCAGCTCGTTCGCGACGCTAGAGCGCTCAGCGACGCTCAGCGACGCGAGTGCCGGGCTCGCTGAACACTCCGCGATCGTCGTCGTGCACGAGGGAACGCCCGTGGGCATCTTTTCCCAGCTCGAGGCGCACCGCGCGCTGGAGGCCAATCCAGAGGAGGCCGTGAGCCTGTGGATGGATCCGAGCCTCGTCTCACTACCCGCGGACCTGCCGCTCGGGCAGGCCGCGGCTCGAGCGCGCTCCGAACGTGCCCGCTATTGCGTCGTGAGCGAGGGCGGGCGCCTCGCAGGCTGGCTGACGCGGCTCGAGTTCGCTTCTGTCGTGCAAACGTCGTAGATTCGCTGCGCGATTGCCATCCCGCGGCAGCGGCGTTAATGGACGCTCGTGAGTGGCGAGCTGGTGCTGGTGACGGGGGGCTCGGGGTTCATTGGCGCACACTGCATCTTGCAGCTCCTCGGAGCGGGGTATCGCGTGCGCACGACGGTGCGTTCGCTGGCGCGGGAAGCCGGCGTGCGGGTGATGTTGAAGGCGGGCGGCGCGGCGCCAGGCAATGCGCTCACGTTCGCCGTTGCTGATCTCACGAAAGACGAGGGATGGCCCGAAGCCGTGCGGGATTGCAGCTTCGTGTTGCACGTCGCCTCACCGTTCCCGGAAAGTCTGCCCAAACACGAGGACGAGCTGATCGTCCCGGCGCGCGACGGCGCCTTGCGCGTGCTCAGAGCCGCGCGAGACGCGGGCGTGAAGCGTGTCGTGCTCACATCGTCGTTTGCGGCCGTCGGCTATGGGCGCGAGCTTCCAGCCGAGCCCTTTACCGAGGAGAGCTGGACCGACCCGAACGGAAGCGACGTGCGCCCCTACGTGAAGTCCAAGACGTTGGCGGAGCGCGCCGCCTGGGATTTCATGGCCAAGGAAGGCGGAGCGCTGGAGCTCTCCACGGTCAACCCCGTGGCTGTATTTGGGCCAGTGCTGGGGGGTGACTATTCGACGTCCATCCTGGCGGTCCAGCGTCTGATGGACGGGGCGATCCCAGGCTTACCTCGCCTGGCCTTCGGCATCGTGGACGTGCGAGACGTGGCTGACTTGCATCTGCGCGCCATGACCCATCCCGCAGCAAAGGGCGAGCGGTTCTTGGCCATCGCCGGGCCCTTCATGAGCATGCGCGAGATCGCTTTGTTGCTGCGGGCGCGCATGGGCGCTCAGGCGTCGCGCGTGCCGACGCGAGTGTTGCCGGACTGGATGGTGAAGCTGGTCGCGTTCTTCGACCCGGCGGTGACGCAGATCCTGCCGGATCTCGGCAAGACGCGGCAAGCCAGCCACGACAAGGCGCGGCGCGTGCTCGGCTGGGCGCCGCGCTCGAACGAAGAAGCCATCATCGCGACGGCAGAGAGCTTGTTACGGCTCGGGCTACTGCGCGGATCGAAAAAGGCGGCGTGACGGGGCGGCGGGGGAAGGCGCCGTCGCGGACCGCCACGGCGCGGCCTCGGGTTTCGTGAAGGCGAGGTGCGCGCCGTGCTCGGCGCTCCGCGCGCACGAGGAGCTGCAAGCCGACTGCATTCAGGGCTGGCTGCGCGCGACGCTCTCGAGGTTGACCTGAGCTCATCGCGACGTCTCCGGCGTCTTGTAGTGCGTGGAGCAGTGAGTTCGGTCTCCGTCACACTACTCCTCAACGCTGCGGGTTTGAGAGCTCCTCGATGATCGCCCGCGCCTGCCTCTGGCCCGCGATCACGGCGCCTTCGGAGTGGCTGCTCACGAGGTAATCGCCGGCCAGATACAGGCCATCGAAGGGGCGGAAGAGGATCTGAGCGGGCGCGTCGAACGGAGAGCGCCCCACGGGCCAGAACGGGATCGCAGCGGGGTGGTACGTGTAGATGCTGGTACCACGCACGAAGCGCGAGAAACCGGGCCACATCTGCTCGAGCTCTCCGAGTAGATCTTTTCGCTTCTCCTCGTGGGACGCGAGGTGAAACGCTTCCGCGTGCGAGCCGTGAACGAGCAGCGAGAAGACCTCCAGAGGTTGCTCGGGAGGGCTCGCCTCCGTGCCGTAGACCACACCCAGTGGACCGGCAGTGAGGATGGGAAATGGGTGATGATGGGCCCCACCCCACAGCGAGTGCAGCTGTTTGTCGACCAAGAAGTGGACAACGACGTAGTGACCGCGGCTCAGCCCATCGAGCGCGCTCTGGGCTTCGACCGGCAGCGGTGGATCGAGCTGAATCGAATGCAAGTGCAGCCACGGCACCGCCAGGATCACGCGCTCGGCGGTCAACGACCGCACGCGGCTGTTTCGAAGGTACGTGACCGTGGCGCTGAGCCGCCCTCCCGCATCTCGCTTGCGCTCGACCGCTGTCACGCGAGCGCCGAGCGTCACGGGTCCGCGGATTTTCGCGGCGAGCGCTTCGATCACCCGGCTGTTACCACCTTGCACGTGCAGCGCGCTCTCACCGCCGAAGAGGAACACGCGAAACTCTGCGAGGCCTGACACGGCGCTGAACTCCTCGGCACTGCTGCCGAGCTCGCACTCGAGGAGCAAGCGGATGAAAACCGCTACCTTCGCGGGCAACTTGTGCTCCGCGAGCCAGTTCGCAAACGAAATGTCATTCAGCGGCCCGAGTGCCGGTGTGAGCCCCGAAGTCTGGAGCTCCGTGAAGAGCGACTCGCAAAATTTCGTCCAGCGAACCCAGGCCGCGTATTCGTCAGCAGAGAACAGCGATCGCAGATACGCCTCCGGCGAATCCTGCGAAAAGGCGTGTAGCTGGCCGTCGAGCACCACGCTCGACAGCGCTCCCTCGCTCTGCTCCAGCACGAGCCCGAGATCGCGAGCAACCTGAGCCAGCGGGCTTTTCGACCAGATCTCGGCCATGCCGTACTCAGCCCGCAGCCCGTCGCCATAGTGCGCCGTGACGATTCTTCCCCCGAGCCGATCGGACATCTCGAGCACCTGCACCGAGATGCCGTGTCGCTCGAGCTCGTAGGCCGCGACCAGCCCGGCGATGCCGCCCCCTACGATGGCAACCTGCACGCGCGCTTCTGTCGCGGGCGCGACCGGCATCGGCCGAGCACAGGCGAGTACGAACGCCCACGCGAACGCGAACAGCGTGCCAACGCACGTCTTCATCGATGTACAGAGACGGCGTTGGCGGGCGCGGGCATTAGCGAGCGTTCTCGGATTGTTCCAATGCTGGTTATCGCTCCGCAAGCCGACACCTCCCAGGATCCCTCGAACAAACCTCGGTTCCTGCCGCCCGGCTCAGCTTGCCGCGAATCGGCGCAAGGTCTTCTCCCCGACTCCACGTCGTTCAGATCCACGACGTGAAGGCCATGTCGTGAGTCTCGTTATTGCACCACACGGCAAGCAACTTGACGGCAACCCACCCAAATTTCATTCCCAGCAAGCCAACATCGTGACAGCCCCCTCCACTTATCGTTCTCCGCAAGCCAATATCACGACAACGTCTCACCGAAAACGCTCCCGGCAAGCCACTACGCGACAACGTTGTCGCGATATCGCTTCGGCTGAAGCAATTTCGTGGCAAGTTGCCGCCTTAGCTGCTTCCCGTGAAGCAAATACACGGCACGTGTTCTGATAGCCGTCACGCTGAACCCCATTCGCGTCAACATCGCCGCGCACTGCTTCCGGGGAAGTTCTTCGAACGAAATGGTTCGCTCGAGCGGATCTGCCTGAGTGTTGTGGCAGCATCCCGTACGAGGTACTTTCTGCGACGGGGACGCTCGAGTTCGGGGCGGATGGCATCCGAGTTGGCGCTTCCCGACCTCTGCGCGAAGACCTGTTCTGGCACCCACGAACGCACTTAGGCGCAGCGTTTTGACCGGGTGACCAAGGCTTAGAGGCGACGTCAGCCCGAAGCTGTGCTATGGACCGGAGATGGTACAGGCCGCTGACATTCTCGAAGCTGCGCTGAAGCTTGATGAGACTGAGCGCACGCGCCTAGTGGAGGCGCTAGCCGCTAGTTTGTACGCGAGTGACCTCGGACACGACTGGGAAGAGGAGATTCAGCGCCGCGTCAGCGACGTGGATTCCGGGCGAGTCCAGCCCATCCCGGGCGACGAGGTTTTCGCGCAGCTCGATCGACGTTTCGGTGAGCGCTAGAGCTTTCCGTTTCCACCCCGCTGCGGTGGCGGAATTCACCAACGCAGCTGAATGGTACGAGAGTCGCCGACCGGGCCTCGGGTACGAATTTGTCCGTGCCGTTCGCGATAAGGTTGAAGGCGTTCTGGAAGCGCCCGAGCGCTGGGCACTTGTGAATGGTGTCCGCCGCGCGTTGGTGACCAAGTTTCCGTATGCATTGGTCTATCGTGAGGTCGCCGAGGTTGTAGAGATCATCGCGGTCGCCCATCTTAGACGGCGCCCTAAGTACTGGTCAGGTCGCTGAGCACAGTCCAACTAGGTCGTTGCTGCCGAACGAGACCCTTCAAACTCGTTCGGGGTCTTGGGCGCTGGTCGAGGGGCCATGGCGATCTACGCTTTCATACTCACTCTGGCAGGCTCTCAATCCAGGCCCTAACCACATCGACGCCACTCGGATCGACCTGTTCGGTCGCCAGCGGCGGCATCTGCTCCATCGGACCGCGTACGGCCATGCGCGCGACGAGGCCGCTCTCTTCGGGCCGCCCCGCCACCACGCGCTCGGTGATCTGCTGGCCCTGGTCGCGGAAATACTGAAGCCGCTGCCCCACCACGCTCTGAAAGAGCTCCGAATCTTCGGCGGCAAGGCCCGGCAGCGACTCTTCGAGACCGAGCCGCAACAGCATCTGCGTGTCGGGCCAGGCGGTGCCGCGCGGGTTGTGGCAATGGCCACAGTTGGCGTGCAGATAGCCGAGGGCCTCGGAGGCCACAGCGTCTCCAGGTGGCACGTAGGCATCGCCCGCGAGGGGTGGCGCCGAGAGCCGCTGATCCGACGCGAGGGCGTTGAGCGTCAGGTGCTCATCCGGCTTACCGGTGCTCGCCGCGAGCTGGAGCGCGGAGATGCCGAGGACACGGCCCAGTTCGCCGTTGTGACAGGCGGGGCAGCGCTCCTGGGCGGGCACATCGTGGCCGGTGCCCAGGACGTCATTCAGGCCTTCCTCGGTGAGCACGGCGTCGCTGCCGTCCGCCTCCCACACGAAAGCGCCCATCCAGTAGTCTTCCGGCTCGGGGCCATAGCGTTCGATGAGGCGCGTCTCGAGCGCGATACCGCCCAGCGAAAACTCCTTCCACACGCGCGTGCCGATCGGAAACACCCAGTGATCCATGTCGCTGGTGTCGATCGAGGCACCGCTCGGCACGGAGACCCAGCGCGCTTTCTCCGCGCCGTCCGACCAGAGGGCAAACGTCGGCGTGAAAGCGACGACGCCGTTCGATACGCCACGCGCCGCGAGATCCGCGTACAGGCCCGTCTGGCTGAGGCGCTCGTAGCTCGGCGGCCCCGAGGGGCCGGCGTCGCTAGAAGCGCAACCGGCAGCACCGCTCATGCAGAGCAGCGCTGCCACGAACTGGACTCTGGAGCTGGGCCTTTTCACATCGGCGGCCAGGTGCACACGTCATCGACCGCGTTCACCTGGGCGGGCAGCGATTTGATGTAGTGCGCGATATCGAGCACGTCATTCGATTTGAGACCGCCGAACGCGCCCATCGGCCCCACGGGCATGGGCGGGCAAACGCCGTCGCCGTCCTTGTCGGTGCCTTCTGAAATCACTTTGGCGATGTCCTCCACCGACCAGTCGCCAAGCCCCGTCTCGGGGTCCGAAGTGAGGTTCTTGGACACCGGCACCACCGGCAGACCGATGGCGAACTGTTCGCCGCCAACAAACAAGCGCGCATAATCGAGCACATTGGGATCGCCCATGATGTGGCGGGTGTGACACTCGAGGCAGACGCCAGCTTCAGCCGCCAGATAACGGCCCCGCAGCGCGGCCGCCTCGTCCGCGTAGTCCGGGCTCGGCAGCGGAATGAGCTCCACGGGGATCGGGTTGGCCGGCGCCGGCACCTCAAATTCGGGCCCGCTGCGCGGGATCGCGCGGTCCACGCCGGGGATTGAACGCAGGTACGCCACGACGGCGGCCAGATCGAGATCCGACATGTTATGGAACGAATAGTACGGCATGGCCGGGAACAGCGGCTCGTCGCCGGTTGCCGCCGGACGCACGCCGTCGCGAATCATGCGCTCGATCTCGGCATCGGTGCGGTTGAGCAGACCCGTCTCGTGATGGGTCAGGTTGCGCGTATTCAGGCAGCTTCCGCTGGGCAGCTGCGCAAAACACTCCGCGCCCGCCATGTATTGGCCCCCGATCGGGGCACCCATGGAGTCGCGCGGGGTGTGGCAGTCCGGACAAGCGGCGACGTGATCCACGATGTACTTGCCGCGCACCGCCGGGTTTTCGACCTCGGTCGAATCACCACCAGCACAGGCGGCGGCGAGCAACCCACCGATGGCCCCGAGGAAGGACGTGCGGACAATCGGACGTGCCCCGGCCCCGAGCGCCGTGGGAGAGAACGCATGCATGAGAACTCCTGAGTTGTGAGCAAGCAGACAGCGCCTACTACCACATTAACGGGAGGTCGAGCCGGCGCGGCTCGCCTCAGCCGCCGGTGCCTTCCGCTTCGCCGCCGTACATGGTTTCGGCGATGGCGAAGGTCGCGGCCTCGAGCTGCGCGTAGGCGTGCCGCATGGAGGCCAGGTCCACGCCGCTCTCTAGCGATTGCTTGAGCACTTCGACGTGTTGGCGCACGCCCTCGGCCGCATCTTCGCCGATCAGGTCAGCGTAGCCATCGAGTGCTTGCTCGGAGGTATAGATCAAGGTTTGCGCCTGATTGTTCAGCTCGGCCAGTTCGCGCCGTAGCTGATCGGTCTCTTTGAAGCGTTCGCCTTCTTCGACCAAGGAGGCGATCTCGTCCGTGCTCAGCCCGCTGGTGGGGCGGACTTCGATGGACTGGCTGCGCTGGGTACCGAGATCGGTGGCGACCACGGATAGGATACCGTTCTCGTCGACGCGGAAGGTCACCTTGATCTTCGGCACGCCGCGCGGTGCGGGTGGAATGCCGGTGAGATCGAACTGCGCCAGGCTGCGGTTGTCGGCGGCCATTTCGCGCTCGCCTTGCAGCACGTGGATCGGCACCTGTGGCTGGTTGTCAATGCTGGTAGTGAAGATCTCGCTCTGCTCGGTGGGGATCGTGGTGTTGCGCGGTAAGAGCACCGTGAAGATGCCGCCGCCCGTCTCGACGCCGATGGACAGCGGCGTGACGTCGAGCAGCAAGACCTCCTGGATTTCGCCGGAGAGCGCCGCGGCTTGGATGGCGGCGCCGCATGCCACCACCTCGTCCGGGTTCACGCCCTTGTGTGGCTGCTTGCCGAAGAAGGTGGCTACGGCTTTCTGCACCGCCGGCATGCGTGTCATGCCGCCCACCAAGACCACCTGATCGACCTGCGCGGTGGTGATCTCCGCGTCTTCGAGCACCCTGCGGCAGGCCACGATGGTGCGTTCGACCAGATCGGCGGTCCAGATCTCGAGCTCGCTGCGCTTGAGCGTTCGCTCGAGATGCAGAGGACCGGCCTTGCCGGTGGCGATGAACGGGATGTTCACCTCCGTGTCGAGCGAAGAAGACAGCTCGTGTTTTGCGCGCTCCGCGGCTTCACGGAGCCGCTGCAAGCTCATGCGATCTTGCCTCAGATCGATCGAGTGTTTGGCTTTGAACTCGTCGGCGAGGTGATCGATGATGCGCACGTCGAAGTCTTCACCGCCGAGGTGCGTGTCACCGCCCGTGGCCTTGACGCTGAACACGCCCTTGTCGATATCGAGGAGCGAAATGTCGAAGGTACCGCCGCCGAGGTCGTACACCGCGACACGCTCGGACGCCGCCTGATCGAGGCCGTAAGCGAGCGCCGCCGCCGTGGGTTCGTTGAGGATGCGTTTGACGGTGAGGCCCGCGATGGCGCCTGCATCTTTGGTCGCTTGGCGTTGCGCGTCGTCAAAATACGCCGGTACCGTGATGATGGCTTCAACGACGGGCTCACCCAAGAAGTTCTGCGCGACATCCCGGAGCATGCCGAGCACGATCCCGGAGATCTCGGGGGGTGACATCTGGCGCCCGCCGATCTCCAGCCAGGCATCACCGTTTTCGTGACCCGCGACGGTGTAAGAGACCGATGCGGCGTGTTTCTGAACGTCGGGGTCGTCGAATTTGCGACCCATCAGGCGCTTGACGGCGAACACGGTGTTCGCCGCGTTGGTGGTCGCCTGACGTTTTGCGACCTGCCCCACCAAACGTTCGCCGCTGGCCGAAAAACCCACCACCGAGGGCGTCGTACGAGCCCCATCTGCGTTGGGGATGACCTTGATGTCGGGCCGCCCATCGGCGTGTGAACCCTCCATCACCGCAACACACGAGTTCGTGGTGCCCAGGTCGATTCCAATGATCTTCGCCATGCTTCTCCGGCAGTGCTCACTTTCGCGTGGCCCCCTCGGGGGCCTACGTCGAGTTACGGCGAAAACCTCCGGCGAGGCTAGCCCGACCGTGAGCGAAGCGAGACACAGGGGTCAGGATGTGCGCAATGCGCCCACCCGGGCGATTCCCCATTACTCATTGCGGAGGCAGAGCGGGCTTGGATACGACGACCAACGCCGGCCGCAGCAGCTTGCCCTGCCAGCGATAACCGGCTTGAAGCTCCTGCACGATGGCACCCGGGGGGATTTCGTCGCTGTGCACGTGCTGAACTGCTTCATGCTCCGCAGGATCAAACGCCTTGCCTACCGTGGCGATGCGTTCGATGCCCAGGCCGGCGAGCGCGTCCTGGAATTGGCGCAGCACCATCTCGAGGCCTTCCGCCAGAGCCTTCACGTCAGGCGCAGCGCCCGCATGCGTCGAGGCCCGCTCGAGGTTGTCAAAGGTGGGGAGCAGCGCGCTCAGCAGCTGCTCTTGAACGCGGCGTTCGGCGTCGGCGATGTCGCGGCGCGTACGCTTGCGAAAGTTATCAAAGTCCGCCGCGGTGCGAAGCAGCCGGTCACGCACGCGCGCCAATTCCACTTCGGGCCCTTCGGGCTCCGGTGGGGCCTCCGAACGCGCGGTGTCCGTCGGGGCCGAATCCCGAGAACCCGCGTCCGCAGAATCGGGCACGCCCGCGCGGGCCTGGCCGCCGGCAGCGCCGGCGTTTTCCGGAGCAGAGGGATCGTGGATGTCGCTGTCGTTCATGGGCTCAACGGTCACTATAACCCCTCGTCAATTCGCGCAACTCGGAACGCCGCTCGGCATCGAAGCTTGGAGGCCCAAGGGCCGAGCGCGCAGCTCGAACGGGTTCAGGTGCCAGCTCGCACGGCGCCTGGCGCAATGCCGTCACGGTACCACCGCTCCAAC
>JAYWEH010000761.1:0-6690 GCA_043780025.1 Deltaproteobacteria bacterium
TTGCTCACCAGCACCTGGGAGGGGGAAAAGGTCGGTCTGATGGTCGACGAAGTGCTGGGAGTCCAGCGGTTCGCGCAAGCGCAGATCGAGCCCACCGCAGGGGTGCTGGTGGGTGACATTTCGTCACACATCGAAAGCATCGCCCGCAAAGGCGACCAGGTCACCGTGCTCGTGAACCTGGATTCGCTCACGAGCTAACGGGCGCGAGTAGCCTTGAGGAAGCCTGAAGTGAATACAGAAAGGGTTCGGCGCGAGCAGTATCGGAGCCTGGTGGGCTTCGTCGTGGGTGAGGTCGCATATGCCGTACCAACCGCAACGGTGCGCGAGATCACTACACCGGCCATGGTCACGGAGCTTCCCCATCTGCCGCGTGGAGTAATTGGGGTTTTCGAACATCGCGGACAGGTCGTTCCGGTGATCGACCTGCGAACCTGCTTCGACGTACCCGCTCACCTGACCGAGGGCCGCAGCCAATGGATCATCGTGGAAGTGGGGCAACATCGCATCGGATTGTCGGTCAATCGAGTCACGGGGGTATTTGACGTGGGATTTGGGGGATTGAAGCCGGTGCCGGAGCTGGGCAGGACGATCGATCCGAGGAGCCTGGTGGGCGTCGCGACGCAGGACGACCGCTTGACCTTCGTGCTGGATGTTGCGGCATTTCGTACTTACACGCTGGACGTACCATTGCCGGAGCTGCCCGCGGGTTGACACTCATGGAGTCAGCCAAACCCAGCTACGCGGCGCCCGAACTGTCCACGCAGGATTTTCACGCCCTCAGGCGCCTGTTCAATGAGGTGGCGGGCTTGCGCTTCGACGCCGGCGCGTTGCCGCTGTTCCGACGGCGGCTGGCGGCGCGCTTGCCCCTGCACGAGCTCGGCAGCTATCGAGACTATTTGAAGCTGCTCTCGCGCGGAGCCGAAAGTGTTGCAGAGATATACGCCGCGCTCGATCTGCTCACGAGCGGTGAGACCTACTTCTTCCGGCACGAGGAGCAACTCGCGCTGGTCACTGATACGATTCTGCCGGCGCTCGCCGAGGCCAACGCGAGGACCCGGCACCTGTCCATCTGGAGCGCGGGCTGCTCGAGCGGCGAAGAGGTCTACACGCTCGCGATCTTGCTCACCGAAAGCGGTCTGTTCGAGGGCTGGAACGTACGCATCCTGGGCAGCGATCTGTCGCACGAGCGCATCGAACACGCCCGGCAAGGCTGTTACTTCAAGGGTGCGTTTCGGACCACGGATCCCAAGATCCTGAAGCGGTATTTTCAACAGGCAGGCAAGATCTGGCAGGTCCAGGAACCCCTGCGCAACATGTGCCGCTTCGCGCACCTGAACCTCACGGGTTCGGAGATCGACCACTTCGTGGGACGAGTCGACCTGATCTTGTGTCGCAACGTGCTCATCTACCTGGATGACACCTCCCGCCGGCGCGTATTGCAGAACCTCGACGATCACCTCGTGGCGGGAGGCTTCCTGTTGCTCGGCCACTCCGAGTCGCTGAAGTTCGTGGACTCACCGCTCGATCTGATCAGCTTGCAACAAGACCTGGCGTTTAGGAAACCGACTCGCGCGATGCGCCGGGGTAACCCTTGAGCCGGCGCCCGCTCAAGGTGCTGGTGGTGGACGATTCGCCGCTCAATCGCGACGAAATGGTTTCTTCGTTGGCGATGGCCGGCGACGCGGAAGTGGTGGGCATGGCCGCCAACGGCAGTGAAGCGCTGCGCATGGCGCCCGGTCTGGCTCCAGACCTGATCACGCTCGATCTGGAGATGCCCAAGATGGACGGCTTCAGCTTCCTGCGCATCGTGCAGAACGTCTGGACTTGCCCTGTGCTGGTGATCTCGAGCGCGTCCCAGGACAAGAACGTGTTCCGCGCGCTCGAGCTCGGAGCCGTGGATTTTATCGCCAAGCCCAGCACGAGCGCCGAACGCCTGAATGTGCTGCCCGCGATCCTGAGAGAGAAGCTCGAAGTGGTGCGCGCGCTGACGCCGGGCGTCTGGTCGAAGCCGCCCAGCCCGGACTACACACGCCGGGCCACGCCGGCTCAAGTCGGCAAACCGGTCGTGGGCACGTCGCCGCGCCAGTTCATCGCCATCGCCGCTTCCACGGGCGGGCCTACCGCGCTCACCAAGGTTTTGTCCCGCCTCAACGCCGATCCCCGGACCGCAGTGCTGGTCGCTCAGCACATGCCGGACACCTTCACGCGCACGTTCGCCGAGCGCCTCAATCGGTACAGCGCGCTCGAGGTCACCGAGGCCCGCCCGAACACACAGCTCAGGGGAGCGACAGCGCTCATCTGTCCGGGGCGGCGCTGCCTCGAGATCGTCGCGGACGGGGCCCAGTTCACCACGGAGGTGCGCTTCCCCACCCCGTCCGATCGTTACGTGCCCAGCGCCGATCGCCTTTTCACCAGTCTGGCCAACGTGGCAGGACGCAACACCATCGCCGTCGTGCTCACCGGGATGGGGGATGACGGCACTGAAGGGGCCAAGGCCATCGCCAAGAAGGGCGGCATCGTCATCGCGGAAAGCGCAGAAACCGCGGTGGTATACGGCATGCCGCAGGCGGTGGTGCGAGCGGGCGTGGTCCGGCGCAGCTTGCCAATCGACGAAATCGCCGACTATCTGAACGACCTGATACGCGCCTGACGCCCCGAGTCCGCCGACGCGGCTCGGGCGCGCGAGCTCCGAGGCATCGGGAATGAAAGGCGTTCTCCGCGCATTGAGGGAACGGCGCGTCGTGTCTGCGCCCGTTGTGGGTCCCAAATCGGAGATTCGGGCGCAATGAAATGGCGTGACGGCCGGATTTTTGGCGTGTTAGGCAGACCCCTCGCGGGAGAAGAGCCCATGAAATCGAAGAGATTGACCCCCATCGCGTTGTTTTTCACCTGGGTCGGTATTCTGGTGGCCTATTGGCCCTCCGGATGCGCCCACTCGATCGCCGGGTCAAACCCGCTCGGGCCCGTGGCGTCTGCTCCGGACGTCGTGCAACCCGCAGCCGCCAATTCGGGCTCGAATCTAGCCACGAGCTTCTTGCCGCACCCCGCGTTCGCGTTCGCACAACCGGCTGACGCCTCGGGTAAACCCGTGACGATCGCGGACATCGCCGAACGGGCCACACCGAGCGTGGTCAACATCGCGTCACGCCGCCTGGTCAAGGAACGCGGCCAGCAAGATCCGTTCTTTCGCCACTTCTTCGGGCCCGGTGGCGGTGCCCCCGAAGAACGCCAACAACGCGGCCTCGGCTCCGGTGTCATCTATTCCAAAGACGGGCTAGTGTTGACCAACAACCACGTCGTCGAAGGCGCCGACGAGATCACGGTCACCACGGCGGACGGCACGGACTACGAAGCCACCGTGGTAGGTACCGACGACAAGAGCGACGTCGCGGTCTTGCGTTTGAAAGGTGACGTCAAGAACCTCACGCCGATCGGCCTGGGCGACTCGGCGCTTTTGCGCGTTGGAGACGTCGTGCTCGCCATCGGCAATCCGTTCGGCTTCTCGCAGACGGTGACGATGGGCATCGTCTCGGCCAAGGGCCGCTCCGAAACGGGGCTCGTCGACTATTCGGATTTCATCCAGACGGACGCGGCGATCAACCCCGGCAACTCCGGCGGCGCCCTGGTCAACATGCAGGGCGAGCTGGTCGGCATCAACACGGCCATCATCTCCCGTACGGGCGGCTATCAGGGGATCGGTTTTGCCATCCCCTCCAACATGGCGCGGCAGATCTCGCAGAGTCTCATAGAACACGGCAAGGTCGTGCGCGGCTGGCTGGGCATCGGTATCCAGGACGTGGATGCGGATCTGGCATCGGCCCTGAGCCTACCCAACGCGGACGGCGTACTGGTCAGCGACGTGGAGCCGGGCAGCCCGGCAGAGAAAGGCGGCGTGCAGCGCGGTGACGTCGTGATCAGCGTGGACGGCAAGAAGACGAACTCGAGCGCCCAGCTTCGCAATCTGATCGCGGAGGCCGGCGCCAACGAGAAGGTCGAGCTGGTGCTGCTGCGCAACGGCAAGTCCCAAAACTTGTCGCTGATGCTGGGTGAGCTGAAGGGCGCCAAGCCCGAAGCGGAAAACCAGCCCAGCCGCGAACCCGAAGCCAACCTGGACGGCTTGTCGCTGGAACCGCTGAATCAGCGGCTGCGCCAGCGCCTCAATTTGCCAGCGACGCTGAAGCAAGGCGTGGTGGTGACCGGGGTTGCTCCGGGCAGCAAGGCCGCGGAAGCCGGGCTGCGCCCCGGCGACGTGGTCGTTGAGCTGAATCGGCGCGCGATCAACAGCGTCCAGGAGTTTGGCAACGCCTACAAGCAGCCGGGCGCGAAGGTGCTGATGCTGGTCTACCGCGAGGGTCGAACGCACTACCTGGTGGTGCAGCGCTGAGCGATGTGCGGTGAAAAGCCGCGGTGCCGCTGC
Source organism: Deltaproteobacteria bacterium (assembly GCA_043780025.1). Lineage (GTDB taxonomy): Bacteria > Myxococcota_A > Polyangia > Polyangiales > Polyangiaceae > SZUA-265. The sequence continues at coordinate 4,418 of JAYWEH010000761.1, forward strand.
TCGAATGAGCAGGAAGCACCGCGGCAAAGCCGCATTCAGGGGGGAAGAGGCCAGGGGATTTGACCGCGTCCACCGGGCAAGGGTAACACTTGCGCCGCATGCTCGCGCGCGGTCCTCGTGATGTCATCGGCGTCATCCTGGGCAGCCTCATCGCCGTGGGCCATCCAGACGCTTGGGCGGGCCCCCTACGGGCTCCCTCGAGCGCGGTGCGCGTGCTCGGTACCGCGCTGTCGAGCCCGCTTCGGATTGGTCCAGGGCGAGGCAACGGACAGCGCGACCTTCAGAGCGGCGCAGTTCGGGTCGCTCCCGCCGTGGAGGCCCGCAAATCAAATTCGAGCGAGCGCCCGCGCCGACCGAACGCGAGCGGCGCGAACAATCCGAGCCCGCCTTTGGTGGAGCTGCCGCCGGGGCCCGATGCGGAGCTCGCGGCCTTGCGGCAAGCCGAGCGGCAGCTCTTTCCGCGCTCCTCCCTGCCCTCTCGCAATCTGAACGCCGAGCTGCCGAGCGCGGTGCCTCACGCCGGGCCCATCCTGAGTGTCAGCGGTCTGCCCTTTGGCGCGTCACGCCGCGAGCTCGCCGCGGGGCGGGAAGGCACTGTTCGCGCGGCCTGGCCGGTGGGGATCAACTTGCCCAACCTGCCGGTGGCCTTCGAGCAGACCACGCTCGATTACATCCGCTTCTACCGCGAATCGGCGCGAGGGCGCGCGATCGCTGACCTGTGGGCGCGCAAACTCGGCCGCTACGGGCCAGCAATCGTGGCGGAGCTCGCGCAACAAGGGCTGCCCACCGATCTGGTCTACCTGTCGTTGATCGAGAGCGGCCACAACCCGACCATCGTGTCGAGCGCGGGCGCCGCAGGCCTCTGGCAGTTCATTCCGGAATCCGCGCGCGCCTATGGCCTCACCGTCGATCGCTGGGTAGACGAACGGCTCGACCCGGTGCGTTCGACGCGCGCCGCCGCACGCTTGCTTCGCGATCTCGAGCAACGCTTCGGCACTTGGGACCTCGCCATGGCGGCCTACAACATGGGTCATCAGGGCCTGACCCGGAGCATTCGCAAGTACAACACAAACGACTTCTGGCGGCTCACGCGGCTCGAAGCGGCGCTGCCGTGGGAGACGGCTCTGTACGTGCCCAAGGTCCTGGCCATCGCGATCGTGATGAAGAATCGTGGCGCGTTCGGGCTCGGGCATGTCGAACCCGATCCGGCGGTGAGCTTCGAGACCGTGCTCGTGCCGGCGGGTGTGTCGTTCGCGAACATCGCCACGCGCGCTGGCGTAGCCAAGGAGGAGATCTCGAGCCTGAACCCCCACTACCTGGCGTCGCGCACCCCGCCCGCGACTCCGGAAGAGCCCGCCCGGCGCTGGGCCGTGCACGTGCCGCGCGGGCGAGGCGGCGCGGTCGCTCGCTGGCTCGCAGATCCTGCTCAAACCCCACGCCACGCCACGTATCGCCTGCGCGTCGGCGACACCGTCGCGAGCGCAGCGACGCGCCTGAGCGTCTCCGAAGGCGAGCTGCGCACGCTAAACGCCCTCTCCCAGAACGAAAACTCGAGGCCCGGCACGTGGCTGATCTTGCCGCCGGGGGCGGCCGACACTCGCCACCTGCCTCCGCTCGACGACAGCGAAGAGCTCGCTGTGTTGCCGGCACTGCGCTTCCAGTATCCGGATCGCGAGCGCGTCTACTATCGAACCCTCGCCAAGGACGACCTCGCGCGGTTGGCCCGAGCCTTCAAGGTGCGAAGCGCGGACCTGGTGCGCTGGAATGGGCTCGACCCCGAGGCTCACCTGCAAGCCGACATGGTGCTGCAGGTCTACGTGCGGAAGGGCGAACGCCTCGATGGGGTGCGGTATACGCGCGAACGCAACGTGGGCAAGCGCCTGGAGGTGGGCAGCCCCGGCTTCTTTGCGCATTTCGAGGCGGAGCAGGGCCGCCAGCGCCTGCAGATCTCAGCGCGCGATGGCGATACCTTGCTGGGCATCGGCAAGCGCTACGGGCTGAGCGCCGGCATGATGGAACGCATCAACCACTTTTCTCGAAATCAGCGGCTCGACGCTGGCACCCCCGTCACCGTGTACGCGAAATACGGCCCCGTCGAAACCGAGGTGCTGCTGTCCCGCACGCCCGATCCCTTGCCTCCCGTCCAGCCCCCGTACCCCGCGGCCCTGCCGCCCGTCGGGACCCAAAATCGCGTCGGCAACTGACGCACAAAGAAGGCCGGCGTGAGCCGCGGCGCCGGGCTACTCTGCGGGCCATGAACGAACTCGCCGCGT
>JAYWEH010000762.1:0-2832 GCA_043780025.1 Deltaproteobacteria bacterium
CCGCGCCGATTTCGCCACCGGCTTGATCGACACCCTGATTTATGTGATCCGACTGGCCGTTGATGGATGTCTTGATCTCGCACTTGGCCAGATCGACAAAGTTCCCGCGCACTATCGTCCACGGCGGCACTGATGCAAAGCCGGACCCCAAGAAAGTGCTGGATCCCGAGGCTACTGCCGCTGATTGCGACGCGTTTCTGGAGGTCATGGGAAGGATGGGCGCACGGCTGGGTCCGCTCCTCCTGCAGTTTCCGCTCTTCCTCAAGGACGTCTTTCCCTCGCTTCAGCATTTCCTGGGACGACTCGATGGCTTCATGGAGAAGCTACCTCGCGACTTCCGGTACGCCATCGAAACGCGCAATCGGGACTGGCTTGGACCGGAGCTTCTGGAACTCTGCCGGCGCTACAGGTCGGGCCTGTAGATGGCGTGAAGATGGGATGCGGAAGCGGGAAGTTATTGTTGCGCGAGCCCTTAGGGCCTGCCCAAGAATTACTTCCTGTTTTCACAAGGCCGCAGGGTGTAGTTCCACTGCGGCAGCGTCGCGTGCCTCTGCAGGCGCAATTGGTTCATCCTAGCCTCGGAGATCTTGACTCCCTTCTCATATTGCTTGGGGACGAGATGCGCACAGGCGGTCAGGCCCGTGTCGGTCTTGGTTTGCCGGATGTACTTGATCACGGTCTCATAGCTGTCGAGCGGCTTGCCCGCCCAGTTCTTGCTGACTTCGCTGAAAAAGCGGTGCTCAATGGGGTTCCACTTGGATGCCCCCGGCGGGTAGTGACTGACGGTGACCGTCAGGCCATGTCGGTCGGCGAGCTGGTATTGCAGTTCGCTTTTCCAGGCCCGCGCCCGAGAACTGTTGCTGCCGCCGCCGTCGGCAATGATGAGCATTTCCTTTGCACGGGGATATCGGTCGCATCCCTCGGTACGCCACCAGGTCTCGATCGAGTCTACGGCGAAACCTGGGGTGTCATACGAGGTTCCGAGGAAGATGCAGCCATGATTGGCTCGCTGGTCGTAGACGCCGTAGGGGATGCCCACGCCCACGGCATCGGAACGGAAGTCGTGGTCGTAGACGCCGACGGGTTCTGACTCCCATGTCCGGCCAGGGTTCTTGAATTGCCCGATGAGCTCTCGCTTCTTCGTATCGACGCTGATGGCGGGATGGTTTGCGGCGGTGTATTGTTCGCGCAATCGTGCGATGTACGCGAACTGCTCGTTGCGCTCCTCCCGCTTGATTCGCGAACCGGTCGATAGCTTCTTGTGATTCACACGCAAACGAAAGTCCAGCTGCTTGAGGAGTCGCCCCACCGTATTCTTGCTGATTTCGATTCCGAGGGCATGCAGGGCCCGCGCGATTTTTCGGGTGGCTCGATGCGTCCACTTCAGCCCGGTCTCCGGATCGCCAGCGGTCTCGTGCTTGAGTAGCTCCTTGAGTTGGACGACTATTTCAGGCGTTTTTTTTCCGCCGTCGGTCTTCCTGCACCCGTCTTACGAACCCGAGCAACATCAAAGTCACGCGCCAACAACTCCCGTCGTCCTCGGGCCACGGTAGCGACGTCCATGTCCAGCAAGATCGCCATCCTTCGATCCCCTCCATGACCGTATTGGAGGGCTTCGAAACCGGCGTACAAACGTCGTTGCCGCTCATCGAGAAGACTGACGAACAAGAGCAGAGCCGCTTTGACTTCATCCAACGGGCCCTCCCGTGACACGACACCCGGTGTTGCGCTCGGTCCCTGTTCTTCGAGGCGGCGCGCCAGCAGCTGCTGCTTGCGCACGGCCGCCTCCGGTGAGCCGTACAGGAATCGGCCTGAGACTTGCTTGCGACCAAGCCGTCCTCGCCGTTCGAGCTTCAAAAGCGCCTCCTTCACGCTGACGTGCAGGACAGTTTCCAACTCGTCCGCAAAGTAGCCCGTGGCCGAATCCACCACGAGAGTCTCTGCGGTCGCGAGCAAGCTGCCATGTTGGGAGAACCAGACCGAGCGATGCGACCATAGCCCCAACTCGTCGAGGTCCATGAGCTCGTCGAGCGTGTAGTACTGGCCGCGATGGGAATAGCTCGTGCGGTACGACAACTGCCGAAGCTTGCGAAATACCGTGATGTCGGCACGGGTTCCGAGAGCCTCCTTGAGTTGCGTCATGGTGGCGATCGTCTTCCGATGGAACAGGGCCACCAGGGCAGCTGCGCTAAAACGCTCGGTTCGCATAATGATAGATTATCTCCTTATGAGGAGATCTTCTATCATTTTACGGGATGCCAAATCCAGGCGGCGAGGCTGGCGAGAAGGACTGGACGAGCGGGAACCCGTGGGCTATCATGAGCGCAGTCCGCCCCGCGACCGGCGTCACCCAGCCGTCCAAAATGACAGACGTGCGCTCCAAAGTAGGATTTTATTTTTGGGCAGGCCCTTACCCACACGGCTATGGATATCGGTGAACCTTTTCCGGGGACCGCACTTAGAGCGACCTCGGCGCCGCCCTGCTAGCTGCGAGGATCACTCGCTCCAGCTACCGTCCGCGATGACGCCGCGGCGTGCCAACTCGAGCAGCGACGCGAGTGCACTGCGGCGCGCAACTGGAAAGAGGTAACTCGGAGTGTCGCGATAAACCTCGCTCACGATGGCGTCGAGTGAGCGCGTGCCCTTGGCATGGGCCGTGCGGATCTCATCCATCCGCGCCTCGCGATGATCGAGATACTCGTCGAGCTTGGCGATGCCGTCGCGGATGACGAAGCCGTGCGCGGGATAGAGCGTACCGACGCCGAGCGAGCGCACGCGCCGGCTCCGACAGCGCCTCGGCGACCTGGGCCTGATTGATTTCGGTTTCCTTGG
>JAYWEH010000763.1:0-2831 GCA_043780025.1 Deltaproteobacteria bacterium
AATATACAAAAATACAGCTGCCGTCTTCATTCTCTTCGCCGCCGCTTGCGGCAAGCCCGACGATAGGTGTCGATTTCCACGACCTTTGACCCCCCTCCGTCAAATATTTCCACGAGCATTGACCCCCCTGGGTCGGGAGTTTTCCAGAAGCATTGACCCCTCTGCGTGACCTGCCGCCATGGCGCCGCCGGACTAAGCCGGCGGAGGTAGCCCATGGCGTTTCGCGAGGTCACGATGCTCGAAGTCAAGGAAGTCCTTTGTCGCTGGTTGGTAGGCGGGTCGAAGAAGTCGATCACTCGCCAACTCGGCGTCGCCCGCAACACAGTACGTCGCTACATCGAGGCGGCTGAGGCCGAGGGCCTGTCGGCCGGCCGAGGCGTCGAGGTGATCAGCGAGGCGCGTCTTGGCGCTGTGCTCGCCCGACTTCGCGGTGCCGCACAACGCGACCACGGTGAGTCGTGGGCCACGTGCGAGGCGCGCAGGAGCTTCATCTCGAGCAAGCTCGCCCAGGGCCTGCTGCTCACGAAGGTCCATCGCCTACTCAAGCGCAACGGCGTCGTCGTGCCGTACAGCACGCTGTATCGCTTCGCCACGAGCGAGCTCGACTTCGGCGGCGCCGCGACGAGCGTGCCGGTCGCCGACTGTGAGCCAGGTCAAGAGCTCCAGGTCGACACCGGATGGATGACGCTGCTCGAGCCCGACATCACCGGCAAGCGTCGCCGTTTCCGCGCCTGGATCTTCACCGCGGTCCACAGCCGCCACCGCTTCGTCTTCGCCTGTCTGCGCGAGACCACCGAGACCGCGATCGACGCATGCGAGGCGGCGTGGCTCTTCTTCGGCGGCGTCTTCCACGTGCTCATCCCAGACAACACCAAGGCCATCGTGCAGAAGGCCGATCCACTCAAGCCGCTCATCAACACGGTATTCCTCGAGTACGCCCAGGCGCGCGGCTTTCAAATCGACACGGCGCGGGTGCGGCATCCGAAAGACAAAGCGCGCGTCGAGCGCAGCGTGCCCACCGTCCGTGAAGACGCGTTTCGCGGCGAGCGACTTCTGTCGATCCCAGATGCCCAAAGGCGCGGCGAGACCTGGTCACGCGACGAGTACGGCATGCGTCGACACACGCGCACGCAGCGCATGCCCCTCGAGCATTTCAACGAGGCGGAGAAGGGCTGCCTCCTGCCGGCGCCGACCGAGGCGTACGACGTGCCGCACTGGTGCGATCCCAAGATCGGGCCCGACCAGTTCGCGGTCGTCTTGAAGGCTCTCTACACTTTGCCACGCCTCTACCGCCGCAAGCAGTTGCGTGCCCGCGCCGACAGCCACACCGTGCGCTTCTACTGGAAGGGGGAGCTGGTGGAGACGGCGCCGCGTCAGCCTGCCGGCGGCAGGCACATCAATCCGGCGCACTTCCCCGAGGACAAGCTCGCCTGCGGCCAGCGCGACACGGCGTTCCTGCGCCGACAGGCTGCGTCGCACGGCAAGGCCGTCGGCGAGTTCGCCTGTGCGCTACTCGACATCCCTCTGCCGTGGACGCGCATGCGCCTGGTGTACGCGCTGCTCGGCCTGTGCCGCCGCTACGGCGACGCGCGTGTCGAGGAGGTCTGCGTCCGCGCCCTCGCGGCCAAGATGCACGACTTCCACCGGCTCAAACGCATGCTCGAGCTCGGCGCGCCCGTCGCGCAGAGCAACCATGCCGACGCGGCGAAGGTCGTGCCGCTCGCTCGCTACCTGCGCCCGTCCGCCCAGTACGCCCTCCCGCTCCCGCGAGAGGGTGAGTCCAACAACAAGACAGAAGGAGACAAGTCATGAACACCGAGGTCATCAACCCCGATCTGAAGACCGTGCTGCGCCGCCTGAAGCTCTCTCGGATGCTCGACACGTTGCCGGAGCGGCTGACGATGGCGCGCACGCAGCAGACGCCGCATCAAGATCTACTGCTGCTCGTGCTCTCGGACGAGGCCTCGCGCCGCGACAGCCTCTCTGCCACCTTTCGCGCCGAGCGCGCCAAGCTCGATGCGTCGATGCAGCTCGAGGCATGGGACCAGACCGCCAAGGTGAGCTTCGACCGTGCGGTCTTGAACGAGCTGGTCTCGCTACGGTTCATCGAGGCGCACGCGCACGTCGCCATCGTGGGCCCATGCGGCGTCGGCAAGACGTTCATCGCCCACGCTCTCGGGCACGTCGCCTGCCGTCGTGGCTACAGCGTGCTGGCGGTGCGTGGCGATCAGATGCTCAAGACGCTCAAGCACGCACGGCTCGACAACACGCACGAGGCCGAGCTGTGCAAGCTCATCGGCGCCGACCTGCTCATCATCGACGACTTCGGCCTCGACGCGATGGACGCCATTGAGAGCCGGGACGCCTACGAGATCTTCACCGAGCGGCACCGCGCCGGGTCGATGGTGATCACGTCGAACCGCGGTCCTGACGAGTGGCTGGCGACGTTCGCCGATCCAATGCGCGCCCAGAGCGCCATCGACCGCTTCACGGGGAATTCCTACGACCTCGTGATGGAGGGCGAGTCATACCGGCCGCGCCAGAAGCCGCGGCTGCCCGCCAGCGCCGACGGCGCCGACCAAGCAGCGCCTGCTCGGCAAGGCAGGAAGAAACGGGGGGCTGGACGCGGTAGGAAGAACTGAGAGAAGGTAGCCAACAACGTCACGCGGAAGGGTTGGACCCAGGGGGGTCAATGCTCGTGGAAATGGGGGGTCAAAGGTAGTGAGAGCCGACAATCGAGGGCGCCGCTTCGAGGAGCCGCACAACTTCTTCCGAGCTGAGGACGAGAGGCAGACGCTTGGGCCGCCGCGGCGTCATCAGGCCAAGCGTCA
>JAYWEH010000764.1:0-15884 GCA_043780025.1 Deltaproteobacteria bacterium
GCCGGCGGATGGCACGCCACCCTGCCCATCCGGAATGCATCCGCCGGCACTGCTGGCACATCGCGCAGGTCGGCGAGGGCGGCTCCCGAAGCGGGCTGCCTGCGCTTCAACACGGGGTTGAAGCGCGCCTGATAACGCGCGATATCGAGAGCCAGCTGTTCAAACGACTCAGAGGGGGCCGCAGAACCACTGAGCGAACAAAGGCCAAATTCGCGCACGCGCGCGTGCAGGCTTTCGCTGAGCGCTTCGGACGCGCTCAGCACGCGGCGGCCCCGAGGCAATCGACAACCGCGCGCACAAACGCTCCGAGCAATGGCTCGGCGACGTCGAGCGGCGGCGTGAGCACCACGCTCTCGCGCCGTCCGCCGCCCAGCGACACGATGTACCCCTGCTGGAGCAGGCGTTGTTGCAGGTTACGCGCTGCGCCGGCGGCAAGCCCGAAATCGAGACCGATCATCAGTCCCGCCCCGCGCACATCGCGCACCGGGCCACCGGAGCCGGGCCCGAGTGAACGGATCAGCTCGGCCTTGAAATCTTCGCCGAGGCGGCGCGACCGTTCGATCAACGCCCGGCGTTCGATCTGGTCGAGCAGCTCGAGCGCGGTGGCGCAGGGCAACGGTGCGCCCGCGTAGGTGCTCGTGTGGACCACCTCGAGCGGTCGCGACCACGCCGCCATCACGCGCGGCGATCCGAGGCAGGCGCTGAGCGGCAACCCACCGCCGAGGCCCTTGCCCAGGCACAGCAGATCCGGCTCGACGCCGTCTGCTTCGCAATACGACAGATGGCCGGCGCGACCGAGGCCGGTCCAGACCTCGTCCGCGATCAGCAGGCAGCCGTGTTTTCGGCAGGCGTCAGCGAGCGCGCGCGTAAAGCCCTCGGGCGGCGCGTGGCAGCCGCCGCGGCCCAGGATCGGCTCGAACACGACGGCGCCGATGTCGCCGCGCGCGAGCTCGCTGTCGATACAGGCGAGCAGCGCTGACGTGTCGAGACCGAGCGCCGTGTCGAGCTCTGCGAGCGGGTAGTCGACGAAGCGCACGCTCGGATTGAGTTGAGCCGCAAACGGCGCGCGGTAGCTCTCGCGCAGGCCGCACAATGCGAGCGGGCCATACGAGAGGCCGTGATAGGCACCCGCAAAAGCCAGCACGCCCGGCTTGCCCGTGTACAGCGCCGCCGTCTTGAGCGCGGCGCTCAGCGCATCCGCCCCCGATTGACCCAGGATCGCCTGGCGCTGTCCGAACAGCGCCGACAGGCGCTCCAGCAGGCGAATCTTCGTGTCGCTCGGGTGCACGTCGCCGAGGGATTGCCAGAGCCGCTCGGCCTGGCCCGACAGCGCCGAGCTCAACGCCTCGGCATTGTGCCCGAGCAAGAGCGATCCAAAGCCCTGCGCCAGGTCGACGTAGCGGTTGCCGTCCGCATCGATCACGTTGGCTCCCCGGGCGCGCTCGTACACGATGGGACCCGACCCGCTTTCGTCCCCGGACGAAGCCTGCGGCCCCATCGGCGCGGCCACCGCCCGAAAACGACGGCCCCAGTCGAGCGAACGAGGGCCCGGCGCCGCCGTCAGCATGTGCGGCAGCTCACTACCTCCGAGGGCCGGCTCGGTGCGCGGGAAAGAGCTCACCGCGAGCTCTTATGGGCAGGCGGGCTGGAGTGCAAGGGGCCGGAGCGGGGCGTGCCAGTCGCAGCCGCGAGCTCTGCGGCGAATCAGGGCCAAAAGCCAAAAGGATCCGGCGTACCGCCGGGATAGTGGCAGCCGGACGCGGGGGTGCTCGAGTCCGTGCAGATCGGACCCTCCGCCCCAACGATGCCGCGCTGCCGATACACTCCACTCACCACGGTCAGAGCGGCGGCGACCAGGAAAATGCCCGCGAAGACGAAGCGGTGCAGGCCCGCGAGCAGATGTGGCCGCAACGAATCCCGCGCGTCGGGCGCGGAGGAGCTAGAGCCGCCGGTCGGACTCAACAGGGGAGCAAATGCCGAGCGCGTGATGGAAACCCAGGTGGACCATTGCTCGTCGCAGATATAGGCGCTGCGCGAGACCTTGCCCCAGCGCAGCAACATGGTGATGCGCTCTTCCGAGAATGGCCCCGACGTTCTTCCGTTCTGGCTGACATACCACCGCATGACGTGTCTCCCCATCCCTTCGGCCCGACGAGAGCCGCCCTGTTCACGCCGGCCCTCGCCTGACAGATCGGCCCTCCCCGGGACAGGTAAAGTCCAAATCCCGGCGCCTCTCGAGTGGCATCGCGTCACCCGCCCTCACACACTCGGGGCAGTGCGCCCACCGCGCGATTGCCTGGATCCCGAGACGCACACAACGGCATCACGCGCCAGGCGCGCGACGGCACCGGCGTTCAGTGGGACAGGCGCCACCGAGCTGAAGTCCGCCGATCAGGAGCAGACGCGATCGCGACCGCCGCGCTTGGCGTCGTAGAGCTTTTCGTCGGCGCGCGCGATCAGCGCTGTGGCGGTGTCGTCCGGCTCGACCGAGGCGCAGCCGAGGCTGACCGTGACCGAGATGCTTTCGCCCTGGAAGGCGAAGCGATGCTCCGCGACCTTCTCACGCAGCGTCTCCGCCAGCGTGACCGCGCCGGACAGCTCTGTCTCGGGCAACATGATGGCGAACTCCTCGCCACCGTAGCGCGCGAACACCTCGTCCCGGCGGATCCGCTCCTGCACGACCTCGGAGAGCTCACGCAGCACGTAGTCGCCCGCGAGGTGGCCGCATTCGTCGTTGATGCGCTTGAAGAAGTCGATGTCGAACATGATCAGGCTGAGCGGGTGTGAACGGCGCCGCGCCCGGATCAATTCCCGCTCGAGAGCCTCGAACAGGTAACGCTTGTTGTGGATCTGCGTCAGACCATCGACGATGGTCATGCGGTAGATCTCTTCGTAGTACTTCGCCTCTGCGTCAGCGCCGGTCAGGTACTTGAAGATGGTGGGGCCGACCTGGATGCGATCGTTATTGCGCAGCAGCACGCTCTCGGGGATCTGCCGTTCATTGACGTAGGTGCCGTTCGTGGAGCCGTCGTCCATCGCGTACCAGGCCTCATTGCGACGCTCGAAATGCGCGTGGCGCCGGGACACGGAGTCCCCGTCGAGCACGATGTGATTGTCGGTGCCGCGCCCGATGCGCAAGAGCGATTGCTCGAGCACGAAGCGCTTACCCAGCAGCGTCGGCTCTTTCGTGTAAATCACCACGACGCAGTCATTGGCACTGACCTTGTCCTGGGGTGTCTGAGACACCTGTGTTACGCGAGTCTTCTCGTCAAAATCGTTCACGGACCGACTCGCTCTCTCAACCTTCGCAATACTTGATTCTAATACGTCTCGACGGGACGCGCCCGCGGCAGAACCAACGTCTTTTCCGAGGCGAGCTGTAGGTCAGCGTGCGCCTATGCGGGCCCTCCGCCCTCTAGAGGTTGATCAAAGTAGTCTCGCTCGCTCGCCCGGGTCAAGGGCGCTCGTGGTACGTGGCAAACCTCCGCGGTGCCGGCAGACGCGCAGCGATGGCGCATTTTGCGCAGTATTTTCAGCTGTGTTCGGCGCCTACGCGGCCTGCGCCCGAGGCGGCCACGGGCACAGCGAGCCCGAGCGAGCGCATCAAAAGCAATGCGTTACCACCACTGACAGGCCCGGGTCGGACCTTGTAGTCAAACGTCATCCGTTCACCCTCCACACTTTCGCGCAGGTGCACGGTCCGTACGCGGTTCATCAAGTTGGGAGGCAACGCACATAAGCCGAGGTCGTGGGTCGATACCGCGCCCGTGGACCCAGCCTCGAGTAGCTGCGCCAGGATCCAGCGCGCGCCGATCTGCCGCTCCTCCGAGTTAGTACCGTGCAGGATCTCGTCGAGCAGAAAGAACACCGCCGGCGACGAGTCCGATGCCAGAAGGGCCGCGCGCAGTTTCTTGAGCTCCGCGTAGAAATGGCTGACGCCAGCGGACAGCGAGTCGCTGATGCGCATGCTCGTGTACACGCGAAGCGGGCTCAGCCGCATGCGATCCGCGCAGACCGCCGCGCCGGCGAGGCCAAGCACGGCACTGAGCCCCATAGCCCGGAGCAGCGTGCTCTTGCCGGACATGTTCGACCCCGTCACCAGGAGCGCGCTGCCGGAGCCCCCCAGCACCACGTCGTTTGGCACGCGCGACCGGCTTGGTATCAGCGGATGGCCGAGCCCTCGCACCTCGAACACCGCAGGATCCGCCGCGATCTCGGGAAAGGTGAAGTCCGGATTGTCGTACGAGAGGCCCGCGAGCGACGACAGGGCTTCCCACTCGCCGAGCGCTTCGAGCCAGCGGGCGAGCGCGTGCCCCGACTCGCGCTGCCAGCGTTCAAAGGCGATCACCGAGTGGATGTCCCAGAGCAAAAGCGCGTTGATGAACGGATACAACATGCCGTTGTGGCGCAGCTCGAACCAGCTGAGCACGCTCTCGAAGCGGCGCATCTGCTCGCTCGCGCGGCGCTCACCCGTGCCCAGCCCGGTGACCAGCTGCGACAGCAACGGGGCCTGGAACTTGGTGCTCTCGATCAAATTAAAGGTGGGGCGCAGCCGCGCGAATGCGCCCGGTGACGACGAGACGGCTGCAAAGACGTGGGCCGCGTGCCGGCCGCCGGAAACCGTGAGCGCGATCTGCAACACGACCGGAACCGCCCAGCACAAGAGCGGCCACCCGAGCAGCCGCGAGGCCAAGAATCCGCCCGCCGAGAGCGCCGGCAAGATCCAGGCGCCCCATACGAGCAGGGGCCGCGGCAAGAATTCGGGCGCCCCCTCCGCCCAGCGAATCAACGGTTTGAGGTCGAGCGCGAGCACCTTGTGCGGCTGTTGCCCGGGAGGATTGGGGCTGCGCAGTGTGTATGCCTCCAGCTCCTGGCGAAACGCGAGCGCCGGCGTGAGCTCGCGCACGGCGGCCTGGCGTTCCTGGATCGGCAGTTGGTGGTCCGTGGCTGTCAGATGCCGGGCGAGGCTCGCTTGCCCGTACGAGGTGTGCGCGACGTTGATGAACTGGAACAACGACCGCGGCCCAAACAGGTCGAGGTCCCCGCTGAAGGGGTGCTCGGGGCTCTGAAATTCCGAGCCCTCTTCCGGCAGTTCGTGCCACTCATCGCGAGCGCGCGCGGCGGCGTTCTCATTCACGCGGAAAAAGCGCCACGCCAGATCTTCCTTCGAGAGGATGCGCGCGTGCGCCACCACCAGGCTCATGAACGCCAGACCGGCGACGGCCGCGGCGGCGAATCCGAGGCGCGGGTCGTCCGACGCGGCCGCGCTGATGATGCCGACGACGAGAACCGCAAAGGACAGCCCGCGCAGATTCGAGACCAGGCCGGAGCGCTTGGCCAGCGCCTCGGCGCGCGCGCGAAACTCGCCGCTCTGGACCTGATACTGGCGAAAGCGGTCTGCGCGCGTGGCGGTGCCGGCGGGCTGCGCGGCTTCGGAACGATGAGCCGTCACGGTGTGCGCGCCGGTTCAGCGCCGAGTTCGACGGTGATGGTAGCGCCGACGATGGGGGCCGCGGGATAGCCGACATACCGCCGGTCGATCACGTCCGCGATGCATTTGGCCGCACCGACAGACACACCCCGCCGCTCTTTGACGGCGACGCCCTCGGCGCGACCGCGCTCGCGGACCAGGAACCGGAACGTGACGGAGGCGCTATTGCCTTCGATCCCGCCGTTGGTTTCGACGCATTGCACGTAGCGTGGCTCCCCTTTCTTCAACTGGCGCTGGGCTTCGGGTAGCTCGCCCGTGTCGGCTCGCGCCGGGCTCAATGATTTGACGACGACACGGCGCGCGGGCGGGGCCATAGCGATGAGCGGCGCCAGCGACATCGAGGGAACGGCTGCATCGACCGCAGTAGTTGCCAGAGGTGCGGGCGGCGAAGGCGCGCGTTCGGGTTGAGACGTCAAGGGGCCCGCGGCGAGGCGCGTGGCTTCAGCCGAAAGCAGACAGCGCACGAGCATGCCGCGCCCGTCGGAAACGCGACCCCACGGACACACGGGATCAAAGGGGTAGCGCGAAAGTGGCTCCGCCCCCGGCTCGGCCGCGCGCGCGCTCGCCGCGATCGACAGCGCTCCCGCGCCGAACAGCGCGAGCAAGCGGCAGGCAGTCCGCAGACGTACCCGAGGAGTGTTTTGCTTCATGGCGGCGCTAGCGTATCTCAGAACTTATCGGCGGAAAACGCGCGCGCCGATCCGTTCGGCGCCGCCGGACCCGGCCTCGTGCGGGCCCGTGTACACATCGGCTTGGAGAAAAGCGGGAAAGGCGCTAGGACAGCGCGCCCTTCGGCCGGCGGCCCCGGCCCGCTTCGCCCCGCTTTCTCGAGACATGCCCCAGAAGTCACCGGTGATCCCCTCGGACATCCTGCTCACGCTCGTCGAAAGCGTCGGGCGCCGAGAGGACGCGGAGTTTTACCTGCGGCTGTTCCAGAAGCTGCCCAAACACAGCTTCGCCATCGTCGCTCCGGACGAGGCCGCCATCGACGAAGCGGGCGCGCGCCTGGCACTCGATCTGCGGTTTCTCGCGCACCTCGGCCTGTTTGCGCCGATCGTGATCGGCCTGACCCAGACCGTGGACGCAGAAGCTCGGGCGGACGCGGTGAGCCGCGAGCTCGGCGCCTTGAAGGTCAAGAGCCGTCGCTACGCCGCGCACGCGCCGCGGCTCGTGGAGCGGATCAAGGTCGACCTGGAAGAGAACCGCATCCCGGTCGTGGCCTTCAGCGATCGCGCCCCGACGTTGTTCTCGCGCTTCACGCTGCTCGGCGAGTGGGCTCGCAGGCTCGCGGTGCGTAAATTGGTGTTGGTGCGCGCGCGCGGCGGCATGGGCCCACACGTCAACGCCAACCTCGAGCTATCGCCGGAGCACCAGCTGCTCGCCACAGAGCGCGGCATTTCGCTGGTCAACCTGCGGCGCGATCACGCGGCATTGATGACCTCGAACACCCTGGACGGCGGGGATCGCGAGCTATTGCTCGGCATCCGCGAGGCCATGCAGGGCACGGATCTGCGACCCGAGGGGCCGCAAGTGCTGGCAGCAGACGCCCTGGTGACCAGCGTGATCGCCCCCGTCAATCTGCTGCACGAGCTGTTCACGGTGAAGGGCGCCGGCACGCTGATCCGCTCCGGGTCTCTGATCGAGACGCACAAGAGCTACCAGAGCGTCGACCGCGCGCGGCTCGAGGCGCTGCTCACGGCGACGTTCGGGCGCGTGCTCAAGCCCAGCTTCTTCGAGCGGCCGCCCACGGCCGTGTACATCGAACAGGGGTACCTCGGAGCGGCGGTGGTGAGCGCCTCCGAAAACGCGAGCTTCCTGACCAAGTTCGTCGTCGATCGGCTGGCGCAAGGCCTCGGCATCGGTCGCGACCTGTGGGAAGCCGTCACCCGCGATCATGAGCGCTTGTTCTGGCGCGCGCGCCCCCAGAACCCGATCACGCAGTGGTACCAGGCGCAGTGCCAGGGAATGGTGCGCACGCCGCAGTGGAACGTCTACTTCCGCGGCGTCGATCACCGGAACATCCCAACCTTGATCGACGAAGCGCTACAACTCCCCCCGGATTTCGAATCCTGAGCGCGAGTGCCTCGATTCTATCGAATCGAGGCCAATATACAGCCTAGCGACCCAGGGCCTGCGCGCGGTTGACGATGCGGGGCGTGAGGAAGATCACGAGCTCGCCACGCTGATCGGTGGACCGACGCCGCTGGAACAGCAACCCGAGCAGCGGGATGTCACCGAAGAAGGGCACCTGGTCGATGTTGCGACCGGTGTTGCGCGTATAGATGCCACCTATCACCGCGGTGTGGCCATCCATCACCAACAGATCCGTCTCAGCCTCGCGCTTCAGGATCGTCGGATCGCCGCGGGCGGAGGTCTGGTTGAAGTCGGGCTCGTCCCGGTTGATCTTGACGTGCATCGAGACGCTGCCGTCAGCCGTGACGTGCGGCTGGACCAACAGCTGTAGCTTGGCTTCCTGGAACGTCGTCTGAACGCCCTGCGCGCTGACCTGCGAGAACGGGATCAATGTGCCCTGGCTGATGCGCGCCTCGTGGTTGTCGAGCGTCAAGATTCGCGGGCTGCTCAGGATGCGCACCATACCGGTCTGCTCGGCAGCCGAGAGCCGCAGGTTCAAATTGAAGTTGTTGTCGACGGAGCCGAGCGTCAGGCCAATCGCACCACCGGATCCGGTACCCACCGTCGCGGGCAGGTTGACCGCGAAGTTCGGGTTTTGCACGCCCGCCTGAAACGGGGACAAGCCGGCCGTCGGCGTATCGTTGTCGCTGGCGCCGCCCGTCAAGCCCACCGAGCTCGGGAAGGCCAGCCCCGTCGGGTTGCCCGTCGAGTTGGAAAAGCTCGCGTCACCACCCCACTGAATACCGAGGTCGCGCAGGTAGCGGCTCGTGGCTTCCACGATGCGGGCCTCGACCAGCACCTGTGGTGTCTGCGTATCCAGTGACCGCACCAGCTCCTCGACTTGGTCCAGCGTGCCGCTCACGTCGCGGGCGATCAGCACGTTGGTGCGCTCGTCCACCGCGATCGAACCGCGGCCGGACAGCACCTCGCGCGCGCGCGATTGAATCTCTTCCGCGCTGGCGTAGCTGACCGGGATCAGCCGCGTCTCGATCGGAGCCAACTGCAGCTCCTGGCGGCGCCGCGCGATCGCCATTTCGCGCTCTTTCTCGAGCTGAGGCAGCGGCGCCACGCGGATGATGTTGCCGCCGCGCACCATGCCGAGGCCCTTGGACTGCAGCACCACGTCGAGCGCCTGGTCCCACGCCACGTTGCGCATCTTGATGGTCACGGAGCCGCCGACGTTGTCCGCGGTCACGATGTTCACCTGACCGACGTCGGCGAGCAGGCGGAGCACGTTGTGGACGTCCGCGTCTTTGAGATCGAGGTCGATGCGGCGGCCCGTGTAGCCGTTCTGTTGGCCGAGAATCGTGGGGCCAAAACCCGCGGCTTCTTCGCTCTGCTGAGTCTGCTCCGCCTGGAGCGGCTGCCGAGCCAGCTCGGTGCGCCCGCCGGATTCGACTTCCGGTAGCCCCGCGCTGACCGAAGGATCGACGTGCAGGGTGCGCGCCTTGCGCGCGATGCCGCCATCCGACCCGACACCGGTCAACGAGGAGTGCAGCGAACCCGGCTCGAAGAATGACCAGGACAGCTGCCCATCTTGCTCGGAGACGAAGCTCTTTGTCTTGTCGCGGCGCCGCTCGACATCGATCACCACGGCGCGCTGCTGGGTGTCATACGATGACGCGATGGTCTCGATGTCGCCGCCGAAGGCGCGCACATCCAGCGTGCGAGCGAGCTCAGCCGTGAGCGCGGCGCCTCGAATCAAGAGCCGGGAGCGCCCAGGGCTCGGGTGCTGCTCCTCGTAGGCGGCGTAGTCGGTGACTCGAATCTTGATCCAGTCCGAGTTGTCGCGGCGTTCGAAGGCGACGTCCGTGACCGTAGGTCCAAGCGCGGGGCCGGGCTTCGGCGCTGCGCCCGCAGGGACCGCTCTGCTGGCGGCACTATCCGCGCTGGGTGCTGGCGCGATCGCGGCAGGGCTGTCCGCGCTGGGTGCCGGCACGACGACGGGCGGGGCCGGCTGCTCCTCTGCGTCGCTCAGGGTGATCAGGAGCTTCTGGCTGTCGACGCGGATGACGGCCTGACCTGCGCGCTCGAGCGAAACGAGCAGCCGCGTGGTCTTCGCGCCACCGCCGTCAAAGGCCTGCGTCAGGATGCTCTTCACGATGCCGGTGGGGCGCCCATACGTCGGGGCGATGCCACGCACATCGCTGTCCATGACGTCGATGATCAACCGGCGCTTTTCGTCGCTGAAGCGGGCGATGTAGGCAGGTGTACCCGTAAACTGGACCGTGATCTCTGTCTCGTTGAGCGCCGCATTTTCGCTCACGCGCAGCCCGGTCGCATGCCGTAGCGGCGTTTCCGCAAGAGCCGGCAGAACCGTCGTCACGCACGCGAGCCCGAGCAGCGAGCCCAATACTCGCGGCTCACCGCGCCAGCTAGACAAGCAGCGCCAGCTGAACGAGCGCCGAGCCTCGACGGGCGCCAATTTGGAGAGCTGCGACCTCAACAAACTCATAGTTCCTGGCTCCAGAGTAGCGGGGTGACTGGATGACCCGCCCGGGCAGCTGATCCGCCCAGCCGGGGACGGTAGCCCGCCGGCTGCAAAGCGGTAAAATTTGTGGCTGCCCCCGCGCGACGTTATGCCCACAGCCTGGCTTCACGCAAGGGACGGACACACAAACGCGCGCAACGGCGCTCTGGAAAAGAGCCCGAGCTCAAATAGCTCAGCGCGACGCGAGCACGTCGTCCGGACGCAGCGGGATCACCCGCGTGGCGCTCGGTACGTCGGGATTGGCCGGATCTTCGCGCACGAGCACGATGTCCGCCTCACGGATGCGATCGACGCGCCAGTTGATCTCGTAGTCGGCGCCCGTCGCGCCGCCCTGCACGACCTCTGAGCGACCCACAAATTGGCCTTCGTGCACCACGTGGCCTTTCTTTGTGGGATCAATCAGCATCGCGCGCGCGGGCCGGATGCCCGTGACCAGACCCGCCAGCTTCAGCTCGTCGAGCGCGTATTGATCGAGCACCACGTCTCGCTGTGAACGCACCCGCTTCTTGGCTTCCTCGGCGAACTCCTTGCCGTAAGAAAGGAACGGGTCTCGCGTCCGCGCGCTCTCATTGAAGTCAATCGGCAACTCCACCCGAGGTGGCAGCTCCTGCTTCTTCTCGGCGGGGTCCTTGTCCTTGCGCGACTTCTTGTTCACCTCGTCAGTTGCCGCCACGGGGTCCGTGGCCGCGGCACCCGGCGGAGGAGGGTCGCTCGAGCAGCCCAGGCCTGCCCAGAGCACGGTACAGGCCACAATCGCAAATCGGCTCGAGCTCATTTACTTTTTCTTGCCCTTCTCGTCCTTCTCGCCAGCTTCCACCATGTGGAACGCCGTAGCGAGCGCTTCAATCTTCAGCATCATCTCGTTGTCGACCATCTTAGGGTCGGTCATCGAGATGTCCTCCATATTGATGATTCGATCCAGCTGCCCGACGTTGTAGAAGAAGCGGGCGATCTGGTGGAAACGACCCGTCAGCTCGACCTTCATCGGGACCTTGGCGTAGTACTTCCCCGGCACGCGCTCGCGAGGTGTCCAGGCGGAGAGGCTCACACCGGAGACGTTCGCGGCCGACTGCACGGCGCTCAAGAAGGCCGGATACTCGGTGGTCGCCGGCAGGATCTGGTTGAGCTCTTTCTGCCGTTGTTCGCGCTCGACCAGCTCGGCCAGGTCCTTCTGGTAGGCCTGCTCGGCGGCGCGCGCCTTGGAGAGCTCGTCGGTCAGCGCGACTCCGTTGTTCTTGGCACCGGCCAGCTGTTGATCCATGTCCGAGGCGAACAGGAAAAAGTAAACCACACCGACCAGCACCATGACGCCGAAGGTGACGCCGATCTTGCCCGGGAGGGTGAGTTTGCTCAGGGGATTTACGGTGGCCACGTCAGTACCTCACCTTGGCTTCCAACTTGAACGAGACCATCTGAATGCCGCTGTCCTTTTCCGTCTCCCGCTTGGCGGGCAACAACTGCACATCGTAAAAGTAGCTCGACAGGTTCATGCGGCGGGCGAGCTCGCTGACGTCTTCACCGTCGCGCGCCATGCCTTCGAGCCGCACTGTGCGCTCCGACTCCACGAAACGGGTGAGCCACAAGCGCCGTGCGTCCCAGTTGGCGTTGAAATCCTGAGTCGGATTTTCGCGGCGCAGCGTCGTCAGTTTGTTCGGATCGACGCTCGGGCCGCGCCCTGGCGTGAGCAGCCGAGCGACTTCGAGCAACATGGCGGTGGGGCCCGTGCGGGCGCTCTGCAGCTTGGCGATGGCGTCTTCGCGATCCCGGAGGGCGGCGAGCTTCTTCTTGACGTTCTCGTGCTCCTTGGCGACGCCCTTGATCTTGTCGATCTCGGTCTGCAGCGCGTTGTTCTTCAAGCTCTCGAGTTCGTACTCTTCCTGCTTGTTTCCATACAGGGCAAGGCAACCGACCACCTCGAGAGCGACGAGAACGAAACTCGCGCCGAGCCAGATCTCGCTGCGGCCGGCCGCCGCTTTGCGCCGCTTCTGCGGCAGGAGATTGACGCGAATCATGCCCGGACTTCCCTTTCCTTCCGCAAGGCCAAACCGAGCGCCACCGCGAGCTGGGGGCCGTGAAGGCCGAGTAACGCAGTGTCGACCCGCTTGGCGTCGATGGTGAGGCGTTCGGTCGGTGCCCAGACTTCCACCGGCACACGCGCGCGCCGTTCGATGGCTTGCGACAGCGAGGGGATCTTGGAAGTGCCGCCGGTGACATAGATGCGGGCGATGTCCCCGTCACCGCTCGTGGCCATGAAGAAGTCCAGGCTGCGCTGGATCTCGGCCGCGATGCCGTCCGTCGCCGATTCGATGACCTGGGCCACCTGAGGCGGAGCGGGGTGCTCGGCGGTGCCGCATTTGTAAGCTTCAGCGAGCTCGAAGGGGATGCCGAGCTGCTTCTGAATTTGCTCCGAGATGGTGTGCCCCCCGTTGGCGATTTCGCGCGTGAAGGCGCTGATGCCGTTGGACACGATGTTCAGCGAGGTCAGGTTCGCGCCGATGTTGATCAGCGCCACGGTCTGATCTTGCGGCAAGCCGCGCGAGAGCTCGAACAGGTTCTGGATCGAAAACGCATCGATGTCGCACACGATGGGCTTGAGCCGCGCGTCACGTGCGAGCTGCGCGTAGTCGTTGATTTGGTCGCGCTTGGCCGCCACGAGCAACAGCTCCATCTGGTTCGCTTCTGGGTGGCGGCGCAGCACCTGGTAGTCGACCTGCACGTCTTTGATGTCGAACGGGATGTGCTGCTCGGCTTCCCATTGAATCTGCTCTTCCAGCTCATCCGCGGTCATCATGGGGATGGTGATCTTGCGGATGATGGCGGATTGCCCGGAAACCCCGAGGCTCACCTCGCGCTGACGGATGCGTGCGGATGACCAAATCTGTTGCAGCGTGTCCGCGACGGTGTTGCCATCCATCACCTGACCGTCGACGATCGCTTGCGGGGGCAAGGGGGCGTAGCCGAAGGCGACCAAGCTGTAAGACTTCTTCGTCTCCTTGACCTGGCAGACCTTGATGCTGCTCGAGCCGATGTCGACTCCAATCAGATTTCTTCCTTCGCGCATGATGCTCGCTTCTCGGGGTGGATGCCGCTTCGCGTTCCCCGCAAATCTCGGGGGCGGCCTGCCCAAGGTTGGGAGGCAGGACGTCTCCACGCCGACTTGAACGGCAAGAACGGGTCAGTGCCGAAGGGCTTAGTGGCCCGCGGTGGCTCAAAAGGCCTTGCTCGATGCAAGCATCCGGATCACGCTCGACCACACGGGTTCAACGTTGCGCACTGTCGCCCCTGGGTGGGTCAGCATTTACCCAGGGTGATTTGCGCCCAACGCTTTGAATCGAGCTGGAAATACTCGACCCCCAGCGAGGGTAGCGCACCGATTTCCGCATTAATCCGGGCGAAGCGAGCTGATCGGACCCTATTCTTCACCAGCCCTCATCATCCGGGCCTGTCCAATAGCCTGGGTCATTGGAGACCCTCCACCCCCCTGGCGCTATCCACAAAAACTTCGTGATTACCGACATCTAGTCGCTGGCACGCGCCGTGCTTAAGGGCTCCTCGGAGGTAATGGATGGCCCAAGAGCAGATGCAGGTAGAGGCGAATGAGTTTGACGTGGTCGAGGAGGCGCCGAGGTCGGAGCTGCGGCCAGTCGCCGCTTCACCCGCACGCAACCGCCGCCGGAACCGCGCGCAAGGTACTCCTCCGGCGACCGCCAAGCGGCAGCCCCCCAAGGCCCCGAACGCCGCCGCTAGAACCGCCCCGGAGCTCAGTCCCGAAGAGCGGCTGGTGCGAGAGAGGGCTGAGCTGTCGAGTGCGTTGATCACAAAGTACACCGGACTCGTACGGCAGATCGCCGGAGGATTTCAGCGCAAGCTGCCGCGCAACGTGTTGCGAGACGATTTGATTGCCGCCGGCATGAGCGGCCTCTGGGACGCCGTGCGCAAACACGGGCATGAGCAGACCGAAAACTTCGACTGGTACGTGCGAGTGCGTATCCGCGGCGCGATCCTCGACGAGCTCCGCGCGCAAGACTGGCTGCCGCGCCGCGCTCGCGCTGCCGCCGCCGAGGCTGCCCAGGCCGCCGGCAAGCGCCCGTGTACTCCGGTCGTGTTGCGCTTCGACGACGTGAGCGAAACGGAACAGGCGCGCTGCCTGACCGCTGGCGAATCGACGAACACCGAGAAGACCGTCGAAGCACGCCTGGTGAAGGAAACGCTAACGAAAGCGATGGATCAATTGCCCGAGCGCGAGCGCCGCATCGTTTCTATGCACTACTTCCGCGGCGTCAAGTTCAAGGACCTGGGCGAAATGCTGGGCGTGAGCGAGCCGCGCATCTCGCAGCTCCACTCCCGCGCGATGACCCGCCTCAAGGGCATCCTGGAAAGCGCCGCCTGAGCTCCCGCCCGTAGGCCGGCCACAAATCCGCGGGGAAATGATTCCCCCGCGGTCACCATCCGCCTACACTCGGGTTCGTGGATAGCCGGGTGGTGGAAGAAGTCTTCGCAATCAGCAAGAAAACCTGGCCGGGCATCGGCCTCGACATCGATAACTTTCGCGCTCATTGCACGCGCGTCCTCGGGGAAAATCCCGAGTGGGACTGGGCCCGTTTCGGGCCTGACTTGTTCCTGTGTTGCGCGTGCGTGAGCGGTGATGCGCAAGCCACGCGCACGCTCGAAGCCGAGACCTTGCCCCAGGTGGTCAAGGCCATCTCCCGCATCGACTCCGACGCGCACTTCGTGGAGGAGGCGCTGCAGACGCTGCGGGACAAGCTGCTCGTGGGGCCACACGCCAAGATCGCGGACTTCGCGGCGAAGGGGCCGCTCGTGGCCTGGCTCAGCGTCGCCGGCGCGCGCGTGGCGCTGGATGCGATTCGCTCGCGTAACGCGCGCAAGCTCTCGCACAGCGACTTGCCGAGCCGCCTGGCGCAGACCGACACGAGCCCGCTCAACGACATCGTCAAGTCACGCTACGCCGACTCCTTTCAACGTGCGCTGCGTAACGCCATCGGTTCCCTGCCCTCCCGGGAGCGCAATTTGCTGCGGCTGCAGTTGGTGGGTCGCTGCAGCATCGACCAGCTGGGACGCATGTATCTGGTCCACCGTGCCACCGCCGCCCGCTGGCTCGAAGGTGCTCGCAACCGCGTGTTCGAGTCCGTGCGGGAACAGATGAAGAGCGAGCACCGCCTCACCGACGGTGAGTTCGACAGCATCGCGCGCGGCGTGCGCAGTCAGCTCGACCTGAGCATCACCGCGACGATCAGTGGGATTTCGGAGTCCGCTTCCAGCAGCGAAACAAACGCGCCCGATCCGGACCCGGATTATGTAGAGGAAGCGGAGCCGCTGAAGAAATCTGAATGAACTCGTTCACGCCCGCCTCAAAAGCGCTGAGCTGGCCCTCCGCCAACCACGCCAGCGCCTGAGCCGCAAACGCCGGCACGTCAGCGGTGCGTTGCCCCGGCTCGATCGTCAAGATCTCGAGCCGCGCTTCGCGGGTGTCCAGGATCACTTCACACAGGCCGTACGGCGCTGTCTGGGCTTGCCGCGGGAAGTTCTCGCGCGTGCGCCGCACCTCGACGGACGCCGCGCGTGCGCGACCTTCCAGGGCGCCCGGTTTCTCGATGCGCACATCGACGCGCATGAGGCCGCTGTGGATGCCGAGCAACATCGCCGAGACCTCCTCGGCCGCCATTTCGATCAGCTGGTAGTGCCGGAAGCGCAAGAGCGCGACGATCTCGTGCGCGGCGCGATCATAATCCGTCGTCAGGCTGATGCGGC
>JAYWEH010000765.1:0-6668 GCA_043780025.1 Deltaproteobacteria bacterium
CTACCTGTTTCGGCGTGTCGAGCAGGCGCTCAACGGTGTTCCGACTCTGCTCGTGCTGGACGAAGCGTGGCTCTTCCTGAGCCATCCTGTCTTTGCGGAGCGTTTGCAGGCTTGGCTCAAGACCTTGCGCAAGAAGAACGTATTTGTCGTTTTCGCGACTCAGGAGGTCGCTGACGCGAGCCGCAACGACGCGCTGCGTTCCACGATCCTGTCGGCGTGCGCGACAAGGATATTCCTTGCTGATCCGGAGGCAACGACCCCGGCAATGAGCGCTGACTACGCTCAGTTGGGCTTGTCTCCGACGGAAATCGCAAATCTCGCCTCGATGGCAAAGAAGCGGGACTACTACTACCGCTCAGCCTCTGGCCGCCGAGTCTTCACGCTATCACTCGGCCCGGCACAGCTGGTCTTCGCCGGTATGTCGAGCGAGGCCGATCATCGATTTCTCGATCGTCTCGCAGGCACTGTGCAACCGCATGAGTGGCCCGAGGCGATGCTCGCCCACCGAGGGGTCGCCTGGGCCGTCGACGAGCTTCGCGCGGAGCGACGTGGCCGCGAGGTCTCCAACGCCGCCCAGGGCAGGAGGTAGCAACGTCATGCAGTCATCGATTGACAGAACCGCCCCAGCGTCGCCGTGGGCGCGGCTCCAGGAGCGCTTCGAACGGGCGCGGCAACGGCCGGTTCGGCAGGTTGCTGCGGACGGCGTGCTGCTCCTCGGTCTGCTTGCCATCGTTACTCTGGATTTGCGGGGGCGCATGGGTTGGGTGCTGCTCGGAGGGTTTCTCGCTCTGCACCTCTTTCACGTTCGAACGAGCCAACGGAACCCCTCGCGCGCGGTGCCCAAGGAGCGGTGAAAAGATGGACATCGGGATCCTCACGGAAACACTCAATGCCTTCATTGGCGCGTTCAGCAGCGGCTTCGAGCGACTTGGCCCGGCTATCAGCGGCTTGCTCCGGATCCTCATCGGGCTCGATGTGACGTTCTTTTGCCTGATGCTCCTCTTTGACATCGAGCAACTCAAGAACGGCTTCCGCAAGCTTCTCGTGCTCTCGCTCTGGACCTACGTGATCCAGGACTTCGAGGGACACGCGACCAGCGTGGTCAATTCACTCATCGAAGCGGGACTCACGGCCGCAGGGGAAGGCGGCGCCGATCCGCTCCTTCTCCTCGATCCGTCGAGGATCCTCGAAGGCGCCTTCGCCGCCACGGAGCCCCTACTCCAGAACATGCCAGACGTCGGGATCCTCGACGTCGTGGACAATCTTGCCGTAGGGCTCACGTACATTCTGATCATGATGGCGTTCGGCGCGCTCGCCGCGAACGCCTTCCTCGCGGTGGTCGAATACTACATGGCGCTCGCCGTCGCGGGGATCTTGATGCCTTTCGGGGTCCTCGGCCCCACGCGTTGGCTCGCGATGAAGCCGGTGAGCTTTCTCGTGGCCTCGGGGATCAAGCTGATGGTCATCGCCTTCGTGATGGCGATCATTGGCGATGTCCTCGGAAACCTCCGATTCGAGGGCGAGGAGCCCACCCTGCGCGAGCTCTGGACCATGGTTTTCGCCGCGGGCACCGTCGCACTGCTCGCTTGGGTAGCGCCGCAGCGCCTGGCCGCGGGATTCATGGCCGGAGCTGCGTCGCTCGGAGGCTCCGATGCCATGCCGTTCGTCGCCCCGATCGCTGGCGGAGCCCTGGCGGCTATCGCTCCCGCTGCGGCCGTGTCGAGGCAAGCGGGGGGCTGGGTGGGTCAACGGCTCGATGCGGCAGCCACGGCGCTCGGTGGGATGTACGCGGCCGTTCGCGTGGGGGCTCGGACGGACGCCGACGCGAGCTCGTCTGCGCCGGGTTCCTCGGCGAGGACGAGCCCCTTGAGCGCTTCGGCGAGAACCAGCGCCAGTATCCAGCCGGCTCGGCGTCCCGAACTCGTGCCGTCGCCAACGAGCGCAATGCCGCCTGCTCGAGCCCGAAAGGAAGGTGACTCGTGACGACCTCCGCTGCCCGCCACCGAAACTACGGTGCCCCGACGACGGGGCGCACGGAGACGCCCTACACGAAGGCGCGACGCGAATGGGACGCTCGCCTTGGCAGCTCCGTCATCCAAGCCAGGAATTGGAGGCTGAACTCTCTCGTGCTCGCGACGCTGCTCGGGGGCTCGTTGCTCGGCAACGTCTACCTGGGTCGGCAACCGAAGGCCGTGCCGCACGTCATCGAAGTCGACAGCTTGGGCGAAGCTACCTATCGCGGACCGGCGGGACAGGTTGCCGAGAACTTCACGCCCAATGAAGCGCTCGTCCGTTATCAGCTGCGGCGGTTCATCGAGCTCACCCGCACCGTGTCCTCCGACAACGTCCTGCTGCGCAAGAATTGGCTCGACGCCTACAAGCAGCTCACCCTGACGGGCAACACGCTGATGACCGAATGGGTCAAGGTCAATAACCCCTTCGACCGCGCGCTCACGGAGACCACGGCCATCGAGATACTGAGTGCCGTGCCGCTATCGACGGAGTCTTGGCAGATCGATTGGCGCGAGAACACCTGGGACAAGCGAGGACAGCTCATGGGCAAACCGGTGATCTGGCGAGCCATGCTCAAAGTGGTGCTCCACCCGCCGGAGACCAGTCAGCAGATGCTCGACAATCCCTTGGGCCTTTTCATCGACGAATTTCATTGGGACCGTGTGCAGCAGGTGAAGCCATGACGCGGTTTTGGCGGCTCTCGATCGCGTTCGGCGCGTGTGGGGTGTGGTCTTGCGCTTCCAAGGTGCCGCCGCGGACGCCTGAACCCGAATTCCTCCGGGCAACGCCCCTCTTGGAGGATGAGTCCACGGTGAGCGCGTCGGCTTCCGAGAGCACTTCGGAACTCGTGACGGCCAGCGAAGCTCTGGAGCGGGACGAGCCTCGCGTGGTTGCGGTACCGCCTTCGCCGCCGCGCCAGCGCAGTGCCGATCCCAGCCGCGCGCCAGAAGTCATCGCTCGTGCCAATGACTTGGCGTCGCAATCCCCGGTGGCAGACGGCTTTCTCAACGCGGTGATGACGTACACGTATGTGCCCGGCGGTATCTACAAGGTCTTCACGGCACCTCAAAATGTCACTGATCTCGTGCTCGAGCCCGGCGAAGAGCTCACGGGCGAACCGGCCGCTGGAGACACCCTGCGGTGGCGCCTCGGCGTCGGCGCCTCAGCGGTCAATGGCGTCCCGCAGAAACATGTCTTCATCAAGCCCACCCGGCCCGGCCTCAGCACGAACCTGACGCTCAATACGAACCGGCGAACGTATTTCCTCCAGCTGGAAAGCTTGGAGGAAACGTACATGGTGGCGGTCCAGTGGACGTACCCGCACGACGATCGGGGATCCGGCATCGGCACGGTTGACCTCGCCGGCGCCAGCACTGGCCGCACCCGCGCCGAAGCCTCGGAGCTGCACTTCGGTTACGCCATCGAGATCGTCGAGGGACAGCCGAGCTGGAAGCCGCAAGCGGTCTACGACGACGGCAAGAAGACATACATCCGCTTTCACCCGAATGTCCTTCGCGGCGAATCACCTGCGCTGTTCGTGATCCAGCGCGGGGAGATGCAGCTCGTGAATTACCGGGTCAAACAGAACCTCTACGTGGTCGATCGCCTGTTCCAAGTGGCGGAGCTGCGTCTCGGCCAAGACGACCAAGACATCGTTCGCATCACCCGAAAGTGAACCGCACCATGACCGACAAGAGTTACGAGCCAGATCGAGGGGGTCCGACGGACGCGCTCGACTCGGACGAAGCACTTCTCACGAAGGAATGGCGGCTGCCGTGGCTCGCTTCCGGCGATACGCTGCAGTCCCCCGACTTCGTGCGGGAGAATGCTCCTCCGCAAAGCAACGAGTCGAGGGCTCCCGTCGCAGGGCCGGAAGTGACCATGGACGCTTCCGATTCGTGTCGAACGGACGTGACGACCCTCATCGGCGGCGCCGCTGCTCCGACGCCTCAGCCCGGAGCGCTGCGACCCTCCAAGGTCATCACCATTCCGAAAAAGCCTCGGCCGGACGTGCCGTGCGGCGCCGCGGTCACGGTCGATGGCCAACGCGACAGCTCATCATATTTGGGCACGACATTGCCGCCGATTGGAGAGCGGCAGGACGTTCCGAGCGTCGAGCGCGAAGCTCCTCGCGCACCCGACGGATTGCTCGAGACGTTGCGCCGGCACCGTCCACTCGTCGGCGTGGCCACGGTCTGCTGCGCCGCAGCGAGTTATGCGATTTCAACGGGCATCGCGCAGTCGCGGCGCCCAACTGCGGCTCCAATGCCCGGATTTCTCGCCGCGGCCGCAAACGGGGTCGCCGCAGCGCCGCTCCCTGTCGTGGCGTCGCCCGCGGCCCGGCCGTCCACCATTGCGATGAGCGAAGGCGCTCTCGGCTCGGGCGCGGACTCTCCTCGACACGCTGATGCTGGAGTCGAGGCGGCACCCCCCGGCGCTCCATCCCCGCCAAACTCCGTCTCGCCCTCCATGAGCCCCGATACGCCAGCGACAACGCTCGTTCCGGCGTCCGCTACCCCGAAGGACCTGGATCATCTGGGCGCGAGCTCACCGCGCCTGAGCGAGCGAACCACCGAGGCACATCGAAACCCTCCGGTTGGCACTCAGAACTCGCCGCCACGCACCGTCCCGCCCGTGTCCTCGGCTGGGCCCGTTTCGACGAGGCTTCGTCCGGTCATGGTCTACACATACGGGGAGACGGGAGTGTTCGCGGTCGCCACCGCGCCCGAGCGCATGACGGACGTCGTGCTCGAACCGGGCGAGAAGCTCGTCTCGAGGCCCACGACGGGTGACTCAGCGCGTTGGGTCGTGACCGTCGTCGATTCCCTCGCCAAGGGTGAGCTTCAACAGCACGTGTTCGTGAAGCCCCTTCGGCCGGGCCTGCTCACCAATCTCACGTTGAACACGACGCGCCGAACCTACTTCCTCGAGCTCACGAGCCGCGCCGATGGCACCTACATGGCCGCGGTTCGGTGGAAGTACCCCCTCGACCCGGCCGAGGTGACCCGACGCGAGCGAATGCGCGTGGAGCAGGAGCGCGAGGCGGCGACGCAGGTCGCCGACGTTGCGGCGCTGCGCTTTGACTACGGTATCCAGGTGTCCGCCGGCGCTCCCTCGTGGAAGCCGAGCCTGGTCTTCGACGATGGGAAGAAGACCTTCATCCGCTTCCCGCGCCCCGTTGCGGGTGCGTCCGCGCCCGCGTTGTTCGTATTGCTGCGCGGCCAATCTCGTCGAGCCACCCTGGTCAACTATCGCGTCAAGGACGATCTCTACGTCATCGATCGCCTCGTCGACACCATGGAGCTCCGGCTTCCCTCCAAAGTCGGCGCCGGCGATGGTGCCCTCCAGGAAGTCGTTCGCATCTTCAGAAAGACGGTGGCGCCATGAACGTCAATCCAGTCGAGCCCGAGGACGATCCGCACGCGTCGAAGATCTCTCCCGACGACCCTCGTCTGCGCATCGAGCGCCCGCGGTCCCGGATGCTCAAGACAAAGCCGATCGTCGCCTCGATCGTGCTTCTGCTCGCGGCGGGCGGGTATGCCGTTGCGAGTAGCGCAAAGAAAACCGACAGCCGCAAAATCATTCCTGAACCGGCGGCAGTTCCCGAGCGGCCTATTGTGCCCGCATTTCTCCAAGAGGCGCCAGAAACGCCAACGACCACGCCCGGTGAGAACCAGCAAGACGCCTTCGAAGAGCCCGTGTTCCCGCCGCGAGCACAGGCGCCAGCCTTCGGACCTGGCCCGCGCGTTGATCCGGAAGCGCTCAGGGCGGCGGCCGAACGAGCGCGCCTCGATGAACAGGCTCTGAGCGCAGGACTCTTCTTCGAGTCCAGCTCCGGACAGTCCTCGAGGCAGCCCGCTTCTGCAGAGTCTTCGACGGCGGGCGGTGACAGGGCGGGCTCAGCACCACCGCGCGCGGTGGCAAACGGGTCAGACAGTCTGCCACCCGAAGCGCAATGGGACCCCAATCTCCAAGGGCGGAAGAACGCATTCATTGACAGTCCCCGATGGTCGCCCGACTATTTGACGGCGTCGCTGCAGCCCGCCTTCAGCCCGTATGAGCTCAAGGCGACTTCGATTATCCCCGCGACGCTCATCACGGGTATCAACAGCGATCTGCCCGGACCCATCATCGCGCAAGTTCGCGAAGCGGTTTACGACACGGTCAGCGGGCAACATCTGCTCATTCCGCAGGGGGCGCGATTGCTCGCCACGTACGACTCCATGGTCGCCTGGGGCCAGGAGCGCGTGCTCCTGTGCTGGAACCGCATCATTTTTCCGAACGGCGACTCCATCAACATTCAGTGTATGCCCGCGGCCGATCTGCAAGGGCAGGCCGGGCTCACCGACGAGGTCGATGAGCACTGGGACCGCCTGTTTGCAGCGGTCGCGTTATCGACCGTGCTGTCGCTCGGCGTCCAGGCCAGCGCCGGTAACCCAACCGGGTATCAACCCACGCTGGCGCAGTCGGCGGCCAGCAACGCCTCAGACCATATCAACTCCATTGGCCAGGGGATGGTTCAGCGCCAACTCAACATTCAACCCACGATCACCGTGCGCCCTGGCTTCGGCGTCAATGTCATCGTTACCAAAGATCTGGTGCTGAAACCCTACGTGGATTGATGCGCAACCACCGGATCCAAGAGAAAGGAACTA
>JAYWEH010000766.1:0-15868 GCA_043780025.1 Deltaproteobacteria bacterium
AACTCTCATCGCGGGGGGTGTTAGCGCAGCAGGACGCCAAATCCCACGCCAGAAACGACGATTTTTGTGTCGAATCGAGGGCAGGGATGGGCGGAGAGGGGACCCGGCACGAGGCTCCGTGATAAGGTCCCGGCCCTAATCCCGAACACATGCCCAGTCAGAACACCCGCCAGTTGATCCGCGCACGCCTGAGCCGCGAGCAGGGCCGCATCGACAAGGACAGCCCCTGGCGGGTCGCGCTGACCTACCCGTCTCCGTACGCGGTGGGCATGAGCTCGCTCGGATTTCAGCAAATTTATCGAATCATTCAGGGCCTGCCCGGGGTCTCGTGCGAGCGCTTTTTCTTGCCGGACGGAGCCGATCGCGCCGAAGCCGGGGAGATCGAGATGCCGGTGAGCTACGAGAGCCTGCGACCTCTCACCGACTTTCGCGTGGTGATGGTCAGCGTGGCCTATGAGCTGGAGCTCGCGGGCCTGCTCCGTATGCTTTCCGCGGCAGGGATCCCGGTGCTCGCCAAGGACCGCGACAGCTCGCATCCGTTGATCGTGGCTGGCGGCCCATTGACGTTCTCCAATCCCTTGCCACTCGCACCCTTCGTCGACGCGGTCGTCATGGGCGAAGCGGAGGAGTTGGTCGAGCCGGTGGTGCAGACCTGCTTCGAGGCGCAGGACAACCGCGCGGCGC
Source organism: Deltaproteobacteria bacterium (assembly GCA_043780025.1). Lineage (GTDB taxonomy): Bacteria > Myxococcota_A > Polyangia > Polyangiales > Polyangiaceae > SZUA-265. The sequence goes on from JAYWEH010000766.1 coordinate 685, forward strand.
TGCGCGCGCTCGGGGCGCTGCCGCACGTGTTCGTGCCCGCGGAGCACGGCTCGGCCCTGCCCTCGCTGGGCCGCGCGGACGACGCGTTCTTGCCCGCCAAGAGCGCGATCGTGACGCCCGACGCCGAGCTCGCCAACATGTTCCTGCTCGAAGCGGAACGCGGCTGTTCGCGCACCTGCACGTATTGCGTGATGCGCCGCTCGTCGCAGGGCGGCATGCGCAAAGTCCCCAAAGAGGTGATCCTCGACGCGATTCCCGAGGGCGTCGGCAAGGTGGGCCTGGTGGGCGCAGCGGTGAGCGATCATCCACAGATCGTGGAAATCGTGAACGCTCTCGCCGATGCCGGCAAACAGGTAGGCCTGTCCAGCCTGCGCCCTGATCGGCTGAAGGAGCCGTTCGTGTTTGCGCTCAAACGCGCGGGCTACCGCACGCTCACGACCGCGCTCGACGGCGCGAGTGAACGCCTGCGCGAGCAGATCGAGCGGCGCGGGCGCGTGGTGCACTACGAAGCGCTGGCGGAGCACGCGCGGAACGCCGGCATGAAGCGGCTCAAGTTGTATTTGATGATCGGTTTGCCCGGCGAAACAGAGGCCGACATCGACGAATGCGCGGAGTTCGTCTCCAAGCTGTCACGCGTGTTGCCCGTGGCGCTCGGCATCGCTCCGTTTTGCGCGAAGCGGCGCACGCCGCTCGATGGGCAACCGTTCGCCGGCATCGAGGTCGTGCAGCATCGGTTGGAGCGGCTGCGCCGAGGCCTCCAGGGTCGCGCCGAAGTGCGCTCCACGAGCGCCAAGTGGGCTTGGGTGGAGTTCGTGATGGCGCAAGGCGCGGAAACGGAAGGGCTCAGCGTCTGGGATGCCGTGCGCGCCGGGGGCCGTTTCTCGGACTACCGCAAAGCCTTCGAACGGCTCGGCTACAGCGCGCGCGGTCCTCAAACGCCGCGCCTGCCGCCACCGGTCACCCCGGGCGTGGTGGCAGCGTCGCCCCGAGTGAGCCGCGAGGCCGCACATCGGCCGCTGCCGCTCGTGAGCTGAACGCCGCGAGAACAGCGCACGGCTCGTGCGCCTCGTTCAATCGCCCCAGACTTCCAGGGCCGCAGCGGTGTCGGGATCGATGACGGCGGTTTCGACCGCGCGCGCGCGGCCCTCGAGCGCACCTTGCCGGCGATGTTCTTCGAACGTGGCTCGCCACAACGCTTCAGCCGCGAGCGGGCTCTCGAGCAGCACGTCGTGTGCACACGCCGGGTCCACGCTCAGCTCGCACAACACGGGCGCGCTCGGGCTCTTGCCCCGCATCAGCCAGCGGCCCCAGCGCAGCGCATAGTTCGCGCCTCGCATCGCGAGCGCGCTACGCCCGGCGGGTGGCTCTTCGCCGCGCGCGAGCCGCTCCAGATTCAAACTGTGCGCGTCTTCGGGAGGCGTCACGCCCAGCGCGTCGGCGATCGTGCGGGCGACGTCTCCGCTCGTCACGAGGCCGGCGGCGCTCGCAGAAGGCGGGGCGACACCGGGAAACTTGATCCACAATGGCACGATCAAGTGCTCCTCACGCAAAGCGCGATTGGCCCCAAACGGCGCCTCCGGCGGATCACCGGCGGCGACGTCACCGGCAAAGATGAACAACGTGTCTTGCCAGAGCCCCGCCCTTTCCAAGAGCTCGATCAGCTCGCCCAGGGCCAGGTCTTGTTTGGCGAGCGCCGCGCTCGACAGTGCGCGCAGCCGCGTCCAATCCGGACCCGACAGGCGCCGCTGCGCGAGCCGGCTGTGAGTGCGCACGTTGGACAGAATGATGCCACCCCGGCGCGGCTCGAGCAGGCCGTTATACTCCCTCGGCTCGAGCTCACTGATTTCTTCGCGCGACAGATCCCAGGGGGGATGCGCGCCGCGCGTATGCAACACCAACAGCCGTCGGGGCTCACGGTCGCGCTCGATCGCTTGCTCGAGCCATGCGCGAGCCCGCACCAGCGGCTCGCTGGCGGAGATGTCCTGGACCGGCGAAAACGACTCGTAGTATTGAAAGCCGCGCTCGAATCCGAACGCGGCACGGGTCTCCGGCGCGCCCGAAAACAACGCGCTTTCACCGCTGTTTTCGCGCATGCGGTCGCCGAGCGTCAGCACGCTGCTCGGTAGCCGCGCATCGGCCGAGGTGAGGCCGTGCGCGAGCGGCGGCAAGCCGGTGAGCAGCGTGGCGAGCACGCCGCCGACCAGCGTCGTGGGCACGCGATACTCTGGAAAACGCACGCTCGCCTCCGCGAGCTGGGTGAGCCGCGGCAATTGGCGGGCGCCCGCGAAGGGCGGCAAGAACTCCCGGTGCAGGCCGCTCGCGACCAGCAGAATGGCGATCTTGGCGGGGGTCGGCCGTGCCGCAGGTGCGCGCGCCTCGATGCGCGGTTCACTGAACGACACCCGCGCGCCTTTGCGATCCGTGGTCGCGCGCAGCTCGAGCTGCACCAATTCCGGACCTATCGCAGCCAGGTCCAGCTTCAGATCGATCCAGCCCGCCCCGGCGCCGCCCGTGACGCGGCGCTCGACCAGCGTGAGCTCAGAGGCGCCGTCTCTCATCGCGGTCACACGCGCGACCGCTTCACCTTCTCCCGCATAGGCGAGCCCCAACGAAAGCTGCGTGCCACGAGAGATCTGAACCGGGCAGCGCAAGCTCCCTGGCGTTTCGATATTGAGCGCGCGCCGCGGCGTCTGACCGGCGACGACATCGCCGAACCGGGAGCGCTCTCGCGGCGGCCGATAGCCCTCGAGCGATCGCCCGGGCTCCGCCCAGTGAATCCATTCGAGCATGCCAAGGGGGCGCGCATCCGCACGGCGGCCAGACCAGCGCAGGCTGAGCTCGTGGCGCCCCGGGCCGAGCGCCTGCTTCAGCGCGGGAAATGCCAGCGTCTGAAAGCCATCCCCGCGCAGGCGCACGGACCCGAGCGGATGCTGATCGACACTCGCCGTCAAACTCGCCGAGCTGCCGGCCCTGGCGCGTACCCGCACCTGCAAGCCCTCCCGCACGTCGTTCAACCAGAAATCGTAATGGGCCCGCGCGGTGTCGAAGCGCGTGTAGCTCTGATCGCTGAAGCTCTCACTGCCGAGCTCCGCGACGGGGCCGAGCGCGAAAGAACGGCGACTGTGGCTCGTGTCGGTGCCGAGATCGAGAAAGGGGCCCTCGTGATCGACGCTGCAATACACCGGCGCTGCGAACGGCGAGAAGCTCGGCCGCTCGAGCAGCGGCCCGGGTTCAGCCGCGCGCGCGACGCTCGGCTCGGGCACCGGAGCGTCGGTCGAGCGACAGGCAATCGAAAGCACCAGCGCCGTCAGCACCGCGCATCGCGGCAGCGGCGTCACGGCGTGACTTTCGGCTTGGCCACTAGCCGGGTGCGTTGCCCCGCGAGCACTTCCACCGAACGCTCCATGCTCTTGTCACCGTTGCCCAGGCGCAGCTGATAGGTGCCAGGGCCAAGCGGGATCAGGCGCGTCGCGTAGTTCCCCATGAACACGCCGTCCACGTAGATTTGCCGCGGTTCCCAGGATCGGACCTCGAGCAAGCCGTGACCAGGCCTGACCTTGGCGTGCAGCGGCAGCTCGAGCATCTCGGTGCTGAAGCTCACGTCCGGCGGCACCTTCCTCTGCTCGGCGAGCAAGCTGGCTTCCGGAGCGGCTGGCGCGGAGGAGGTCGGAGGCGCGAGCGCGGACGCTGGCGTCGAGGTGGCTCGGGCCGTGGCGGCCGTGGCCGCGGGCGACGTCGGGGTTCCGTTTGCCTGATTCGGATCCGGCGAGCTCTCGCTCGGCGGCACCGCCGGCGCGACCCGAGCGACTCCGCCACCGAGCGCACGCATGCCGACAAACGCGAGCGACGCTGCCGCGAGGGTGACCAAGACGGGAGCGGCCACACCCCGCAAGCGCTCACGGAGATCGGGGCGCGTCTCCGCACCGAAGCCACCTTCGGTCGAAACATCGACGAGATTTTCCGGCTCCGGGTTGGCGCCGTGCGGCGCGGCGTCGGAGCTGAACGACGCAGAAGAGCTGGGTGGGGGTGGAGAGGGGACCGGTTGTGCACCTCGGCCCGAAGCGCGTTCACGATCGCTCGCGGGTGCAACACTGACCGCCTCGAATACCGCTTCGCCGAGATCCATCGCCGGCCCACTCCGAGTAGCCACGGGAGCGTCCACACGAGCGGGCGAAGGCTGACTCGCCGGAGCCATGACGCGCGGCCCATCCGATAGCAGATCGTTGCCCGCGCGATCGGAGAGACCGAGGACGGCCCCACGCCGCGCGAGCTCCAACAGATGAAAACCAATCTCGCCGGCCGCGGCAGAGCCTGCCGCGCCACGCGCCGGTAACAAGGCGCGGAGGGACCCGCGCTCGAGCAGCGCGTGGATGGCACCGTGGGGTGCGCCCGGCGTCTCGGCGAGGTAGCGCGCCGCACCCACGGCATCCAGCTCGCAACGTTCGATCTCTGCGAACGCGGCGGGCGCCGCGAGGCAATCGCGGGCGCGCCGGGCGCGCGTGATGATGGGCTCCAGAGCCTCCTTCCAGGGTAGGCGGAGATCGCCGACAGGCGGGCTCGGCAGCGACGTCAGACGAAAACGACCGCTGCGCGTGCCGAGAAATGCGCCCAATACGGACGCACCGGAGCTGAAAAGCTTCCCCGCGTCGAACAGCCGCGCCGCGAGCACGCAGCCTTCCCCGACCGCGAGCTCAAACTTCAGCTTGGCGTCCTGCAGCGTGAGCAATGACGGCTCGGTGCGCCGGCACGCGAGCTCGAGCAACGCTCGCGGGCTCTCGGTCTGCAAACGCCCATGCACCTCGACCGAACGCACGAGGTGCTGCTCGAGCTCGACCCGGTCGCTCAGACATTGCTCTAGCGCGGGCGCGATGCTGGCAGCGTCCAGGCCTTCTTTGCCGGGCGCCTTGGCGCGCTCGAGCAGATAATCCTTCCAGGCCAACAACGCGACGGGCACGTCCCAGAGCGCGATGTCCTGGCGTAAGCGCCGGCACAACTCGAAACCGTCGAGGCTCGGCAACAACGTGTCGGCGATCACCGCGTCGGGCCAAAAGCGCTCGACGAGTTCGAGTGCCTGCTGGCCGTCGCGCGCCGGCCGCGTCGACGCACCGAGCTGTTCGAGCAGCTTGCACAGCAACGTGAGCACGGACAGATCCGTCACCGCGACCACAAAGCTGCGACCCGCCAAACCCGGCGCCTTTTCGGACGGCGTGCGCGAGCTCGACGGCGCGCGCATTGGGGCCGGCGCAAGCGGTACCGCGCCGAACGGGCCCTGAAGCGGAAAGGGGGCACTCAGGCCTCGGGCATCTCCACCGGCGAGGCCCCGAATGCGAGCGAACGCCGACCAGACCAACGCCAGGATCTCGGCATCGGATTGAAAATCCAACCGTGGCGGCTCCCGCCCGGGCGGCGTGGCGCCCCCGAACGCGCGCCGCGCCTCGGCAGCGATGGCCTCCACCAGCTCGCCCGGCGTCGAACCGGAAAACTTCGGCGGCGGCAAGGGGGAGCTGCGTTCCCCGACACTCAACTGGCGAACGGCTCGCTGCAAACCGATGGCCTCGACCGGCTTGGGCACCACCCGAGCGATGCCGCGCCGGGCTAGCCGCAACAGCGGCTCCGGGCGCTCCAGGCTCCCCACCGCGATCAACGGCGTGGCCCGGACCCCCACCACCTGCCGCAAACGCGGCACGAGCTCAGCGGTGTCGGCGATGTCTGCATCGAGCACCACGACGTCGGGGTGCAGGCGCGACACCAGTTCCAGCAATTCTTCGGGCTCTTCGGTGACGTGGCTTTCAGCGTCGTGCAGCGGCCCCGGCTTGTGTAGCAGCGCCGCTACCGAAGCCGCCCCGAGTACGACCACCGAACACGGCGTGTGCGCGGCACGACTGGGCAAGAGCTCGAGCTCGGCGTCGAGATCGAGCGGCACCCCGAGGGCCAGCGAAGGCAACAGATCGAGAATGCGCGCCACCCGCTCGCGGGCGGGCGCTCCCGGCGCGACCGGCCCGGAGCTCGCCAGCGTGGCTTCGGCCTCTCCGAGCGCACGGGCCGTGGCCGTGAACCGCAGCACCTCGGCCGCCGCGGCGAGCGCGTGCAGACGCCGCCTCAACGCATTGAGCTCGACACCCGGCTCGGCGAGGTTGGCCAGACGCGCGAGACCCTGGCGCAGGGCCGCAAGCCGATCCGCGAGCTCCGCAATGTAGCGGGTTCGCGAGGTCGTCAGCTCTTTCAGCGTGTCGTGGCTCGAATCGCTGTCCATCAACCCCGGCCTGTCGGTCAACGTCGAGTCCCAGGAAGCTGGGCATGCGGACGGCGGGCGCGGGACGCTACCACAGTCGTTCGCCGATCACGAAGGGGACCTGCCGAGATCGAGACCGCAAGCCTCGACGCTAGCCGAGCAGGCGCCGCCGCCAAAAGCCCGGCCTAGACGGCGCCGCCGTCGCAAGATACGCCAGGCCCGTCCCGCCCGTCCTATCCATCCCCTTCCGCACCGAGGCTTCGAAACTCATGCAGCGCCCCCTCCTGCTCAACGGCTTCATGGCGAGCGGCAAATCCACCCTGGGCCGCGCGGTCGCCGAGCAGACCGGCCGAGATTTCATCGACCTCGATCAGCGCATCGAGGCCCAGGCGGCCATGTCCATCAGTGAGATCTTCGCCCAGCACGGGGAAGCCGAGTTCCGGCGCCTGGAGGCGTTCGAGCTCGACACCGTGCTCGCGCGCCCGGGGCCGGCCGTGGTCGGGGTGGGTGGTGGCGCGCTACTCGCCCGCGCGCGGCGCCTGCGCGCGATTGACCTCGCCGTGGTGGTCACGCTGGACGCCGGAGTGGACGAGATCTTGCGCCGCGCCCAGGAGACCCCCGGCAGTCGTCCGTTGCTGGCCGGCGCCGGTGCGCGCGATCGCGTCGAAGCGCTGCTGGAACTGCGCGCGCCCGCCTACGCCGAGTGCCACGCGAGGCTCGCCACGACCGGGCGGGATACCGCGGAGCTCGCGCGGGCCCTGATCGAAATCTGGCGCCGCGATCCGATCGGGGTCGCCGCGGGCGAACAGTCGTATTCGGTGCAAATCGACGCCTCGATCGAGGCGAGCCGGGTCGCCGAGCTCGGACGCGGTGCCAGCAAGGTCCTGGTCGTCAGCGATCAGAACGTGGCGCCGCTGCACGCCGCTCCTTTGCTCGTGGCCTTGCGCGCGGTCGCCCCCGTCGAGTTGATCGAGCTGCCCGCGGGTGAGGTCCATAAGACGCTCGCCAGCGCGGAAGCCATTTGGAAGCGCGCCAGCGCTTCCGGCGCCGATCGTTCGAGCCTGTTCGTCGGGCTCGGGGGTGGCGTCGTCACCGACGTGGCGGGTTTTGCGGCGGCGGGTTGGATGCGCGGTGTGCCCTGGATCGCGCTGCCGACCACGTTGCTCTCGATGGTGGACGCCTCGGTGGGCGGAAAGACCGCCGTCGACCTCGGACAGGCGAAGAACTGCGTCGGCGCATTCTGGCAACCGCGCGGCGTGTTTTGCGACGTCTCCTATTGTTCGACCGAACCTGCGCGCGGGTTGAGCGCGCTCTCCGAGGTCGTGAAGACGGCGCTGATCGGCGACCCTCCACTGCTCGACTACCTGGAGCGACATAGCGAGCGCATCAAAGCCCGTGACCCTGAGGTAACGCGCGAGCTCGTCCGCCGCTCGGTGCGCGTCAAGGCCCGCATCGTGGGCGAAGACGCCCGAGAAACTGGCATGCGCGCCGCGCTCAATCTCGGGCACACCCTGGGGCACGCGCTGGAGTCCGTCGCGGGTTTCGAGCGCCTGTCCCACGGCGAAGCGATCAGCCTGGGCTTGGTCGCTGCCCTGAGGCTCGGGCAACGCCTCGGCGTCACCCCCGCCGCGCTGGTGCAGCGCGTGGCGAGCTTGCTCGCCCGACTCGGCTTGCCCACGGACCTCGCGAGCGAGCCGCTCGAAACGGCAGTGGAGCTCGTCGCTCTCGACAAGAAGCGCCGCGGCAGCCACGTGAAATTTGTCCTGGTTCGGGACGCTGGTTCGATCGAATTCCTGCCGATCGAGCTCACCGAGCTGACGCGGCGCGTACCAGAGCTTCGGGCCGGCTGAACGCTGCCGTTCGTTAAGGACAAGCCGCTGCACGGCGCGGCGCAAGCGAACGCCACGGGCGGCCGTAGAGGTGGGTGGATGCTGGAGCCGCCGCACCTCAACCGAGCTGGTCTCCCCGACTTTTCCCATCTTTTGGCCCGCCCCGGCGGACTCGGTAGACTGATTGGACAGCCCGATGCTCGGATCGCGCTGCCGTTCGTTGCAAGAGAATCGGAGCACTAGGACATGACACGAGTTTTTCGCAGAGCTGCGGCTTTCGCGGGCCTCCTCGGCGGCTTGTTGGGGGGTACGGCGTGCACGGACTACGAGAGCGGCTTCTTCGTCTTGGGCAATGCCTTCTTGGACGCACCTCAATGTGTGGCGGAGGCGGAAGCCAATACGTCGCTGCTCCTCGAAGGCATCCTCGATGTGGCTCTGAAGCCCGAATACGACGCGACGCTCATCGTCGGCAACCAGCTGACGCCTCGCGGCGACAAGGAGAATCTGCGCACGGAGACCCAGATCACCACGATTCAAGGTGCTGAGGTCCAGCTACTGAACGACACGGGCGCGCTGGATACGGAATTCACAGTGGCGACGAGCGGCGTCATTCTGCCGGATGCTTCCGACGAGGCGGGTTTCGGCGTCGTCAACGTCCGGCTCATCCCCGCCACGAGCGGCTTGGCACTTGCCAATGACCTCACTGATCGGGAACAGCGCCGCACGCGCGTTGCCAAAGTGAAGGTGTTTGGGGAAACCATCGGCGGCGTCGAGGTCGAGTCCGCCGAGTGGACCTACGTGATCAAAGTGTGCGAAGGCTGCCTGGTCAGTTTTCCGTTCGAGGCCCTCGACACCGACTTGGGTTGCACGATGGCTGGGGATCAGCTCCCGACCCCGGGATGCCGGCCCGGACAGGACGGGCCGGTGGATTGCCGCGTTTGCAACGTCGAGAATGCATTCTGTCGGACTTTATAGGCCCCACCGGGCCGCGGCCCGCACTGTCTCTCGGCGTCTAAGCCGCGCTTCGCGCGAGGGATTGGGCTATCGGGGCCTTTCCATTCCGCGCATCGAGTGATACCGTGGGGTCATGGGACGGCCTGCCGTCGAGGTCAACGTGGGCGGGCAGCTCTACCGTCTCGTGGCGTCGACGGGGGAGCAGTCTGTCCAGCGCTACGCTGGGGTGGTGAACGAGCGACTTCGCGGGTTGACGGGGACGGAGCGGGCACACCCGCAGGCCATGCTGCTCGTGGCCATGGCTCTGGCTCACGATCTGGAAGAAGAGCGCGCACGCCACGCCGAGGCGCGAGATCAAGCGGAAAGCATGCTGCGGAATCTCCTGAGCCGCGTGAACGCGGCTCTCGACGATGTCGACGAAGACGGCGAGCCGCTGGCCGCCGTCTCGGAAGCGATTCAACCGTAACGGCACTGGCTCGTCGACCGAACCGGCCAATCGCCCGCACGATGCGGCCGATACGTCAATGGCGAGCACCAGGCCGCGGCTGCGGGTCGTGAAGCGAGGCCTCGATCTCGAGGCGACTCTGCGGGGAGGGGAATCCTTAGAGCTAGACGCCCGCCTACAAGGCACGTCCGGTGGAAGGGCTGCGCCGCCGCGCCCAACGGGCTACAAGCCGAGCGGTGCGAGCTGAATCTCGAATCGTCGCGGCGACGGCGCGGCTGCGCGCCGCCGGACTGTGGCGGGAACCTCACTACGGCAAGAGCGCCGAGGCTCCCGGCCCAGAGGCGCTGGCAAGTGAACGCGAAGCAGCCTCTGACACGCGCGCGCCCACACCTCCGGTCTGTCTCGATACCCGCTCGAACGACTACCTCGGCTTTGCCTGCGACCTCGTTTCACGTGAAACGGTGTTCAGCTCCGAGGCCGCTCACGCGGGAGCCGGCGCCTCTCGGCTCGTCTCCGGAACCGCGCCCCAACACCTCGCACTCGAACGGGCGATTAGTCAGTGGCTCGGCGCTGAAGCGAGCCTCTCCTTCGCCAGCGCCTACGCCGCCAACACGGGAGCAATCGCCGCCCTGGCCGAGCCTGGCGACCTCGTCCTCTCGGATGCCCTCAATCACGCCTCCATCATCGACGGTTGTCGCCTCAGCCGCGCCGAGGTCCGCGTCGTCCCCCACCTCGACATCGACAGCCTCTCTCGACTCCTTCGAGAAGCCAGCAGCGACGGCCGCGTGAGCTGGGTGGTCACCGAAAGCTACTTCGGCATGGACGCCGACTCACCCGACCTGCTTGGCGTTCACGCCCTGTGCAAGGCGCACGGCGCAGGTCTGCTTGTCGACGAAACCCACGCCCTCGGTGTGTTCGGCCCAGCCGGGCGCGGCCTCTGTGCGGAGGCAGGGATCGCGCCCGACCTCCTCGTTGGCGGTTTCGGGAAAGCCTTTGGTCTCCAAGGGGGCTTCGTCGCCGGCTCTGCCTGGCTCGTGGACTGGCTCTGGAATCGCGCTCGAAGCTTCGTCTTCTCCACGGCCCTCAGCCCCGCCCTCGCCGCCCTCGCCACCGCCAACGTCGCTCGAGTGCGCGACGCCGAACCCCTGCGTGCCGCCCTGCAAAACCTCGAGACCCGCTTCTCCCAGTCCCTCGCGAGCGCCGGAATCCCCGTTCCCGAGCGCCGCCACGGTCCCATCTTTCCGGTGCTCTTCGGCAGCGAAGCACGAACCCTCAGCGCGGCCGCCACCCTCTCTCGTCGCGGCTTCGTCTGCCAGCCCATCAGGCCGCCCACCGTGCCGCCGGGCACCTCCCGACTCCGGGTCAACCTGCGTGCGAGCATGACCGAGGCCCAGGTCGATGCGCTCGCCGCGGCGATCATCGAGGTTTGGCCTGACCCCGCCTCGGTCGACCTCCGCGACTCCTCCGCCGCCCCGCTAGTATCGGAGGCTGAGGCCTCGCCAGGGCATCCCCCCGATCTGCAGTTCGAACCGATCACCAGCGCCCCAAGGAGTCCGCCTTCAGAGCCCCAAGCCGTTGGCAGCGCTACGACATCCAGCATCAGGTCGAGGCGCGAAGCACTGACGCCCGGACCGCTCCAGCCACCTGATGAGCTTGCCGCTCGCCCTTTCAGCGTGGACGTTTCCCCAGCGGCGTCAACTTCCCCGCGGGGCCACGAACTCCGCGCCGCCCCGCGTATTAGCGCGACCTCTTCTCAGTTCCCGAGCGACACCTCCAGCGCTACTTCGGGCGCCCCGCTGGCGTCAGCGCGCCCGACCGAGTGCCGGCCTCCGCAACCCCGTCAAGTGACCGGCGCCCAAGCAGACACCGGCGTGACCCCAGGGGGACTAGTGAGCGCCGGCTCCGTTGCGCCACCGCGGGCGGCGACCTGGATCGTTCTCGGCACGGGCACCGGCATCGGCAAGACCTTCGTCGGGCGGGGCCTACTCGAGCAGCTCCGCAAACGAGGGCAGCCTTGTCTAGGCCTCAAGCCCATCGAAACGGGCTTCTCACCCTCCAATGATACGGACGCGGCCTGCCTGACAGCCGCGTCGTTTCACGTGAAACACCCCCACGAGCATCCCCTATACGCTTTCCGGGACCCCATCGCGCCGGCACTGGCGGCCCGGCGCAACCACACCGCTATCGATCTTCCGAGCATCGCCCAATGGGTCGCACGCGCGCTAGCTTCGGCGTGCCCTCCCCATACGCCGGACCTCGTCGTTGAAATGGCCGGTGGAGTCTTTTCCCCATTGAGCCCCAACCATTCCAACTTCGACCTCGCACTCGCCTTGGGCCCCGCCCATTGGGTGTTAGTCGCACCGGACCGCCTGGGCGTATTGCACGACGTCCAAGCTTGCCTCATCGCCTTGCGCAGCCTCGGGCGAGCGCCTGACTGCCTGGTCCTCAGCGCTCCGTCGGAGCCCGATGCCAGCAGCGGTACCAACGCGGGAGAACTCACGACGCTGGAGCCCCACCTCCCCGTGCTCACTCTCCCGCGCGGCGATACTTCACCCCTCGCCGCGCTGCTCGCCCTTCCGATGCGCGCTACTCAGCCCCGCTGACGTCGCGCCCGCGCACTTCACGGCCGCACTTCACGGCGCAGCGCTCATGACGAAGCGCTTTGCGATCGCCCGCTTTACGACCAGACTGTGGCTTCGTCTGGAACTGTGCAATCCACGAGCGCGACAGCACAGGCCTCTCCGCTCGTGAGCGTGACGACGGCCGCCCCCTCCGGAAAGCCGTCATACGGTTCCTTCAAGGCTCCGATGGCCAACTGCCCCCAGCGCTGGTCGAAGCCGACCCGTTCGACGATGGCCTCGTAATCCCAGCTTCCGTCCGGATCTGCCAGGAAATCCACGGGAATGGTTTCAACGTTCTTTTGAGAGCGAGCGACGCGCATGAAAGCCTCCAGTTCAGCAGCGATTTAGTGCTCCTCTTCTACACCCGCGCCCGATACTTGTCCAGATGTTCAGGTGTTTTTTGTTCAGTATGCGCCGCCTACGCGGTACCCCCGCCGAGCGCCGTCAGATGGCGGTCGGTACTTCGTTGCAGAGCCCGGCGAGCTCGCCCTTCGGCGCCTGCTTTTCGAAGCTGATCGGGCACGTCATCGGCTCGGCCAGGGACTGCGCGAACTCGAGGTGCAGCGGCTTCATCCAGTCCCGCCCGCCGTCAAAGCGTGCGCGAATCACGCCCTCCTTGTCGATGAACCACGTCTCCGGATACAGCTTGGTGCCGTAGCGCTCCCCGACGACCTTGTTCTCGGCGTCCACGAAGGTCACGAACGGGGCGTCCCCATTCAGTACAGAAACCAGCGTATCCCGAGCGTCGGCCACACTCTCGTCGGTGGTGACCGTGAGCAGCTCGATCTCGGAATTCTTGCCCCGCAACACCCTCGAGAAATCAGCCAGCGACGGCATTTCCTCCAGGCAGGGCCGACAGGTCTTGGTCCAGAAGTTCAGGATCACGACCTTGCCGCGGTAATCTGAGAGCTTCTTGGTGGTGCCGTCCAGCGTCGGCAGCTCGAAATCCGGCGCCGTACGATTGCTGTTCGCGTAGTTCGGCCTGAGCGCGCACGACGGGGTGCACAACCGACGCCGCTCTCCGTCGCGAGCCGAGCTGAGGAACGAATACACGCCGAAGGCAGCTGCGACGGTAAAAGCGAGCTGGGCAACGTGGGCGCCTTTGATCTCCATGCGCCCGACATAGCACCGTACGGAGCCGAAGCGGGAGCCCCCAGCTTGCTCGTACACGGCGATGGCGGCATAACCACCCGCCGCACTCCCGGCGCCCAGCGCGCCCCGCCCCCTCGCGGCCGCTACGAGAGCCCATGGCCCAAAATATTCTTGCCACACACGATCCCCTGCGCCATTTGACACGGCGCTTACTCGGCCAATTGGCTCAGGCGAGTCGCGACCACGCTTTGATCGAGCCAGGGGACCACATCCTCGTGGGCGTGAGCGGCGGCAAGGATTCCTACACCCTGCTCGACCTGCTCCGACAGCTGCAGCAACGGGCCCCCTTCGCGTTCACGTTCGTGGCCGTGAACATCGATCAGGGGCACCCCGGCTACCCCCGTCACGTGCTCGAAGACTACCTGGCTCGCGAGGGTTACCCGGCCGAGTTCGTGATCGAGGACACCTATACCATCGTCAAGGAGAAGGTGCCCGAGGGCAAGACGTACTGCTCGCTCTGCTCGCGGCTCCGCCGCGGCATCCTTTACACCACCGCTCGCCGCCTCGGCGCCAACAAGATCGCGCTCGGCCACCACCGCGACGACTTGACCGTGACGCTGCTTCTGAATCTGTTCTACGCGGGGCAAATCAAGGCCATGCCGCCACGGCTCCTGTCCGACGACGGTGAAAACATCGTGATCCGCCCGCTCTGCTATTCCTCCGAGGAGGACATCGCCCACTACGCGCGGCTGCGAGAGTTTCCGATCTTGCCCTGTGACCTGTGTGGCTCGCAGGACAACTTGAAGCGACAGCGCGTCAAGCAGCTGATTGCACAGCTGAACGACGAGAACCCCCACGTACGGGGCAACCTGTTCGCGGCGCTCAGCAACGTGCGCACCTCTCACCTCATGCCCGGCCCCGGTCCGTCAGCGCTCGGCGAGCGGCGGTTGCGCGTGATCTCGGAGGTCCCCAAGTCATGAGCCAGCGCCGGCTCCGTGTGGGGGTTATTTTTGGCGGCCAATCGGGCGAACACGAGATCAGCGTGATGTCCGCGCGCGGGATCGTGCGCGCGCTCGATCCGGATCGCTTCGAACCGGTGCTCATCGGCATCGACCGGCGTGGAGCCTGGCACCCACTGCCCGCATCCGCGCTGCTCCAAGCGCCGAAGGGCAGTGCCGAGGACGTGGTCGGGGAAGGCGCGCTCACTCCAGTTGGGCCCGCGCGCCTGGCTCTCGGCGAGGGCGGCCCACAGGCGATCGAAATCGCCGACCTGGGCGGGCGCTTCGGCGTCGACGTGTTTTTTCCAATCGTGCACGGCACGCTCGGCGAAGACGGAGCGCTGCAAGGGCTGCTCGAGATGGCCGGCGCTCCCTACGTTGGCTGCGGCGTGTTGGGCTCCGCGGTGGGCATGGACAAAGACGTTGCCAAGCGCCTGCTGCGCGACGCGGGGTTGCCCGTGGTCGACTTCCTCGTCGCTCGCGCGCACCACGCCGACCCGCGCGACTTGCCGGGGCGCGTCGCCGCCGAGCTCGGCTACCCGTGCTTCGTCAAGCCCGCCAACATGGGCTCTTCGGTTGGTGTCAGCAAGGTGGCAACGCCGGCCGAGCTCGAACCGGCGCTCGCGCAGGCCTTTCGTTACGACCGCAAGCTCTTGATCGAACGCGCCATCGACGCGCGCGAGATCGAGACCGCGGTTCTCGGCACCCATACCCCCGAGGTCTCGATGCCGGGGGAGATCGTGGCTCGCCACGAATTCTACTCTTACGAGGCCAAGTACCTCGACCCGAACGGCGCGGAGCTGATCGTGCCCGCGCCGCTCGACGCCGCACAGACCGCGGAGGTGCGCGCGCTCAGCTTGCGCGCTTTCGCGGCGCTCGAGCTCGAGGGTCTGGCCCGCGTCGACTTTTTTCTGGAGCGCCCCACCGGGCACTGGTTCGTCAACGAGGTGAACACGTTGCCGGGTTTCACCGAAGTGAGCATGTATTCGCGTATGTGGCAATCGAGCGGTCTG
>JAYWEH010000767.1:0-15867 GCA_043780025.1 Deltaproteobacteria bacterium
TGCTGCGCGACCAGCACCGCTGCCGGGTGCCCGGTTGCAGAAACGCAACGTTTCTCGATATCCACCATGTCGAGCTGCGCTCCGAAGGGGGTCGCAATGAGCTTGGAAATCTCATTACTGCATGCTCAGCCCATCACCGAGCGGCCCATCGCGGCGAGCTCATCATCGAACGCGACGCCCGCGCGGGCGTTCGCTTCCGGCATGGCGATGGCACGGACTACGGCCAGGCGCTCGAGCCACGGGCGCTCGAAGTGGCGGCCAAGCTCTTCTCGGCGCTACGCGGCCTCGGCTTTCGAGAGCGCGCGGTGCTGGCCGAGCTGCGCAATGACGACGCGCTTCGTAACGCCAGTATCGAGTACCTCCTGCGCGAAGCGCTGCGCAGGATCCCCTTGCCCTCCGTTCGGCGCTGAACGGAGTGAGGAAGGCTCAGCGGTGTGGCCCGCACGGCTGGCGTCGTTTCGCGGTCAGCGCCGCGCCGACCAACGGCGGCGGACGCCATCTTGCAATAGCATGGCGCTGAGGGCCAAAAGGCCCAGGCCGTACGCGAGTCCTGCCCCGCGAGGGACGGCAACTGACGAGAAGGGCGTTCCGACGTCCGTACAGGTGAAGCGGCACACATGGCCCGGTGGTGTTCCCGGTGGAAGCAACTGTCCGTCGCAAATTTCACCGGAATC
This sequence comes from Deltaproteobacteria bacterium, assembly GCA_043780025.1. Classification (GTDB taxonomy): domain Bacteria; phylum Myxococcota_A; class Polyangia; order Polyangiales; family Polyangiaceae; genus SZUA-265. Next base: position 675 of record JAYWEH010000767.1, read on the forward strand.
GATCTGTCCATTCCCGCAGCTGTAGATGCATGAGAGACAAGTACTGCCGGGCGGCGTGCCCGGCGGAAACAAGTTGCCGTCGCAGATTTCGCCCGCGTCGATCAGGCCGTTGCCACATTCTAGCTGGCAGCTCGCGCTTCAGCCGTCTCCGCCTTGCTGGCCTCCTCATGCAAACGCCGAACATGGAGCTCGCGTTCCGTCGAAGTCGGTGTCGCGTGCCGGTCTCAGCACGCGCTGATCAAAACCGCTAGCGCGCCTAATGGCCGTTCGCGACGCGCAGGATCCACACCCGCAAACACTCGAGTTCTTCGGGGACAACTCGATCCGTCGGAATGTCGGGCGGTGGCATGGGATCGCCGCACAGGTCCGGGTTGGGCACTGGGCTCGAGACCTTTGCCCAGAGCAAGCTACCCTCGAGGCCGCCACCCGCGGTAATCCATTGGGTCCCGCACTCTCCCCCACCTTCCGAAGGCGGCTCGGACCCACCCAGCAACTCGGCGCGCAAATTCGGGCTAGTCAGATCCGGCCTCGTGTCGACCAGCGTGTTGTCCTTGTCCGGTCCGTCGCCGTGGCAGCCACCATATTCGGTGTCCTGGCAACCGCCCACGTCCAGCTGAGCCTTGAACAGCTGGTTCACACGCTCTTCGGAACACCCCGCTGGCCACGGTGGATCCCCAACATCCCCGGTTCCACCCGTCCCAACGTCACCACCGCCGCCCGCCCCTGCACCGCCGCCCTGCGGCGTTGCATTGCCCGAGCCACCTTGCGCGGCCGAACCACCTTCGCCCGTCGGCGTCCCGGCAGCACCCCCGGATGGATCCGGTGCTGAGCCGCCATTCGCCACCGTGGGAGCACCTGCGCTCGCTCCGCCGGTGCCGCCCGAGCTCGGGTCGGAAACCATTCCGCCCGCTCCGGGCTCTACCTCGCAGCCGGGCCGCCGATACGTTTCCGTACGGAACGAACTCTGCGGGACTCCCCCCGCGTCGAGCGCAACCGGAAACTCGTAACAGGTCTGGCTCTCGGCCTGGAAGCGCTCTTCGAGGATCTCGGTGGGAGTGCAGCTACCCGAAACCCAGGCAACAGCCACCAGCAACGAGTGCGCTACGCGCGTTGATCTCATGCAGATTCCCCGATTCATCGCTAAGTTTGCAGCGCGAACGGCCGCGCATCTAAGCACATGCTACCGATTGTATTGTAACGATTGTGTGTCAATCGCCGTTGCGTTGTTAGCGAGTAGAGCGTGCCGCTAGGCAGCCACCGCCGCCTGTGCGCCCGGCGCCTTCTTCATCGCCCAGAAAGCCCACGCTACGAACAGCAGGCAAACGGAGACGATGACGACCAGTACCAGCACTTCCTCGTGCAGGATTTCGAACAGTCTGATCGAATGGGCACCGGCGAAATACAGCACCACCAAACGAATCACGTTGATCAGCCAGATCGCGAACAGGCCGCTGGAGAGCCCGAGCAGCTTGGCTCGGAGAGACACCGGGAAGGCCAACACGGCAGCGGCGAACAACGCCTGCGCGTCCAGCGCCGCACAATCCAACACGACGATGAACGGAAAGCGGCCCATCACGCTCGTGCCTTGCACGTTCACGTCTTCCCCGAGCCAGCCCAGGAGCAGCGCGCTACCGTTGGCCGCCAGCTTCAGATAGGCGCCCAGCAGCCGCCCCGGCACGCTGCCCTCCGCGTACGGGTGGTAGAGCGCCGCGTAAAACGCGAGCATGAGCGTGATCGTGATCAGCAAGAATCGAAAGCGACTCGCGCCTCCCCAGGCCGCTTTGATTTTTTGCAGTGGTCCGATTTTCATCTCCATTCGGCTGCTCTCGAGTCGCGTCGGTTCGATGCTCCCCGGCTCAATTCAGGCGAGTGATACGGCCCACTGGGGAAATCGCTACCGGTTGCGCAGATGCTTCTAGGAAATCGATCAGGGCGTCAAGATCGATCGGCCCGCCCTCTTGACCTGTCCCTGCCGGGAACACCGTGAAGCCGTCTCCACCGGCGGCGATGAAGCTATTGGCCGTCACGCTGTACGTCGCCGCGGGATCGATCGCGACGCCGTCTTTGCGCACTTCGACAATCTTCTGCCCGTCCGACTTGCTGGCGTCCCAGGTGTACGTCAAACCGGAAACCTGCAGGACGCGGGGAAACGGTTGGCCCAGCCACTGCTGCTCCAACAATTGCACGACCTGCGCGCCGGTGAGCTGCAGCCGCACCAGGCTATTGCCAAAGGGCTGCACGGTGAACAGCTCTCCCCAAAGGGCGGTACCATTCACGTCCGCGGGGTTGTTGATGTCGGCAGCGAACAGCAGATCCGCGCGGATCCCACCGGGATTCATGAAGGCGAACTCCGTACCCATGGCGGCCCGCTGCGCGTCGGCGATCAGGTTGCCGAGCGTGGACTCGCCGGCTCCCGTCGCGTTGCGGGTGGCATCACCCGCGATGGTTACGATGACTTCGTTGACCAGCGGAGCCGCGCGCGCGCGCGCCGCATCGACCAGCGCTTGGACCTCGGTATCGCGCACGTCACCCGGCGCTTGATCGCTGAACGTGGTGACGATGCGCGCCGACTTGGAAACCACGTCACCCGTCCTTCGATCCAGCTCGAGATCGATTTCACCATAGGCGGTGCCATTGGAGAAGGCCTGGGTCACCAGAATATCGACTCCGTTGGCGTTCTTGACCAGCGCGTTGGTGAAGGAATGGGCGTGGCCGGACACGACCACGTCCACCTCGTCGCGAAGTTGCGCGATGATCCCGCTGATGGGCTCACCCACGACCGAGGCGGGGTCCGTCTCGCTTTCGTGGCTGGGCGTCTGGCGCGCACCTTGATGGATGGTGACCACGATGGATTCGACGCCGCGCCGCTGCAGCTTTTCGACCTGTTCGTTGATCGCGGCGGCTTCGTCGCCGAATTCGAGCCCCGTGACGCCGGTCGCCGTGACGATGGTCGGTGTTTCTTTCAGCACTGCGCCGATCACGCCGACGCGCACCCCACCGAGCCGCACGATCGTGGACGCGGGCAAGAGCGTGCGGCCGCTCTGCTCGCGCACGACGTTGGACGACACATAGGGGAACTTCGCGCCGCGATACCGCGCGTCAAGAAATGGACCGGCGGCATGATTGCCGCCGTTGATCAAACGCAAGAGCTCGGCGGCGCCCTCGTCGAATTCGTGATTGCCCGGCGTGCCGACGATGTTGCAGCGCTCATTGCTCTGCTTCGTGTGGTTTTTCGCGTGACCGCGATCCGCACGGCAGTGCTGGTTTGCGAGCAAGTTGAGCACTTCGATGGCCGGCTCGTCTTGCAGCAACGCCGACTCGGGAGGCGACGCGCCGACGTGGTCTCCCGCGTGGACAATCAAGGAGCGGCTTTCGAAGTCGCCCGCTGCGGACTTCAAGTATGAGGCCAAAACGGCTGCACCGCCGACGGGTCGATTCGCAACGCGCAGGCCTTCGGAGAGGCGGCCGTGAAAATCATTGAGTCCCAGCAACCTCACGGGCACGACGCCTCGCCCCGGGTGCTGATGGTGACGCCAAGAAACGGGCCGAGAAGCGTGGTCACGCGCGCCCGGCTCTTCCTCGCCGTCGTGATCGCCGCAGCTGTGTTGGTCCGTTGCCGCGGGTTCTTCCACCTGCAGCGCTTGGCGGGCCACGCCGAACTCCTGCTCGATCGGAGCCACCTCGCCACCACAAGCGGCAGCCACCACGGACAGGACACCCAAACGCAGACTCGTACGGATCATTTCGCCTCCACGCGGCCCGCGCCAACAAAGCACGGGAATGCAATGTCAGGCGTAGCCCAGCTTCGCGCACACCCGCGCAAAGACCTGGCAACGATTGGGTGTCCCTGCTGCCCCCGTTCGTGCGCGAGCAGCCTCAGCAGTTCAGACTGGAGTGCTGAACTGCCACGTACGCCGACGCAGCAAGAACGCACACGACCCGAGCAAGCCCAGCGCGCCAGCGAGCAAGGCCCAGGGCGGCGTTGCCGGCACGATCGGTGCCACCACGAACTCCAACTCGTATTCGGAGATCTGGGGGCCCGTCTGTTGAATCAGATACGTGTAGGTTCCATGCCCGAGCGGGCGCTGGAATCCAGAGCCGGCTTGGGCACCCGTCGCGAGCACGGGCAGGAGATCGGTGCCCGCGGGGGCGGGATCGAGGTGCGCGCCGCCGAGCAACGTGGCCTCGTTCCCCGCTGAAGGAATGACGCTCGTGGCACCCGCGTTGATGGAGTGGAAACCGCGGTTACCAAGGACACCGCCAGGCTGCTCGTAGCGGATCAAACGGAGCGCCATGAGCTGCATCGATGACGGAATCGAGAAGGTGATGTAATCGCGCGTATCCCCCGTCGAGGTCGTCACGCTGCCCTCGAGGTGATTGATGCCCAGCTGCAACGCCAACGGCGTCGGAGCGAGCTCATTAGAGGAAAGGTCTAGCCCTTCCGTGTAATCGAATGCGAGTGCTGCACCCGGCAGCCAACAGAGAGAAGCCACCACAGCACTGATCAATATTTTCATTGAGGTCCCTCCGACGCAGGCGCTGGTCCAGGCGCCATGCACGTCCGGGCGTACGCTAGTGAAACAGTGCAGGCCGCGTTGCAACAACTCCGCGACAAGTTCGTCGCGGACAACGGACGGGATCACAGCGCGAAGCAGAACCCTGCATAGGCGCCCAGATAAGAGTCCACAGCACCGCCGGCCACCTCGGCGACTCCCTCAGCACCGTCTTCCGGCTGCGAGTTCATCTCCAGCACGAAGTGCCGCCACGACATCGAGAGCTCGGCAGAAATGCCCGGGGCCACGAGATAGCTGCCGCCCACTCGGCTCTCCAGGCCGTACCCACCGATGTGCGGGAACCAATCTGCGTCGCTCATTTCCCCGTAGCCGAGCGGGACGCGGAAGCCGACGGCGCCGCTGGCGGTGATACGCCCAAAGTTGAGAGTTGTATCCAAAGATGCGCGAACATCCGAGTAGCTGACGTCTGGCGTACCGGATGCACCATTGCCGTCTTGCAGGCCCGAGGCGAGATGCCCGAGCGCCAAGTCGAAGCCGACCAGGTGCCCGCGCACCGGGTGCTGCGAGCGCAGGCCTGCATACCACTCGTAGTGGGACGCCGCGTAGGCGTCGGGGAAGTTCGCGTCGTGGACGGTGCCGGAGAACGCCCGCTCGTAGCCGCCGATGAGCCCGATATTACCACCGAAGGGCAATGCCCCGATGGCGGGATACGCCGCGGCATCGAGCCGGTACACGAGCAGGTTCGCCTGCAGCGAACGCAGCCGGTTGTACAGGTCCTGCTGGAAGCCGAGCGACCTTCTGACGAATCCACCACGGCCATGCAGCTCGACCGTCGAACGCTCCGCAGCACTGGAAGGCGTCGCGTTACTCGTTGCGTCATCGACGCGCTCATCGGGCGCCGTGTCCGCGACCAGGCTGCTCGAGAACGTGTACGTGTCCACCGACGCCAGCATCGCGCGCCGTGGGACGTTACCGTCATCCCCCACGCGCTGGCGTGAGCCGAGCGCAACTCGCCCCGCGCCCACCCGGCGGTGCCCCTTGGAGGTTCGAGCCGAGGCGCTCGAGACCGATGCGCTCGAGACACTGGCTATCGATGCGTCCGCGCGCTCGTCCTTCGCTGGACGCCGCATCACGCCAGCCGCTGCCTGAGCGTCCGTGCCCAGCAACGTGACCGCGAGCGCCACGGCCAGCGCACCTCCGAGGTGGGTGCCGAGGTCGTTACCGAAATCCTTGCGTTGCATCAGTTTGCCCGACTTGCTTCGTCGGCTGAGTCTAGGGCAAGCCTTCGAGCCGCTGTGTAACGATTAGGTGTCATGGCGGCACGGGCGAACCTGTGGACAACAGGGATGGCGCACGCTCAGGCGCGATCTTCATGATCTGCTGCTGGCGCAGCCGCGCCTCCTCCCACGAGCCGCTCGAGGCCAGCAGCTCCGCGAGCTCGAGTAACGTAGCCACATCGTTCGGCGCATAGCCCAGGGCGCGCCGCTGGTGGCCGATCGCAACGTCGGTGCGGCCCTGTTTTGCGTTAATTTCCGCCAACATTCGCCAGCCTCGACGGCACAGCTCGTCCGCCTCCAGCTGACGCGGTGGCGAACGCGGGGGGGCGCCCTCGAGGTAGGCGATCCACTGTCGTTCCAGCACTGCGTCGAGCACGTCGTTCGGCGGACCGAGTTCCCGACAGCGCTCGAGAAACGCGATCGAAACCTCGAGCTCCCCGGCGTCCTCGAAGAGCCGGGCCGCATTGCGGTTGACCTCCAGCAACGTGGGCTCCTGGCGCAGGGCGCGTTGGAACGTTTCGGCCGCATCGAGCCAGCGCCCGAGCCGGCGCTGGGCCTCGGCGAGCCCCGCCAAAAAGGCAGCATTGCCGGTGTCCCATGCGACCGCTCGCTGCAACAGCTCGATCGCCGACTCGGCGCGCCCCGAGACCAGCGCGATGGACCCCAACAAGAAAATGGCCTTGCCATAACTCGGCTCGGCCGCGCCGACTCGCCCGTATTCGGCTTCCGCCTCGGCCAAACGACCCGCGCGTTGATGCTCGAGCCCGCTTTCAAAGGCGTTTGCTGCCATCCGCTTCAATTCTGAGTATGGCTTCACCTGTGGCGAACTACAACGTGGTGCTGCTGCAGCCCCGGGGCTTCGCGCCTTCGTATTCGTTCCTCGAGGTCGGGCGCCTGCTCGTTCATTCTCTGAGGTCGCTCGGCCTCGATTGCCACCTCAGCGTCAACAACCTCGCGGCGAACGCGGTCAATGTATTGCTCGGGTACCATCTGTTGCCCGGGCTTCTGCCAACCCTCACTCAGACCGACTACATCGTCTACCAGCTCGAGCAGTTGCCTGGGCATCCGCGACTGCCCTTACCGGGTCACCTGGAGCTGCTGCGAAATGCCCGAGTGGTATGGGACTACTCGGCGGTCAACCTGACGTTTCTGCGCGAACGCGGGCTCGACAACGTTGCACTCGTGCCCGTTGGCTACCACGAGGCGCTGCGCAACATAGACGAGCGGCCCGAGGACATCGACGTGCTCTTTTACGGTCTCATCAATGATCGGCGGGCGCAGGTGCTCCAGGCGATCGCGGCCTCGCATCGCGTCGAGTCGCTGTTCGGCCTCTACGGCGACAGCCGTGACGCCTATATCGCGCGCTCGAAGCTCGTACTCAACGTGCACTACTACCCTGTGCAAATTTTCGAGCAGGTGCGCATCGCCTACCTGCTCAACAATCGCCGCTGCGTCGTGTCCGAAAGCTCCCCCGACAATCCCTACGAAGCCGGCATGATCACTGGAGCCCTGGCAGACCTGCCGGAGCTATGCCGGCATTACGCGAGTGATCCGGAGGGACGCCAGCGCATCGCGGAGCGCGGCTTCGAGCTGCTACGACAGCGTCCGATGGTCGAATACCTGCGCCACGCCTTGTGACGGCTCCGGCTCCACGGAGCCGTCGTTGGACGCGGCTTCGGCCCAGTGGCTCCATGCTCGACGATACAAGGCCTCCATGTTTCGGGCGAAGCGCGGACCATCCATGAGCGGGGACGCGGCCATCCGCGCCCGCAGGCCCGCGCGCAGCTGACTAAGGGCCGAAGCGTCGTGAGCCCAGCGCGCCGCGATCTGAACATACTCTTGCGGGGTCTTCGCCACCCATTCGGGAAGCCCCAAATTCATCGCGATACTCACCCCGGACCGTCCAATCACGGTGTCACCGGCGAGCGTCACCACCGGCACGCCCATCCAGAGCGCGTCGAGGCTGGTCGTGTGCCCACAACACGGGAACGTATCGAGGGCAATGTCGATGCGCGCGTAGATGGCCAGGTATTCGGTGCGCGAGCAGCGATCGACGAAGCTCACCCGCTCCGGCTCGACGCCTCGCTCGGCGAAAGTCAAAAGGACCCGCGCGCGCGCGTCACCCGGAGGCGCCAGCAGCACCAAACGCGAGTTCTGCACCCGAGAGAGGAGCTCCGCCCAGACCCCGAGTACGTCGGCGTTGAGCTTGACGAAGTCGTTCAGACACCCAAACGTGACATGCCCGGCCGCGAGCGCCGGCAGTTGAGAGACCTGGCTGTCGCTCTCTCGCGGTGTGTAACACCAAAACGAATCTGGCAGCACCAGCGCTCGTTCGGCGTAGGGTGAACGCTGGCTCCCCGCTCCGTCTTCGATTCCCAATGCAGGGTCCAGCGCGGGGTCCAGGTGGGGATCCGTCACCCGGTAATCCATCGCGGTGAGCCCCGTGGTACCGGGATACGCGAGCCAACACAGCTGCACGGGCGCCGGCTTGCGAGCGAACACCAGGAGCCGGTTGTGCTGCGTGTGCATGCTGAGATCGACCAATATGTCGACGCCATCCGCACGGATCGAGTCCGCCAAGGCCCCATCGTCGAGGCTCGCTACGTCGCGCCACACATCGGCGACGGCGTGAAGCTGCTCGGTCTCTGCGTCCGGCGCCGCGACATCTGCATAGATCACGACCTCGACCTGCTCGCGATCGTGGTTCGCGAGGAGCGGCAACGAGAAATACTTGTGCGAATGTTCCCGAAAATGTTGCGACAGGTAGCCGACACGCAGCCGCCGAGCAGGGCTCGGGTCGTTGCCAAAGGTCAACGTGGCGGGGCGCAGAGACCGCGCGTGTATGCGGTCAAAGACGCGTGCTTCGCGCAGGACCTCCGCGTCGCTGGAGCCGGGCACATACGGGAGGGACATCAACAGCAGGCTGCGCGCCTCAGGTCGCTCGCTCGATTCGAGGTGCCGCCGCAACTGGACGACCACCTCGTCGAGCCGGCCCGACGCTTGCAAGATCGAAAGCAGCCGGGCAGCGGCCTCCCGGTGCCGGGGCTGAATCTCGAGCGCTCGCCGAAAGCATTGCGCCGCCTCGTCCGTCGAGCCCAGGACCTCGAGCCCTGCACCGAGTCCAGTCCAGGCTGGTACGTCGTTGGGCCCCACGGCGAGAGCCTGGCGATAGCGGGTCACGGCACGTTCCGCGTGGCCCACCGCGGCCTCGGCTCGCGCCACGAGCAGCCAGCCGCGACGCGCAAAGGTGCTCGGCAAGTCGGCGAACCCGCATAGATCGGGAACTCTCGCGCAAAACGAAGGTTCGATCGAGAGCGCCCGCTCCACGGCGTCCAGCGACTCCGCGAAACGCCCGAGGAGCCGCGTCGCTTCCGCCACGCCCAGGTGGTAGCGCGGATCGCCTTCGGCATTGAGCACGGCTTTTTCGAACAGATCGAGCGCGCTATCAGCTCGGCCCGAGGCGAGCGCGATGCTACCCAAGCGAAAGGTTGCTTCGGTGTGGTCCGGCACTCGCAGCAAGACTTCGCGGTAAGCCAGCGCGGCCTCGACCAAACGTCCAGCCCCTTGATGCTCCAGGGCTTCCTGCAATAGTGCTGCGATAGACACCTGCGCCTCCGGGTGGACGTGATCCGCAGTTCCGTTTGGAGCGAGTGAACCGCCGCTTCGGACCGCCTCGCGCGGCGTCGCGCGGGGTACGGCGACGTCTTCTTCGGTCGAGCTCGAGGCTGCCGCGACACCCGACTCCACGAAAGCGGCGAGCGCGACACACGCGGGCAAGAGCGCGCGAATCGCGGCGACCGGAATATACGGAGGACTGCCAAAGTCGAACTGGCACGTCACTCCGTCCGAGGTGACCGTGACCGCTTGCACGCGGCGCGCAAAAGCCCCGACAAAAGGCTCGACGTATTGCCCCGGCCGCTCGCTGTCCGCCAAGTATTGCGCGAGCGACGCGGACGCGAAGCGCGTCTTGAAAAACTGATCAAAAGCCGAGTTCCCCGAGCGCACCACGGCCCAGCCGAAGCGGGGCCGCGCCGAGTGATCATACGTGCGCAGATCGATGGCAGGCACCGCGTTGAAGCGGACCAAGATGCCGCGCCGGCTTTCGGCATCGACGCACACCTCGTAGCCCCGGTGACGGCCGCTCAAACGCCCCTGCATGCCCGCCGAGCGCGAGGGCGTGAATTGCAAGGCGAGCTCGCGTGCCAGCTCGGGCAATTCCTGCACGGCGCGCCTGCGCCTCAACCGGTGCCAGATGATCGCGCCGACCGTACCCAGGAACATGAGGATGCCGATGGGTATCGCATCCAGTACACCACCACCGGGCATCGCTGTTCCCTACTCCGCCCGCCGAGGCAGAGGCGCGCGCCTCTGCACTCTACTGGTCTCGATCACGGTCATCAGACCAGCCACAGCCCCGCCGAACGCCGCACCATCTCTTCCGGGGCCACCTCTTCGAGCCGCTGCGACAAAATCCAGCGGTAACCCTCCGGGTCTACAAACTGGCCGGATCGGTCGCCGTAGAACTGGTTGCACAACGGCCGCATGATGGTGCCGCCTGCGCCCACAAATCGTGCCGCCAGCGCGTCCACGTCGCAAGTGTAAACTCGCAACACCATGGGTGTGCCGCCGTAGCTGCGGGCGCTCTTCGAGCCGCTCTCGGGCGCTTCGTCACAGATCATGATGCGGGAGTTGCCGATCTGGAGCTCCGAGTGGGCAATCCTGCCGTCTCGCGTGCGCAGCCGGTAGAGCTCGACGGCGCCGAACGCCCTCGCGTAGAAACGAGCCGCCTTCGCGCAATCCGAGAGCGTGAGGTACGGCGTGACCGAGTGGTAGCCCGAGGGGATTGCGTCGACTCCGAATCGACCCGCTGGACTGGGTGTTGCCTCCGATCCCTTCCTATCCAAGCCCTTCGAATCCAAAGCGTTGCCTCCGAGTGAGTGAGGTGAAAGTGCCCCAACTACACTTTCACCAGTCGAAAGCGCCCGCTGCGTGGCTGCCATGTCACGAATGCGTAAAAACTCGCCTATCCATTCTGTCCAAAACGGAACGGCTGCGCCCTGTTGTTGCGGTCCTGGCACCTCACGCCGGCGCGCCACCAGCGCCGCGCCGATCGCGAGCAGCGCCGCGCACCAACCCAGACCCCCAACTGCCGGCGCCCGGGGCCCGACGTTGCAACCGTATCCGGGTCCTTCGCTCAGCTCCTCCCCGCTCGGATTCATACAGCTAGCGATCTCCTCCTGATCAGGCGTGCCATCCTCGTCGGTATCCACGTCCGCCGGCAGGGCTTGCAGAGCCATCGCGAGCTCGCGCGGCGACTTGCCTCCGCTCAAGCCATACTCGTTCACGAGCGCGAGCGCGAAGGGTCGATTGGCCGTTTCTTCGCCACCCGCGGCGGTGTCGTGGCAAATCAAGCAGCGAGTCAGCGGGCGCGGGCAGGACACACCCGTGTGCCGATCGAGCGTATCAGGGTAAGTCTCGGAAGCCGTTGCCCCGTTCGCCGAGACGGTGACCGCAGCACAGCCGAGAGCTGCCCAAAGCAGCGCTCCGGGCGAAGGGGCGCCGCGACGAAGCGTCAGCAAAAACTGGATGAAGCGTACGAGCACACCTGCTCCTCGGAGTAAAACCATGCGCCTACAGGAAAAAATGGACCTGCGCCTGAAGCCGAAAAGGCGACTCTTGGCGCTGGACACCGTCCAGGCGGAGTTCGAAATGTGCCAGAAGATACCACGCCACAGACCCCCACAGTCCAAGTCGCGCTTCGCCGTTACCGGGTGATGTGGTGGGGGCCGCATCGAGAGCACCCTGGTCCACGCCCTCGCCGCTCAACATGAAGTGGAGCCCCCGAAGCGGCTCGTAATCCACCTGCAGTAACCCGGCGTAGCCGACACCGCGCCCTCCCTCTTTCAGCACGTCCAGCTCCGTCAAGATCGCCCACTCGGGGGACAGACCGAGCCGTGCATTGACGCCGTGGGCGTGCCGCACCGTCCGCCTCGCCTGCGTGAATCGGTCCTCGTTCGCTCTGAGCAACAGCGAGCTCAGTCCCACGGCATGTGTCGGGCCGAGTAGATATTCGACGGACGCGCTATAGCCCCGCTCCCGATAACGATCCGGGTAGATCTGGAAGTTACCCGCGACCGCCATGGCTTCCAAGCGCAAGCGGCCCGACGCGTGAGAAAACGCGAGGCCATGCTGCTGGTCCGACTCGCGGTCGGTGCGAGTCGCTTCGCGCACCCACAGCACATGTTCCGGTACGCGCACGCCGAACGGTAGGTTGAGGCGACCCAAGCGCAGGAGTGATTGTTCTCCGATGCGAGCCCCGACGAAATGATTGCGGCTGAGCACGATCCAGCCAGCGCCGAGTTCGCGATTGAGCTGCGCGCCGCGCACGTGCGCGCTGCCCTCGATGCCGCGCGCCACGCCCAGGCTGCCGCCGACCATGAACAGATCCAGATTGGCGGCTCCGTAGAGATCCGCCTGCATCGGGAAATGCGCGACGTCACTCGGCGCTCCGCCCTCGCTCGCTGTGTAAAGGAGCAGATGGCGATAACTGCCGCCGAGCTGTACATCGGGCAACTCAGGGACGGCGCCGAACAGAAGCCGAGACGAAGCCGAAGGCTCGCCAGCGTGATCGCCCCCGAAAGACAACAATCGCTCGGCATGTGCTCGCCCCATGAGCGTCAGCGTTTCGCCTCCAGAAGGATCGACGTGGCACGCGTTACAACGCGAAAGGCCATGCTTGATCATCCACGAATACGCGGAGGCGGGCTCGCAATGAAACAAGCCCAACAACAGACAAGCGGCTGCGAGCAAACCGCGACGCAACGAGACGGGTCGCATGGCGCGACGTTCTCCACTAAGCGATTGCAAAGATCAATTGTCGTCTCGCACTGCCCAAAGCTTCTGCAAGCGCGCGCCAGCCGCCCACGGCACCGAAGCGCTGCGCGTGCGACACAAAGCCGTTCCATTCGTCCTCATTCCGAACGGCGCACGCGATTTTTTGAAGGGTGTGTTCGGGCGCCAGGTATCGATTTCACGTGTTCGTCACCTGATTGACTCGGAAGAGCACCTAGCATGCCGGCGCTACGGAAACTGACCTTAGCCAGGAATGAGTTCGCCCCAATGCTCCCCCCGATTCGCAACCGTTACGTTCCCCTCGCGTTCCTCCTGGCACTGGGCCTGGGTGTGGGCAGCGCGTCTGCCGGCGACAAGGCGGCTGAGCTGCGTCAGAGGATCGCCGAGCTCAAGAAGGTGCACGAGCAGCAGCGCCAAATGCCGCCGGAAGAGCAATTCGCCCTGCAAGAGGAACAGATCGCCAAATACGCGGACTCACTCGATCAGGGTAACAAGGCCTCCGGGATGTACCTGCAGATGGCCCGAGAGCGCCTCGGCTCGTTGCGGCGCCAACATTTCGCCAAGAAGTGGGGTGATGCCGTGCTCGATCTCGAGGTGGCCACGGAGGAGCTGCGGCGGCACGGCAAGCGCGTGGCTGAATTGAAGCGGGTTCATCACCTGGCGCGCTCGCGAAAGATGCCGAACCTCATCGGGCAGGTTGAAGAGCTGCTGGTTGCGGAAAAAACGCGGCACGAGGCGCACATGCAGAAGCTCAAGGCCGAATTCGGACCGAGCGCACGAGGAGCCAGCAAATGATGCGTCAAATGAGCGCGCGTGGCGCTGGATTGTGTTTGCTGTTGGCCGGTTTCTCCGGAGGTTGTGCCAAGGACAAGCCGACCGAGGAGCAGCCCGCGCCGAAGGCTGAAGTAGCAGCCAAACCGGAACGTGAACCCAAAACACCGCGTGAGCGCGTCAAGCAACCCTGGGAGCTGCCACCGCCCCCGGTACCCTTCAACGTCAATCCACAGCGCATCCCCGTCGAGGAAGATTTCGCCGCGCACGCGGATCAACGCATTGGCAAGAATGCGAATCTGAAGGTCGAGCTCGAGCGGCTGTCGGCAGAAATTCGCAAGAGCGACGGTTGATGTCGTGGCGACATTGACCTGATCGAGCGTCTACAGACGAGCCGCAACTGTGGCGACTGCGCTGCAAAACTGGCTTGAACGACTAAGCTCGAAACGTGTTCGCGGTGCAGCTCGTGACGTGACGTCACGCGGTCCCGTTCTGGAGTGACGTTACTGTGACTCCTCACTCTCACAGCAAATTACGAGTCGCATGCAAACCACCTTCTGCTACATCGAGGCTTCTACCTAGCAGCAAAAAAGCGCGCCCCGAAGCAACGCTGACACCAGCGTTGCCAACCCACCCGGGGCCACTGAGGAGAAAACCCATCATGATGTTCAAATCGCAAATAGCGCTCTTGGCGCTCACAATCTCGTGCACGTCAATCTTCGGTTGTTCGAGTGACAGTATCACTGTCGGCGACAACCACCTCGCCGTCACCGAGACGGGCTCCATTCGACTGAGCCTGCAAGTCGGAGACCGCAACATTTCCAGCGTTACAGCGGTGATTTCCCGCGCGCAAAGTAGCTTCAAGACGCAGACGCACACGATCGACGTGAGCGGCGACAACGGCGTCGTTTCCATCTTCTTCGGCAGCTTGCCGGTCGGTCGCGAGTACGAGATCGAGCTGAGCGCCGGCGATTGCAATGGATCAGGCAAGTTCGACATCGCGGCTGACGTCACCACGCAGCTCGCGCTCTCGATCGTTTGCCCCAGTTCCAACACCGAGCCCGTCCAGACCGGCAGCGTCCAAGTTACCGGCACCATCGTGCCCGGCGCGCCCGCGGTCTGTGATCACATCACCAAGGTCGTGGCGGCCCCGTCGATTCAGAACGGCAGCGGCCCGTTGGCGAGCGTGGAGCTCTTCTTGAACGAAGGCACGAGCGCGACCGGCATCGTTTGGTCCAGCTCCTCGACGAACGGCGGAGCCGGCGTGATCGGCAGCCTCTCGGGCGCGACGGATCGCGACGTGACCTTCGACTGTAGTGCGAACGGCAGCGTGACGCTCGTCGCCGCGGTGACCGCGCCGGAAGGTGGAAGCTCGTGCACCCAGCAGGCTCGAGTCACGATCGAGTGCTTGAATCAGGGAACCTCGGCTCCCGTCTGCGGTGACGGTATCGTCAACGGCGACGATCAGTGCGACGGCTCCGCCGGCGTCGGTTCCTGCCCGGCGGGGAGCACCGGTTCCGTGACGTGCAGCAACCAGTGCATTCGCGATCTCTCCGGCTGCACCACGCCGATCAGCTGCGGCGACGGCGTCGTCAACGGCACCGAGCAGTGCGACGGCTCGACTGGCGTCGGTTCCTGCCCGGCGGGCAGCACCGGCTCCGTTTCGTGCACGGCCCAGTGCACGCTCGACACGTCCGGCTGCAGCACGCCCATCACCTGCGGCGACGGCGTCGTCAACGGCAGCGAGCAGTGCGACGGCGCCGTTGGCGTCGGCTCCTG
>JAYWEH010000768.1:0-2822 GCA_043780025.1 Deltaproteobacteria bacterium
CGCTATTGCACGGCAGAGCAAGCGCGCGCGACCGTGCTCCAGCCGAGCCACGTGGAGCTCGCCCTCGAGGCCGCGCGCAAGTCGATCGTGCTGCTCGACAATCGGGCGCAGGTCTTGCCGTTCGGAGGGGACGTGCGTTCGCTGCTCGTCACCGGTCCGTGCGCGGACGATCAGAGCGTGCTCGGAGACTGGGCGCGCTACCAGCCGGAGGGCAATGTCGTGAGTATCTTGCGCGGCCTCCGCGATGTCGCGCCGGCGGGAGTGCGCGTGGAGGATGCAGAGACGGGACCGATCGCCGAGATCACGGACACACAAATCCGCGCCGCGGTGTCGGCGGCCGCCCGTGTCGATGTGGTCGTCCTCGCGATTGGCGAAAATTCGCTCCGCGACAACCCGGCGCGAACCAGCGGAGAAAATGTGGACCGGGCCTCTCTCGAGCCGCCGGGGCGTCAGCTGGAGCTGATGCGCGCGTTGTGCGAAACGGGCAAACCCGTGGTGGTCGTGCTCGTCAATGGCGCTCCGATCGCCTCCGAATGGATGGTCGAGCACGCCGCCGCGCTGGTCGAGGCGTGGGAGCCCGGTATGCACGGCGGCACGGCCGTGGCCGAGGTGTTATGGGGCCGATACAACCCGTCCGGCAGGCTGCCGATGACCGTGCCGCGCTCCGCCGGGCACATCAAGAGCATCTACAATCACCGCCCGTCGATGTATCACCGCGGCAAATTCCGCTTCACCGCGGCACAGCCGTTGTTCGCGTTCGGTCACGGGCTGAGCTACACCACCTTTACCTATCGGGCGCTACGCGTGGCCGAACGGATACCCGCTGGCGAGGCCCTCGAGGTCGAAGTCGAAATCGAAAACACGGGGCCACTGGCGGGTGAAGAGATAGTGCTCCTGTTCGTGCAAGACGTGTACGCCTCCGTGACTCGGCCCGTGCGAGAGCTGCGGGGTTTTGAGCGTATCCATTTGGAGCCCGGCGCCCGGAAAACGGTGTCGTTCCGACTCGAAGCCGCGACTTTTTCGCTGTTTGACGCGGATCTCCAGCGGGTGATCGAGCCGGGAGAGTTCCGGCTCATGGCCGGCGGCCTGGCACGCTCGGTGTGGCTCGAGTAACCCCCTGGTCCGGGCCGTCAGGAGAAATGGACGAGCGCCTTGCTCACGCCGTCGCGATAGTTTGCCACGCAATCGAAAGCAGTCTGGGACTCGGCGGCCTCGAAGTGGTGCGTCACGACGGCGTCGAGGTTGACGCGGCCGCTGGACAAGATTTCGATGGCGTCGGGCGTGCACTCGTTCTGGCGCCGCACGTTCTCGATGCGTAGCTCCTTGCGGCGCATCAAGTTGATGTCAAAGCTCACTCGATCGAGCTCAGGGATACCCACGATCACCAGCGTGCCACCCGGCTTCAGTAGATGCAGTGATTGATCGAGCGCCGCCTGTTCACCCGAGCAGTCGAACACCACGTCCAGGCCGAGTGGCTCTCGCTTCAGGATTTCCGTGACAGCGTGCCCAGCGCCGAGCTCGTGTGTGGCGGTGGCTCCAAGCGCTCGCGCTTGCGCAAGGCGATAAGCTAGCTTGTCGGTGACGTGCACGGCGCGAGGCTTCGACAGCTGCAGCGCGCCGAGCACACACAAGCCGATCGGGCCGGAACCCAGGATGCCGATCGCGAGCTCGGCCGTGCCACCCGCCAGATGCAGTGCGTGCAGGGCGATCGCGAACGGCTCTACCATGACGGCCGAGCCGACGGACAGGTGCTCGGGCACGGGCAAGCAACAAGCGCTCGGCATCACCAAGAGCTCGCTCATGCAACCCGGGCATTGCCCGGGGCAGCCCAGGAAGCGCTGCTTGCGGCAAGTATTGATGCGCCCCGCCAGGCACTGATCACAACGGCCGCAGGCGACCAAGGGGTCGACGGCCACGCGATCACCGGGCGCCAGCCCCGCCACGGCCGAGCCCACTCGTTCGACCACAGCGGTGCACTCATGCCCCATCACCCAGGGCTCGCGCAGCACCTGATCGCCGATACGGCCGGTGCGAAAGTAATGGAGGTCCGAGCCACACACGCCGACGGCCTGCATGCGCAGGAGCACCTCGCTCGGGTGAGTGATGGACGGATCAGGGACCTCTCGGATGGCAAAGCGACCGGGCTCGGTCAAGAATACGGACTTCATTTCGGGCGAGTTCGCGGGCTCAGGAGGGCACGATATCGTTTTCGATTTCGCAGCGCAGGTTGCAGCCGTCGCCGTTGATGAAATTGCCGTCGTCGCACTCTTCGGGGCCGTTTTCCTCGCGGTCGCCGCAGCGCGGCCCGAGCTGGCACGTCGGGCTGCAGCCCCCGTAGCTGTCGTCGTTGACGCCGTCGTCACATGCCTCGCCGAACGCACCATCGACCACCTGGTCGCCGCAGAACGACGGTTGCGTGCAGCCGGGGCCGCAGGCGTCCGGGCGCGTCGAGTAGCGGTCCACGTTGAGGCCGTTGTCGCAGACCTCGCCGCCGCCATTGACCAGTGCGTCGCCGCAGCGCGGCCCGGGGGTACAGGTCGTGGTGCAGAAGCCGTAGCCCGTACCGTTGAGCTCGCCCTGGTCGCACGTCTCGCTGCGCGTGGCCACGCCGTTGCCGCAGCGCTCCCGGCAGGCGCTGCGCGGCTTGTCGAAGCCGGCCAGGGTGAGCTTGAAGTTCGAGCCGCACTGGTGGCGTTCGGCGTGGAACATGACGACTTCGTAGACGCCGCCGTAGTTCATCTGCGTGTCGATCGGAACCGGAGCTGCGAGGTCTAGAAAGGTGGGGGGCGAAGGCGGTCCCTGTTGATCGACGAGCGCAATAC
>JAYWEH010000769.1:0-2821 GCA_043780025.1 Deltaproteobacteria bacterium
GTCACGCTCTTGCTCGCCGGCCACGAGACGACGGCTCTGGCTTTGACCTGGGCCTTCTATTTGATTGCTCTGCACCCGCAGGTCGACGAGCGGCTCGCCGCCGAGATCGAGAGCGTCGCTGGCGCACAAACTCCCGACGACCGGCACTTTGAGCGCCTGGAGCTCACCCAGCGGGTGCTCAAAGAGACGATGCGGCTGTACCCGCCGGTGTACGTCGTGCCGCGCGTCTGCGTCGATCCGGTGAAGGTCGGCTCGTATTCGATCAAGGCGGGTGACGAGCTTTGGTTGTGGCCTTATTTCATCCACCGAGACGCACGTTGGTTCAGCCTGCCGGATCGATTTGACCCCGATCGTTTTGCCGTGCGTGGACAGTCCACGCTTTCTGCGCGAACTTATTTGCCCTTCGGCGCTGGCATGCGCAGCTGTGTTGGCCAGGGGTTCGCCATGTTGGAAGCCGCGCTCGTCGTGGCAGCCGTGCTGCAGCGTTTTCGCGTCGAGCTCACGGATGCGCGACCGGTGTATCCATATCCTCGCATCACGCTGGCACCCGGGCGAGCCGTGCGCGTGCGGCTGGCGAGCAGGAAATGACTCGGGCGTGCTTCTTGCACCTGTCAAATCATATGACGCGCAAATCCAATATGACGCGATCCGCTGCCTCCCCGGTTCTGTTTGGTGTTGCACTGCTGCTGCTCGGCGCGCGCGCGGCAACGGCAGCAGAAAGCCCGGAAGGCGTCGGCGCCACGAGCAGCACTGCGGCCACACCTGACGCGGCTAGCCTCATGCCGTCGCCCCCGCCCCAGCGGGACGATTTCGCCCTGGACATTGGCGCCACCACCATCGTGCCGCTGTCTTTCGGCCCGGAGCTACACGTGCAGCTGCCCGCGGGCATCTTGGCGCAGATCCATCTCGGCTGGATGCCGGAGGTGTACAGCCAAGCTCTCACGGACGGTCTCGAGAACGCGGGCGTCTACGACGCGACCATCGGCGGCCTCGTAGATGGGTCCTTCGAAGGCGCCACGACCTGGCGCCTCGGCTTGGGCTATCGGCCCTTCGCCGACTACGGACTCGAGCTGGGCATCGGCTACGTGCACGTCGCCATGGAAGGCGCGACGAGTACCACCGAGGTCATGGCGCTGGTCCCGCCGGAGCTCGCCGCCGAGATCGCGGAGGTGACGTCACGCACCGACGACGTGCAGGTCAACCTCGATTCCTCGCTGCATCACCTGATGCTGAACGTCGGCTGGCGCTGGTTGATCGCCGAGCGCTTCACGATCGCCGCCAACGTCGGCTACCTGCAGGCCGTCGGCACCAGCTCCGAGCTCGAGATCGAAGCGTTCCCCCGCCTGTCGAATCTGGCCACGCCGATCGTCGACGAGGTTCTGCACGAGCACTACATGCGTTACGTGAAGATCCCCGTGGTCGGTCTGGGCGTCGGGTATCGATTTTTTTGATTCCGGACGGGTCTGTTTACCATCGGGGCGGTCTTACCGCGCAAGCCGCCCGCGACCGCCGATCGCATGGAGTTCGGCGCGGCTGGCGGCATGATGGCGTCGTCGCCGCGACCTTGAATGACGCCGTCACCGCGACTCTCGACTCTGTCATTGTGACGGCGCGCCGTATTGCAGCGTGACCAGTGTGGCGCTGGGAAACCAGCAGCCACACGCGCTCAATACAAACAGCTTGTCGAACTCGTCGTCGGAGATGGCCGGCACGCGCGGCCCTCCGGCGGCGGCGATGATCTCGGGCACGGTGTTGCTGTGCCCGACGACCAGCACCGTCTCGCCGCGATGCGCATCGAAGATCTCGTCGAGCAGCGCGGACACGTCGTTTGCAGGCCGTTCCGTCGGCACCAGGTTCAGCGCGGTGGCGATGGGCGCGGCGGTGTCCCGCGTGCGCGCCGTGTCGCTGTGGTAGACGGCCTTGACGCTGGCGTGCTCGCCCACATGCACCAGAGCGTGAGCGCGTACCGTTCCGGGTGGGTTGAGCGCATCCATCGCGCCGGCCCGGTCGCCGTGGCGAACCACCAGCAGCGTGGTGGTGGCTCGGCAGCTCATCCACCACCAGAGGCCTCCGAGGAGCGCGATGGCCCCAACGGCGATCAGCCAGGCCCCCCTGGGCGGGCGTCGAGAAGACGTGCTCGGGTGCGGCGGTACGTTTGCTTGGACCATCGGCGGGCGGATACTCAACTCAGTCCGGTACGACGCGCAGCTCGCTCAGGAAGAGCCCTTCCACGAACCCGATTCGGTAAGCGAGGAAAAGTCCGAAGCCGACGCTCACGAGACCCGTGAACTGCGTGAACGTGCGCTCGAAGTTGCCAAAGCGCCGCGCGACCGCGGAAAATGGCACGGAGACGGCGGCCGTGAGCGCCATCATGCCGACGATCGTGCCGAGGCCAAAGACGCCGAGGTAGAGAACCGCTCGACCCGTATCTTCAATCGTCGTGAGCACCAGGAGCGCGAGCGCCGCGGACCCCGCGAGCCCATGAATCGTGCCGACCACGAACGGCTGCAACCCTCTGCCGCGGGTCGCGAGCACCGGCGCGGCCTCCGGGCCCGCGTGGGTGTGGCGCCCGGCTCGGCTCAAATTGAGCACACCGAGCACCACCAACATCACCGCGACGGCGAGCTCCATCGAGAGCCCCACCCGTTCGGGCACGTTGAGCCCGAGCAGCACGATGGCTCCGCCGACCAGCAATATCGTCGTGGTGTGGCCAACACCCCACAACGCGCCCACGCGCAGCGCCGAGAGGACGCTTCGTTCGCGGCTCACGATGGCGCTGACGGCGACGATGTGGTCCGCGTCAGTGGCATGCCGCACGCCC
>JAYWEH010000770.1:0-6649 GCA_043780025.1 Deltaproteobacteria bacterium
CCCTGGATCCGACATAATTGGGGGCCGACGGGCGTGGCGCGACTCGTGCTCATCCAGCGCCTGTACCTGGCCTTCGACTACACGCGCTTGCTGTGGGGCCCGGATGTCTCCGCCGCCTACGAGGGCCATCCCCCCGACACGCAATGGCCTTCTTACACCTTTCAATTTAGCGGCGGGCTGCGCTGGTTTTAGGAGATTGCGCACCCCCGGGCGCCGTACTAAAGCGCGCCAGCATGAGTCGGATTTATCGTTCGCTGCCTCCCAAGGGCACCAAGCTGGGTATCGCATTCTCCGGGGGTCTGGACACGCGCTGCGCGGTGGCCTGGCTCAGCCGCCAGGGCATCTCGGTGCACACGTACACGGCGGATCTGGCTCAGCCCGACGAGAAAGACGTGGAGGCGATCTTGCCGATCGCGCGCCAACACGGAGCCGTGACGGCGCGGCTCGTGGACTGCCGCGAAGCGCTGGCACGTGAGGGCCTGGTGGCGCTGCAGTGCGGCGCGTTCCACCTGGCCACCGCAGGGCGCAAATATTTCAACACCACGCCGCTCGGCCGCGCGGTGACGACGACCAGCATCATTCGTGCGATGCAGCAGGACGACGTGCACGTGTTTGGGGACGGCAGCACGCACAAGGGCAACGACATCCAGCGCTTCTATCGCTACGGCATCCTGACCAACCCGCAGCTGAAGATCTACAAGCCGTGGCTCGATCAGGCGTTCGTGGACGCCTTCGGCGGGCGCACGGAGATGAGCGAGTATTTGAAGAGCATCGGGCTGCCGCACACGCAGAGCACCGAAAAAGCTTACAGCACCGACGCCAACGTGCTCGGCGCCACCCACGAAGCCAAAGACCTCGAGCACCTCGACAGCGGCATGCACATCGTGCAGCCGATCATGGGTGTCGCGCACTATCGCCCCGAGCAGCACGTCCCGGCGGAAAAGGTCGTGATCGAGTTCGAGAACGGCATTCCCGTCGCGCTCGGCGGGCAACGTTTCGGGTCGCTGTTTGAAGCGATCCAAGAGGGCAATCGGGTGGGCGGGCGCCACGGCCTCGGCATGAGTGACCAGATCGAAAATCGCGTCATCGACGCCAAGAGCCGCGGCATCTACGAGGCGCCGGGCATGGCGCTCTATCACATCGCCTACGAGCGCTTGCTGTCCGCGATCCACAACGAGAACACCATCGATCAATATTACTCGATGGGGCGGCGCCTGGGCCGCCTGTTGTACGAGGGGCGCTGGTACGATCCAGAAGCCATGATGATCAAGGATGCGCTGACGCGCTGGCTCGCCCCGAGCGTCACTGGCAAAGTCACGCTCGATCTGCGTCGAGGGGACGACTATTCGATCCTCGATACGCGCGCCGAGTTCATGAACTACGACCCAGAAAAATTGAGCATGGAGAAGGTGGCGGATGCGGCCTTCTTGCCGGCAGATCGCATCGGCGCCCTGGAGATGCAGACGCTCGGGGTGACTGACAACCGCGAACTCCTCTTGCACCATCTGGGCAGCGCGGCCCGGCTCGGCGAAGGTGGCCAACAGCTCATGGGCCTCCTGCTTGATCCAAAACGCTTGCCTACGGGCTCAAAGAAGTAGTCCTGCGCGGCAAGGCTTCCAGCCTCGAGACGTCGGGTTCCAGCTCGAGATTGAGCTCCTCCTGTGGGCTTTCGACGGGCTCGTACGAGAGGGCCGAGTCGATGGTCATCGCGCCATGGACGGCGTTTGTCGGCGCTGATAGGCTCGGTTGGATGAGGGTCGTGGCGGGTCTGAGCCTGGTTTCATTGCTGTCGGGGTGTTCGTTCATGTTCGCGCAGCGGCCACCCCCGGATCACGAGCGGCGGGTGTACTTCGATTGCCCTTCGGATGATGCGGCGCCCACCGCGGATGTCGCGGCGGCGGTGCTCACGGGCCTGGTCACCGCGAACGCGCTGGTGGACGATCCGGACAGCCCGGGCAACGACGTGCGCGGTGACGTGGCCTGGATATTCGGTACCACCGCGGCGTTGGCGACGGCCTCTGCCGTGTATGGGTTCATCACCACCTCGAACTGCGGCTGGGCCAAAGAGCAACTCCAGCAGCGCCTGCTCCGCGCCGAGGCGGAGCGCGCGCGGGACCTGGAAGAGGAAACCTTTAGCCAGCCATTGATCACCGGTTGCGTCAAAGATGTCGAATGCAAGGGTGAGCGTATCTGTGTCGATCAAACCTGCGTCGATCCTCCACGGCTGCTGCCGCCCACGCCGCCTCCTGTCGAAGCGCCTGTCGTTCCCGCGGAGCCACCCGTTTCGCCCGCATCGCCCGATACCGCTCCGGCTGACGGCGTGATCCCTCCGCCCGTGCAGAGCTTTCCGGAACCCGCGGCGCCTGTTTACCCGAAGCCCAAAGCTCCAATCTTGCCCTGAACATCAGTTCGTCACGCTGTCGCCGGCGAGCACGAAGGGTCCGGCGCTGGGCTCGGATGCGACCACCTGCACGCCGAGCTGGACGATCTGACCGTACGGAAGCGTGCAGCTCTCCGTACACCGGGCATACTGTGCCCCGATGCACGGAAAGTCCGGCCGCCCGCGAAACTCAGCGCACCTGCGCTGGCTCGCCGCCGTGATCGCCCTTCTGAGTGGAGGCTGGCTCGGCCACGCGAGCGCGGCGCCCTTTCCAGCCAAACCGGGTGATCCACTGCCCCGTCTGAGTGCCGCGGAGCGCTCGCGCTATGAGCTCGGGCGGCGTGCCTTCGAACGGGTGAGGGAGATCGAGACCGGTCTCGGACCCTTGTTCAACGACAGCTCCTGCACTCGTTGCCACAACAAGAAAGGCGTGGGTGGTGCCGGTATCCAGGTTGCCGTCCTGGCAGGTCGCCTCGACGGCGGCGTGTTCGATCCGTTGCTCGAAACGGGTGGCCCTTTGATCGCGTCCAACACGGTGATGCTCGAGCCCGCGACGCACGTGCAGCGCTGGATCCCGAACTGCTCGCTATCGCGCACGAGCGAAGCCACGCCGCCGGGGGCCAACGTCTTCACCCGGCGCCGCACCACGCCCCTGTTTGGGCTCGGTCTGGTCGACGCCACTCCGGACGCCACCTTCATCGAGCTCGCGCGCCGACAGCCCGAAGCCATTCGCGGGCGCGCAGCGTTTGTGCCGAACCCGGCGACGGGTGCGCACTCCGTCGGCAAGTTCGGCTGGAAAGCGCAGTCGCCGTCGCTGCATCATTTCGCGGGCATGGCGCTCTCGAGCGAGCTCGGTATTACGAATCCACAGTTTCCGTTGGAGCAGGCGCCACACGGTAACATCGCGTTGATCGCCGCTTGTGACGCCGTGCCCGGACTGGAGGATGACGGCAGCGAGGTGCAGAGCATGACCGACTTCATGGCGCTGCTCGCGCCCATTGATCCGTCCCCTCCAAACGCCGACGCGCGTGCGGGTGACGCGTTATTCAGCCGCGTGGGCTGCGACGGTTGCCACGTGCGCAAGCTCGAATCGGGGCCGAGCCCGATCGCGGCGCTGTCTGAGAAGGCTTACGCGCCGTTCTCGGATTTCTTGCTGCACGACATGGGCTCGCTCGGGGACGGTATCGCCGAAGGGGAAGCGGCGCCGCGCGAGATGCGCACCGCGCCGCTCTGGAGTCTGCGCCTGTCGGGTTCAGGCCGCCTGTTGCACGATGGGCGCGCCCACTCGTTCCCTGAAGCGATCGCCGGCCATGACGGCCAAGCTGCCCGCGCCCGCGACGCCTTCGCTGCGCTGTCATCCACCGATCAGCGAAGGCTCGTCGCGTTCCTCGACACGCTCTGAAGCGACTCGGAGGCGTCAAGCCGGGTCGTGGCAGACGGCTTCGATATTGTGCCCGTCGGGGTCGAGCACGAAGGCCCCGTAGTAGTTCTGGTGGTAATGCGGGCGTGGACCGGGCGGACCATTGTCACGGCCACCCGCGGCCATGGCCGCCTTGTAGAAGGCATCCACTTGTGCGCGCGTGTCGGCGCGGAAAGCGATGTGGTTCGGGGGATTGTTGGGGGTCCCCTGGGCTAGCCAAAAATCGGGCTTGGGGGGCACGCCATAGCCCAGCACCACGAGGCCTCCGGTGTGCTCCATGGGCACGCGCATCAGGATGGAGTAGCCGAGCGGAGCCAGGGCGGCGTCGTAGAAGCGCTGGCTTTTGACGGGGTCGCTCATGCCTAAGCCGGTGTGATCAATCATCGCATTGCTCCTCAGTTATCGAAGGGAGCCACCATTATCTGCAGATCCACCCCCCGAGTGCAGCACCGCATCCCTTGCGCGGAAGGGCCGATCAGCGTAGCATTTTTTGCACAGTGAGGCGGGTCCTTGTAGTCGACGACGAAGAGAACATCCGCCTGGTGTTGCGGACGCTGCTCAAGCGTCACAGCTACGAGGTCGAGACGGCGCCCGGCGGGGAAGAGGCGCTCGCCCTCGTCGAATCGTTTGGCCCTGACGTCGTGATCACCGACGTGCGCATGCCGCGCATGGGCGGCATGGACCTGCTGAGCACGCTGCGGGCCAAGGGCAACGACGCCACGGTGATCGTGATGAGCGCGTATGGCAACCTCGATCAGGCCATCGAGGCGATCAAGGCCGGGGCCTACGACTATATTCAGAAGCCGTTCAAGCCGGACGAAGTCGTGCTCGCCCTGCGCAAGGCCGAGGAGCGCGAGAGCCTGCGCCGCGAAAACCGCGTACTGCGCGAGGAGATCCGACGCGAACACAAGTTCGAAGACATCCTGGCCAAGAGCGTCTTGATGCAGGGCGTGTTCCGCACCATCGCCAAGATCGCCAACTACAAGACCACCGTGCTGGTGACGGGGGAGAGCGGTGTCGGCAAGGAGCTGGTGGCGCGCGCCCTGCACAAGCGAGGCAACCGCGCCGGGCACCCGTTCGTGCCCCTCAACTGCGGCGCGATTCCAGAGAATCTACTGGAGAGCGAGCTCTTCGGTCACAAAAAGGGCGCGTTCACCGATGCCGTCGCGGATCGCAACGGGCTGTTCACCGAAGCGGATGGGGGCACGTTGTTCCTGGACGAGATCGGCGAGCTGCCGCTCGGCTTGCAGGTGAAGCTCTTGCGCGTGCTCGAGGACGGGAAGATCCGTAAACTCGGGGAGGCGCGCGACGTGGCGGTAGACGTGCGCATCGTGGCAGCGACGCACCGCGATCTGATGAAGGAGACGCAGGCCGGGCGGTTCCGTGAGGATCTGTTCTATCGGTTGAACGTATTAGCCATCGTGGTGCCGCCGCTGCGCGATCGACGCGAAGACATCCCCGTCCTGATCGAGCACTTCATGGCGCGCAACAATATCCGGCTCGGCACCAGCATCACCGGGCTCGACAGCGAAGCGCGGCGGCTGCTCTATGAACACCCCTGGCCGGGCAACGTGCGCGAGCTCGAGAACACCATCGAACGCGCGATGGTGCTCGCCGAAGGCGAAAAGTTGATGGCGGCGGACCTGCCCGAGCGGATCCGCGAGGCACAGAATCCGGTGCAGATGCAGCTCGCGAGCGGCGAGCTCAGCGTCAAAAAGACGACCCGCATCATCGAGGAGATCTTGATCCGGCGCGCCTTGCAGAAGACCAAGGGCAACCGCACCCGCGCCGCCGAAGTGCTGGAAATAAGCCACCGGGCGCTGCTCTACAAAATCAAGGACTACAAGATCACCGATCTGTGAGGGTCTCGATTCTACCGAATCGACATTGGAACCGGCGTACGGCCTCGATTCTACAGAATCGAGGCCAATGTAGAGGAGGGAGCGGTTCAAACCGCTGGCGATGGCGCGAATTTCGATGCTCTCGCCCAGCCGGGGCACTCGAAATTCCCATCGCTTCACTGGAACCGGCGTACTGTCCGCGGTCTTGCCAGTCTCCGGGCCGCCGAGTAGGCTTCGCGGCCATGGCGAACTATGTCGGGATGGATGCCGTGCGCGGCGTCGTGTTGGCGGTAGCCGGTGTCTTGGCGGCTGGCGGCGTCATGGGTTGTGGTCCGTCGTATGACGAGAGCACGATCAAGACCGCTAACGATCGGGTGAAGGACCAAGAGGCGCTCGCCTACGAAGACGAGCAGAAGGAGCGCAACAAGCCGGCAGCCACCGGTACGCTGGAAGACCCTGACAAGCCCGGCGAGTTCGACCAGAATCAAGCGGATCTGGAGTTCAAGCGCGCGACCCGCTCCGCGGAGACCTGCCCCGACGTTGTGACGGGCGACAAGGTGCCGAAGGGCAAGACCACGGTGACGGTCACGTTCTCCCTCGACGGCTCGGTCGTCGAAGCCAGCCTTCCCCCGCCGTTTGAGGGCACCCGCCTCGGTGACTGCGTGCTCAATGCCTACACGGCGTTGATCGTTCCGCCCTTCACGGGCCAGCGCAAGGTCATCAGCTGGGATGTGGACCTCGACAAGGCGAAGCCCGAAGAGAAGAAAAAGAAGAAGTGAGGCTCGCGCCCAGTACGCCGCTTCTCATGAAGCGATGGGAATTTCGAATGCCCCGGCTGGAGCGAGGGCATCGAAATTCCCGCTTTTGCTACCGATTTGAACCGGCTCCCTCGTCTATCTGGGCCTCGATTCGATATAATCGAGGCACTAGCGCCGCTACATGAACCGTGCGGCTACATAAACCATAGAGCGAGCACGAACAGCAGCGTCACCAGCCCGACCGAGAGCA
>JAYWEH010000771.1:0-2814 GCA_043780025.1 Deltaproteobacteria bacterium
GGTCTGCACGCACACGTCCATCAGGAAGTCGAAGCCGAGCGGCGGGGAGCCCGGTGGAGCGCCGGGCGCTGTTGCCACGCCACGTGAAATGCAGCGCCCTTGCCCCTTGATCGCGGGATAGCCGCCTTCAATCTGGCGCGCCTCTTCGGGCAGGCTCGGATCGATCTCGAAGTTACCATCAGCATCGAGCCGAGCCAGGCTCTGCCGACCCCTGTTCACGACGAATTGGTACTTGACGATGGACGTGCGGTTGCCGCTGAAAAACCCGGCGGCGTAGACCTTGCCCTGACCGGTGGCGAGCGCACGGGGTGAATCGGTGAACAGCGTGAGAATGGCGAGCGGCGCTTCGCTCGCCGCCGCCGGGCCGCCGCTCGTCAGCCGATCGGCGTCGAACACGAACACGTCTGCCCGCCCGACGCCTGGCGTGGTCATTGCGGGGTCGCGCGCGCTGCCGTCCGCGTTCCTGACATTTTGCCCGCGGTGGGCGGCCGTGATCAGCGCGAAGTTCTTGCCGCGTGCGCCCGCCGCCACCACGACGTCGCGCGGTTCGTCCCCCACCAAGAGCGTGCGTTCAACCCGGGCTGCGCAGGTGCCCCGATCGGCTCGAACCACGCTCACGCTGTCGGAGACGTGATTGACGACCCAGAAATCGTTGCCGGCGCTCGCGACAGCGACGGGGCGTAGGCCGACGCGGACCGAGCCGCAATGTTCGAGACCCGAGCCGCGCGGGCGAAACAGCTCCAGGCGGTCATCGGGGATGTTCGTGACGGCGACGAGGCCACTCTCGGCAATCGCCACGGGCCGCACGGCGCCTGCCTCGAAGAGCGTGTAGTCGTGGTCTTTGGAGCTGCCCGGTTTGGGCTTGCGCCCGCGCGAACTGGCGAGCGCTTGATCGCGTACATCCTCCAAGGATTGTTCGTCTACGGCCTGGCCATAGCAACCGAACGTGAAAAGACCTATGGCGAACGCGCGCTGCCAGCGGCGACCCCACCGTGTTTGCTCTTGCATGCTTACCCTCTCCCATCTCCACCGCATTGACACTCACATCTACGGCAAGCTTCTACCGCAGATTGCTTACGGCAAAGTTTCGAAATTGATGCTCTCGATCAGCGCTCGGCGTGACGCTGCATCTCGCAGCAGCGCCGACACGGGCACTCTCTGTGACACCAGCATGTCGACGCCCCAGCCTGCGCCGATGTACACGCTGGCATGCACTTTCATCGGACATGGAAACGGTGCAAACCAGGTGATGGCAGTGAGCACTCCGCGCAAAATGGGGGAGGTGACAACCATCGACCACGCCACGCAAGATTCCTCGAGCAGCTCTCGATTTGTGGTGAGCCAGGTCGCCATTGCTCGCTGTTGTTCTGGCGTGGGGCGGTTGCGCCGCCCCGAAACGTCCAGAACGACCGCCAGCCGAGAGCCCTCGAGCCGCGCGCCGCGCAGTTGGCTCGCGATCCATTCGTTGGTGGCATTCATCCGGTCGAGCCGCGGGGGGCCGATGGTCCTGGCCAAAATCACAGGCGAAAGCCCGAGCGACACGTCGACCGCGGCGATGTCGGGATCGGTGCTCGGGCCAGGTTTCAGGTTCCCCTGTTGCAGCGACATGTAGTTCTCCGTTGCGGATGCTTCACACGCTCCGAGTTGCCTGCTCGTTTGCGACTACCGCAGCCACCGCACCTCTCAGGTCGTCCAATGTAAACGGCTTGCTGAGAAAAGCACCTCTTTCAGTGGCGGCCGGTGGCCCAAAACCGCTCATCAATAGCACTGGTAGCTGGGGATGGCGCTGCCGCAGGAGTTCACGGGTCACGACCCCATCGAGTCCGGGCATCGTGACGTCCATGAGAACCAAGCCGAACTCCGCGGGTGGACGCGCACAAATCTGGAGCGCCTCATGGCCGCTCTCCGCTGTGTGCACGACGCAGCCCAGCTCCTCGAGCAGGCCGCGCGTAATCTCGCGCACGAGCCTATCGTCATCGACTACGAGCACCGCTAGTCCTTTCGGTAACACGAGTTGAGCCTCCCTGCCTGCTTCGTTGAGCTGAGAGCTAACGCGGGCGGAGCTCGGCAGCAGCACACGCATGGTCGTGCCAACGCCCACCTGGGACTCCACATGCAGCGCTGCCCGGTGCCGGCGTAAGATGCCGAGCGCCGCGGAGAGGCCCAGGCCGCGACCCGTGAATTTGGTCGTGAAGAACGGGTCGAAGGCTCTCGCCACCACATCGGACGTCATGCCGCAACCGTCGTCCTCCACCTCGATGTAGACGAAGCTCTTGGCTTCCGGATCCGGCTTGCCGAAGCAGCGCCCAAGGTATTCCGCGCTCGGTTCGGTGAGCCCCATTCGAACACGTATGCGACCCCTGCGATCTCCCAAGGATTCGGAGGCGTTCGTGAGCAGATTCATGACGACCTGCCGCAGCTGGGTGCCGTCGCCCCGCACCGTCGGCAAATCGGACTCAGACTCGAGCTTCAGCTCGGCTTGTTTCGATACCGAAACCCGCAATAGATCGGAGATCTCTTCGACCAGCTCGACCGTATTGAGCTCTTGAAAGGCCGCGCTACCCTTGCCTGCATAGAGCAGCATCTGGTGCGCCACGTCGGCGGCGCGCCGCGCGGCCGTTTCGATCGCGATGACGCGTGCGCGCAGCGGCGATTGTTGGCCGATCTTGCGCAGCAAGAAGGATGCATTCCCCAGCACGGCGACGAGCAGATTATTGAAGTCGTGCGCGATTCCCCCGGCGAGCAAGCCGAGACTCTCGAGCTTTTGCAGTTGGAATAGCCGCTCTTGAAAGCGCATCCGCTCTCGAGCCGCCT
>JAYWEH010000772.1:0-15788 GCA_043780025.1 Deltaproteobacteria bacterium
TTGAATACACTTGGCGTCGGGCGCAGACCTTGCCCCTGCTCGCTCGCTCAACGCCCGAGCGAATCCGACCACACGAGCTTCTTGTTCTGTGCGTACCAGCTCGCGACACGTGGCCCGTACGCCTCCTCGATCTTGGCGCGCCGGATCTTGAGCGACGGTGTGAGCAGGCCATTTTCGGCCGACCAGGGGTTGCCTACCACGCTCAGAAACTGCAACCGCTCGACGCTGTCGAGCTCTTCGTTCACGCGCTCGAGGTGTTGAATCAACTCCGCCTCAATCGGTTGCTTACCCGAGCCGTGGGCTTTGCCCCTCGCCTCCTCGGATAGCACGATCAAGCCAAACGGCTGAGGTTGCCCCGTCCCACTCACGCAGCACTGCTCCACCAGCGGATGGTCGAGCAGTCTGTTTTCGATCGGCGAGGGCGCCACGTACTTGCCTTTCGACGTCTTGAAGATCTCCTTGATGCGCCCGGTGATCTTCAAGCGCCCCAACTCGTCGATGGTTCCACAGTCGCCCGTTCTGAGAAAACCGTCTAAGGTGAACGCCTCGCGCGACTCCCCCGGCTGCTTCAGGTAGCCGATCATCGTCGCGGGGCTCTTGACTAGAATCTCGGCCCCTTCTCCCAGCTTGCATTCGACACCGTCATACGGGCTGCCCACGTAACCAACGCGCACTTGGCCCGGCTTCGTCACGTGCGAGTAGTTGAAGTTCTCGCTCATGCCATAACCTTCGAGCAATTCGAGCCCTAGCTTTCGATACCAGGCGAGCAGCTCCGCCGGGATAGGCGCCGACCCTGAGCCGGCGAACCGCACCGCATCGAGCCCGAGCCCTTCGAGCACCTTCTTCTTGACCAGGCCCCCGAGTAGCGGAACTCGCAGCAAGCGCTCGAGCTTCGGCGACGCCACCCGTTCGAAGACACCGGCCTGGAACTTGCTCCACAGGCGCGGCACAGAGATGAACAGGGTGGGCCGTGCACGCTTCAGGTCGTGCATGAACGTGTCCGCGCTCTCGGTGAAGAACACCTGGAACGCCGCGCGCGTGGAGCCGCAGCCGACGAGCCAGCGCTCCATCGTGTGTGCCATCGGCAAATGCGACAACATGCGATCGCTCTGGTCGATGCCGAGTAGGTTGGAGATCCCGGCGGTCGCTGCCTCGAGGGCTCCGAAGCTCAACATCACACCCTTTGGCTGACCCGTACTGCCCGAGGTGTAGATGATGGTCGCCATTTCGTCGAACCCGCGGCGCACCGGTTGCGCCAGCGGTTCATGTTTTGCCACGATGTCGTCCCAGCGTGGATGATCGCTCGGAGGCGCGAGGGGAAACGAGATCTTCTCGATCCCGGCGGGGACTGCCACCTTCATCTCGTTCCAGATCGGATCCAGCTTGCCCACGAACAGCAGCTTCGATTCGGAGTGCTCGAGGATATAGCGCACGACATTCGGCGCCAGCGTCGGATAGAGAGGCACCGAGACATGCCCCGCCATCCAGATGGCCCAATCGGCAAGGATCCAGTGAGCGCAGTTCTTGGAGCAAATGGCCACTCGACTCTTAGGTGGCAGGCCGAGCTTCAGCAGGTAGGACGCCATGCGCCGGGCTTCCTGGACCGCCTGCCCGTATGACCACGTCTTGATGTTGGCCGCGCCGCCCCCACGGGGCTGGATGAAATGCAAGACATCGGGGGATTGCGCCTCCCAGTGCAAGGCCCAATCAACGATGGTCTTCTTGTCGGTCATGGTCACGTCGGCTGGCAGAGGTCGCCTCCCGCCCAATAGCACTCGCGCCGCGAGCCTGACCAGAAAGGGCACCCGGTCCCGGGCCAGCGCTGCTCACGAGCCATTTTTGTCGGGTCGGTTGCATCCTGCGCGTTTTCGCGTCATATTGTTCAGGTCATGGACCTGAACAATCCACTACGCTTCACCTGAGGGCAGGTTTTCGAGCCTGCGCCTCCAGAGGCAGCACGGGCTCGTTCGTGAGCGAAGGTGGCGTGTTGCACGGACCTGCTGTTGCGCGGACCGCATGGGCGCGTCCCGAATCGAGTGCGCCAAAGGGCGCGCGTCCCATTTGACGTTGAGGAGGTCTCGATGACCAAGCCTGATTCTGACCCAACTACCATCGCCACACAGGGCCCACGGCCCCGGGCGATTCTGCTCTCCATCCAACTACCCTCGCACACAGACCACGAGATGCAGGTCTCCCTGAATGAACTCCGGCACCTGTCGAAAGGGCTGGGCTTCGAAACGCTGGCCCGGGTGGTGCAGAAACGCCCGGATGCCAGCTCGGCGTGGGTGCTCGGCAGCGGCAAGCTCGAAGAGCTGAAGGAACTGCTCCAGACGCACACGACGGACGAGGGGGAGCGCCCACTCGTGATATTCGACGGCGAGCTTTCGCCGGGGCAACAGCGCAACCTCGCGGGTTCGCTCGAGGCCGAGGTCTTTGATCGCACGGAGGTGATCCTGCGTATCTTTGCCCGGCGAGCCCAGACCAAGACGGCGAGCCTCGAAGTGGAGCTGGCACGGCTGAACTACGAGGCGCCGCGTTTGCGCGATGATTCCTCGCTCGATAAGGAAGGCGGCGGCGGCGGGCGCGGCGGCAAGGGCAACACCAACCTGGAGCTGCGCAAACAGCTGATCCGTAAGCGCGTCGCGCAGGTGCGGCAGGAGCTCGAGCGGGAAACCGGGCAACGCCAGACCCGGCGCACCCGGCGTGAAGCGACGCCGGTCGTCGCGCTCGTCGGCTACACAAACGCCGGCAAATCATCGCTGATGCGCTCACTCACCGGGGCCGACGCGTACGTGGAAGACCAGCTGTTCGCCACGCTCGGCACCACGGTCCGCGCCATCGTTGATAGCCAACCCCGCATTTTAGTAGCCGACACGGTGGGCTTCATTCGCAACCTGCCGAACCACCTGCTCGCGTCCTTCCGAACCACGCTCGACGAGGCGTTGGACGCTGACCTGCTGCTCCACGTGGTGGACGGCGCCGACGACGAATGGCGCGGCCAGATGCAAGTCACGCGAGCCGTGCTCACCGAGGTCAGTGCCTCCGATATTCCGTCCCTCGTCGTGTTCAACAAATGCGACAAGATACCCGCCGAACGGCGCGCCGAGCTGACGCAAGAATACCCCGATGCTTTGTGCATCAGCGCCCACTCGGCGGACGACGTCGTACGCTTGCGCCATGCCCTGGAGGCCTTCTTCGAAGCCGGCTACACGGAGGCGGTGTTGGAGGTGCCTTTCGCACAAGGTCAGCTAGTCGGCGAGATCCACGCTCGAGCGCGCGTCCTTTCGCAGTCCTACACCGAGAATGGATCGGTGCTAAACGTGCGAGCTCAGGCCGATTTGCTGGCAGACTGGCGGCAGCGGCTGGAGCAGGGCGGCTCTTGAACGGCGGACCCGGAAGCTTTTGGGGTAGTTCTCCGTAAGGCTTATTTTTCCAGGCCGGAATTCCGTTGCGATCAGGAACGAACGGCCGCCGGGAGCGATTGCCAAGTTCTTTGACAAGCCGCTCCCGCCGGGGTTTATCAAAGGGAGTGACGCTGGTTCACCGCTATCTGACTCGTACCCTGCTCGCCGTCGCCGGCATTGCAGTTGCTCAGTCGTCGCCAGCCCCGGAGCACACGGGCTCCCTGGCCGCCGTGACGCCGAGCCCGGAGGTCGCTCGGGGTGCTGGAAATTCGTCCGCGGCGGCTGACGATCCGAGCACGCCGGTATTCAGCCAGCGCATCTTGAGGCTGCGCGCTCGCGCCCAAGAACGTTTGCTCGGGCGGGATCAGGGCATCGAAGACGAGTTCAGGCGCATCGTCCCCGCAGAGCAGATCGTGCTGCCGGGCGAGCGCGATCCCGATGAGGTCAACGGCAATACGCTCGGCCGCTATGTCCCGATCGAAAACGAAGGTGCGCTCGCGCACTTTCACGGCGCACTGGCCGCGCTCGAGAGCTCACCTGTGCAAAAGAACAAGGTGCGCATCGCGGTCTACGGGGCCTCGCACACGCAGGCCGATATCTATTCGGGGTATCTGCGCTACTACCTGCAGAGTCGTTTCGGCAATGGTGGACCTGGGTTCCTCCCGATTGGCTTCGAGAGAGGCTGGTACAAGCGCAGCGACTTCAAGATCCGGACGAAAGGGCTGAAGGTCCAATACGTTCAGACCAAGTCCGCGCCTCCCCACGGCCGCTTCGGCCTGTCGGGCTCCTCGGCAGTGGCTGGGCCGAACGCATCGGTCAAATTTTGGCCCGACAACAGCACTGATCCAGATTTGGCCGCGAGCCAATACGGCCTCTTCTATGCCGCCGAGCCGGAAGGTGGAAAGCTCGGCATTCGTGTGGATGGGGTTGCCTCAGAAGCCATCGACACGCGCTCGGCCGCACCCGAAGCGCGCTACTACACCTTCGAGCGCCCCGTGGGCTGGCATCGCATCGAGCTCAGATCGATCGGGCAAGGCGGGGCACGGCTGTTTGGGCTCAGCGTCGAGCGTGCGCAACCTGGCTTGGTGGTGGACACCCTCGGCATTCGCGGCACGCGCGCGGCCAGCATGCTGCATTGGGATCGCGCGCTGTGGGAAGAACACCTGCGGCGGCGCTCCCCCGACCTGGTACTGCTCGCCTATGGTACCAACGAGACCACCGACAAGGGTCAACCGATCGACGAATACGTGAGCGAGCTCGGCGAGGTGTTGACGCGCCTGCGCCAAGCGTTACCCGCCATGAGCTGCGTGCTGGTGGGGCCCGGTGACTTTCCGAAGGCCCAGGGTACCGGCTGGGCGACGCGGCCGCGCCTGCTCGAGATCATCGCGGCGCAAAGGCGGCTAGCGCCCCAACATGGCTGTGCGTTCTGGAACACCTATGAATTCATGGGCGGAGCCGGTTCCATGGACGCCTGGGTAAAGGCCAATCCTCGGCTTGGGTCACCCGATCACATCCACCTCACGCCACGCGGTTACGTGCGCATGGGCATGGTCCTGGCGGACGCGCTGATGCGCTCCTACGACAGCAAGCATTTGGCCCCCGACGAGCGGGTCGCGAGTCAGCCGGGCGGCGCCCCTCTGCCGGGCCGTGGCAAACCGGGCGCAGCATCGCCTTCTGGCGAAGGTTCGCTGTAATCCTCGAACTCGGGCAGCGCATCCCCCGCTTTGCGCTGGCGAAAGTCCGCGTACTCCAGCATGAGCGCGCGGTAGACCAATGTGGCGATGACGCTCTGGCCGGCCTGCGTGGGATGGGAGAAGTCCGGTGCGGCGAGCTGAGGCCGGGCGCGATACCAGCGTGCGATGGAGTTGTGTCCACCCATCGCGCGAAACGTATCAAAGAAGGCGCAGCCCTCGGCGCGGGCGACGTTACGCTGGGAATTCACCAGACGCGGCACGATCGGGCGGGTCCTGATCGTGTCGTCCACGCGAGTGCCGTGATCGATCAGAGACATCACGAGGCATGACGCTTCGGGCCGACCTGCTCGAAATTTTCCGATCACCTGCCGGTACTCGTCCTCGTAACGCTCCATCGACACCTTCAGGTCCTCGTATTCGCGCTGCACGTCGTTGCCGCCGAACATGAACACCATCATGTCGATGCCCCTGCGGCGCAGCTGCCAACCGATGTGTTCGCGGTCCTGGTAGTCGAGCCGCTGCGTGAAGCTACCGATCAGGGAAAGCTCGTCCCACACGGCGCCGGGCCCATTGCGCTCCAGCACCACACCGTAGCCGCGAGCGGTACCGCCACCGATGGCGCGCACTTCGAAGGAGTGTGCGCCATCTTCCAGACTGTAGACCTCGACTGCATCTCCCAGCACGGGCGCTCGCGTGTTGATCACGTGCGGCGCGCGTTCGTCGATCTTGACCTGAAATCGCCCGCCCTCAGGGCCCGTCTGGTACCAGAGCTCGAAATGGGATGCCTTGTCCCCGGCGCCGCTCTTGGCGGTCTGCCAGATACTGGTACCCCCCGCTGCTGATCCCGAGCTGACGCCCGCGTAGCCATAGCGCTGATCCGGCCGGCATTTGAAGATGATCTCGCATGAACGCCAGCCGCCGCGGTCCTGGAAACGGACTCCGCGGTGGCTATAGCCGATGCCGTAACGACTGAGCGCGTGGAACCCGTGGCCCCCGTCACCAAATCGAGCCTGCATCTTTTGCCGCATCGCATGGGTGAGGCCGTCCCCGCCGAGCACCGAGTCACCCCACTGGCCAGCCCGGGCGATGACGTTCCCGACCTCGAGCTCAGCGAGAGCAAGCCGGCCAAAGTAGTGCTCGAGCCCCGCCGCGCCTTCGATGCCGACCGCCACCTTCGCCTGATCGTCCGGGTGTCCAGCGTAGGGCGGATAGACTCCCTCGCTAGCGTCGCCGTGGGGGCCAATCACGTTGGGCGGGACGCTCACGACCTCGCGCGCCTGTTTCTCGGCACTGCGCGCGCGGGCGTGTTCCTCCGCCCGCGCCAATTCTTCAAAGCCAGCGAGCTGCTCGCGCTCCTCCCGCTCCTCATCACCTGAATGCAGGCGCCCGGTGATATTCCAGAATGGAACGTAACTGCCCTCTGGAAACCAGGGCCTGAGATCGGCCAGCGGCGGGATCACGTACGGCAGGAAGACTAACCCGAGGAGCGAGCCGGCGGCGCCCAGCAGACGACGCCGCGCGCGGCGCGTGAGCACCAGGAGCGGCGGCTGTTCGGAGTCGAGGTCGGGAGCGGTCATGAACGAGTCCTGGACGCGATGGGCAGCATCAGGCTCAGAACGAGAAGTAGATGTTCGCGCGCGGGCCGTCGAGTAATCGTGAGATCAACAGCATCCCGCACGCCAATCCGATACCCACGGCGGGAGCCGGCAGCCAGCGGGTGACACGCTGGCCAAGGTTTTCACCGTAGTTGGCCGGCACAAAGTGATAGCCGAGGCCGAAGATCATGAGGATCAACAGGCCCCAATGGCTGAATGACAGCAGCGGATCAGCGAACAGGCCAAGCGCGCCTGTGTTTTCTGTCAACCAGGCGTGAAGCCCCTGGATTCTGAACATGCCGTCGCGGACGCCCGCCGAGTCCCATTGCAAGAGCCGCTGGGCCATCTGCCCCGCTTGCCCGAGGGAGTCGGCGCGGAAGAAAATGCGCGACAACACGGTAAACTGGAACGTGAGCATCACGTGAATGACGGCCCACACGGGTGCGCTCGTGGCCACGGGCAACAAGCTGTTGAGTACTCCAAATACGAATGTCAGCCCGCCGAGCGCCAGCGCCGCATCGAAGGGCAGGTCCATGCCCAGCCCCAGGCCGAGGGCGGCCACCGACAGCACGAATGAGGCGGCCACGGACATCATGCCGTAGATGGCCTCACCGCGCGGCGCTTGCATGCGATTGAAACGGCTGTACAAGAGCGCCGCTGCGTGCAGATTGCCGTAGATGACGAAATTCCAGCTCGCGCCGTGCCAGACGCCCACGAGCACCATCGTGAGCCACAGGTTGAAATAGGTTCGGGCCTCGGAGCCGCGGCTGCCCCCGAGGGGAAAGAACACATAGTCGCGCAACCACGTCGACAGCGTCATGTGCCAGCGCCGCCAGAACTCGCCCACATCGCGCGACTGGTACGGGCGATCGAAATTCTCGGGCAGCTTGACGCCCAACAGTCGCGCCACCCCGATGGCCATGTCCGAATACCCCGAGAAGTCTGCGTAGATCTGCAGGGTGAACGCGTACAGAGCGAGCAGGTTCTCGAGTGAAGAATATTGCGCGGGCGTGCTGAAGACGATGTCCGTGTAGTTGGCGGCGATCAGGTCCCCGAGCACGACCTTCTTCACCAGGCCTTTCGAGATGCGAAAGATGGCGAAGTTGACGTCGTCGATGTCGACCCGGAGGGCCGCGCGCAACTGCGGCAAGAGCTCACCGGGGCGCACGATGGGGCCCGCCACGAGCTGCGGGAAAAACGCAACGAAGCACGCAAATCGCAGCAGGTTCCGCTCGGCTTCGATGCGGTTGCGCCAGACGTCGATGGTGTAGCTGAGGCTCTGAAACGTGTAGAAGCTGATACCGATCGGCAGGGCCACTCGCAGCGTGGGCACGGCCACGTCGAGGCCGAGCAACGCGGCGACATCTTCGGCGACCTCGAATAGGAAGCCCGAGTACTTGAAGTACATCAGCATCCCGAGGTTCACGAACAGGCTCACGCCGAGGGCCGCGTTGCGCCAGAAGCGATCGCGGGCCATCGCGATCCCGAGGCCCACCCCGTAGTCGATCAGCGTCGACCCCACGATGAGCCCAACGAAGTACCAGGGCGTGGGCCACGCACCAGAAGCCGGCTTAGCGCTCGCGCAGTAGAAGAAGTAGCTCGCGCAGAGCAGCAACAAGAGGCGCGCCCGGGGCCGCTCTGCGAGCCACCAATACGCCGTCAGCACCGGCAGGAAGAACAGGACGAAGTCGAAACTAGCGAACAGCATGCTGACGGGCCACGAAGCAGCGGGCCGGGCGTGCTGCATCGTGCCTCGAGTCGGCCGGCAACGTCGACAAATGGCCGCCGGAAACCTGTAAAGAGCCAATCAAATTCGAGCTCTTGCCCCGATACATCGGCCCCGGATCTGCGCCAATGTAGGGAAACGCCCAGGGGCAGCCCTCAAAACAGCTGCGCCTTCGGGCCATTGCAGGCCGAATTGACATTCCTCGGGCTTGGGAGTAGCAAGTCGCAAACGATAGGCGCTATCATTACCACGCGAGAGCGATATTCGCTCTCAAGATCTCGGCCGGCCGACTTAGCCCATGAAGGCCTCGAGAGCGCGCGCCAGCGAGGACCCATGAACTGTCGCTTCCATACTTTTGCTTACTCTCCCCTGTGCCTTCTCACCGTTCTTGCTCTCGGTTGTTCCGAGGACAAGGCCGAAGGTGGACTCCCCGCCAACACCGCCGAGGTCGTGGCCAACTACGCGAACATCGTTCACGCGAGCTATGAGGACTCGGTGGAAGCCGCGCAGGCGCTCGAAGCGAGCGTGGCGACCCTAGTCGAATCGCCGAGCGCCGCAAATCTGACGGCCGCGCAGGTGGCGTGGCGCGCGTCGCGCGAACCGTACCTGCAGACGGAAGTGTACCGGTTCTACGAGGGCCCGATCGACAACGAAGAGGACGGCCCCGAGGGTCTGCTCAACGCCTGGCCGCTTGACGAAGAACACATCGACTACACCGACCTGGAGCCGACCGGCGGTATCGTCAACGACACCAGCAAGACCATCGATCCCGACACGTTGACCGAAGAGAACGAGAAGGACGGCGATAAGAACATCGCCACCGGCTACCACGCCGTCGAGTTCCTGCTCTGGGGTCAGGACCTTACAGACCCGAGCGCAGCGGTCCCCGGCGAGCGCCCCTTCACGGACTACGTCACCGATGGCACGGGCACGCACGCGAACCAGGATCGCCGCGGCGACTACGTCAACACCGCCTCGGAGATGATCGTCGAACACCTGGAAGGCCTGGTCGAAGCCTGGGACCCCGATTCGAACAACAACTATCGCGCGGAGTTCGTGGCCGCGCCGCCTGCGGAGTCGCTCGGCAAGATCCTGAGCGGCATGGTGATCTTGAGCGGATTCGAAACCGGAGGCGAGCGCGTGGAAGCCGCTTTGCGCGCGCTGGACCAGGAGGAAGAGCACTCCTGCTTCAGCGACAACACGCACCGCGACATGATTCAGGATGTCCAGGGCGTACAGAACGTGTGGCTCGGGACGTACGAGCGAATCGACGACCGCCGCGTCTCCGGGCCTAGCCTCGAGGACCTGGTCGCCGCCAAGGATTCGGCTTTGGCCGAAGACATCACGGATCAGATTCAGGAGAGCCTCGATCTCGCCAACGCGATGCAGATCCCCTTCGACCGCGAGATCACCGAGGGCAACTCGGCTGGCAACGCCCGCGTCGACGCGCTGAGCAAATCCTTGTTCGCACAGCAAGTGCTGATCGATCGCGTGTTCGAGCTCTATGGGCTCAGCCGCATCCCGGATCCGACCTGAGCCCCGATGCAGACGTGGCCAAGACCGCCTAGAGCGGCG
Organism: Deltaproteobacteria bacterium; assembly: GCA_043780025.1. GTDB lineage: Bacteria > Myxococcota_A > Polyangia > Polyangiales > Polyangiaceae > SZUA-265. Next base: position 9,995 of record JAYWEH010000772.1, read on the forward strand.
AGCCTCGGTGCCCGAGGACGCGCTACCGCATCGCTGTTGCGGACGGCCATCTCGGGCGCCGCACTACTCTTGGCCTGCGAGGGGAGCGATGAATCGTCCGTGCTCGAAGCGGGCGAGGAGCTCCCCGGCGGCGACGCCACCAACCAGACGCTGTTCGGGACCAATGCGTTCTTGCCGCCAGCGGCCAACGCGACGCTCGAAAATAGGCGCTCGTTCTTCGGAGGCAACGCCTTCTTCAACCAGGCTTGGACCGCGGTGCCCTCCAGCAATACGGCTCGCGATGGGCTGGGCCCGCTCTACAACTCCCGCTCGTGCTCGGGTTGCCACTCCAAGGACGGACGCGGCCGCCCGCCCCTCGGCGATGAAGAAGGCTTCGTCAGCATGTTGCTGCGGCTCAGCGTGGACGGTAGCGGCAAGGATGGCGAGCCCATGCCGGAGCCCAACTACGGCGGCCAGCTACAGCCATTCGGTGTCGACGGCGTGCCCGGGGAGGGCAATCCCAGCGTCTCGTACGAGCCTGTTTCCGGACAATACGCCGATGGCGAAGCGTACGAGCTTCTCCGGCCGAGCTATGCCGTGGGTGAGCTCGCGCTCGGGCCACTAAACGGCGCCGTGCGCATCTCCCCGCGTGTCGCCCCGGCCATGATCGGGCTGGGGCTCCTCGAAGCCATCTCCGAAGAACGCTTGCTGTCGCTCGAGGATCCAGACGACACGGATGGTGACGGCGTATCTGGGCGGGTGAACCGCGTACCCGACGTCGAGGCAGGCGCGCTCGCAGTCGGCCGCTTCGGCTGGAAAGCGGAGCAGCCCAACGTTCGCCAGCAGAGCGCCGGCGCCTTCCTCGGCGACCTGGGCATCACTTCTTCGCTGTTCCCCAATCAGGAGTGCAGCTCCACTCAGGTCGAATGCCAGGGTTCGCCCTCCGGTGGGGATCCGGAGCTCAGTGACGAGCTGCTCGAGAGCGTGCAGCGCTATGGCCAGCTGCTGGCGGTGCCGGCGCGGCAGAGATATCAGGAACGCGAGGTGTTGCGCGGCAAGGGTATCTTCGCCGAACTCGGTTGTGGCGGGTGTCACACGCCCAGCCACCGCACCAGTGAAGATGCCGAGCTCGCCGAGCTGAGCGATCAGCGGATCTGGCCCTACACCGATCTGCTCTTGCACGACCTGGGTGAAGAGCTCTCCGATCATCGCCCGAGCTTTGCCGCTGACGGCGCCGAATGGCGCACGCCACCGCTGTGGGGTCTGGGGCACTACCCCACCGTGAACGACCACGATCGCCTGCTTCACGATGGCCGGGCCCGCGGCGTGGCGGAGGCAATTCTCTGGCACGGCGGCGAAGCACAAAGCACCCGAGACCTCTTCGTGGAGCTGCCCGTACAGGACCGTCGTGACTTGGTCGCTTTCGTGGAGTCGCTATGAACACGGCGCGATCTTCCATGATCTGCGTGGCCCTGCTCGGCTTCGCTTGCTCGAACCCCGGCGCGCCCGACACTCGCCGCGAGCTCCTGGTGAGCTGGAGCACGGGGTTGATCGTGCCTTCCTATGAGGGTTTGTCACTCGAGGCGGGCGAGCTCGAGTCCTCCCTTGACGCCCTGTGTGCCGCGCCGTCTGCCGAAACCCTCGACGCCTCCAAGGCAGCGTGGCTTGCGGCGCAGGGCAGCTTGAAGCAGGCGGAGGTCTTCGCGTTTGGACCCTTCAGCCGCCCCGGGTTTCGCATTGGGCCACAGCTGGATTCATGGCCCGCGCGTGTGGACGACGTGGAAGAGGTGCTCAGCTCGGAGACCCCCATCGATCCACCCGCGATCGCGGGATTTGGTGTCTGGCGCAAAGGTTTGCCGGTGGTCGAGTACCTGCTCTACCCACCCGAGGGCGACGCGGTGGCGCTCGCGAACTCACCGCGACGCTGCGAGTATCTACGGTCGCTGGGGGCGGAAGTGGCGAACCGGGCAGACGAGATCTACATGGCCTGGTCCCCCGAGGGCGGCAACTTCGCGGAACAACTGAGCGGCGCGGGGCGCACCAGCACGGCGTTCGTGTCGCTGTCAGCGGCCTTCGGCGAGATCGTCAACCGCATGGGCTTCACGGTCGAGAACATCAGGACGAACAAGCTGGGACACCCGCTCGGTGAAGATTCCGGCGGCGCTGCGACGCCGGACTACGTGGAGTCCCGGTTCAGCGCCCGCTCCATCGACAATATCCACGACAACCTCGACGGCATCGAGACACTCTACTTCGGCGACGATGCGCGCAACATACCTGGCTTGCGGCGCTATGTGACCGAACGCGGCGCGGACTACGATGCCGAGATGACCGACGCCCTGGCGGCCTCTCATCAAAGCCTCGACGCCATCGGTGCGCCGCTCAGTGCTGCCATCACCAGCGCACCGGACCGGGTGCGCGACGCGAGCGCGCGCCTGGGTGAGTTGCAGGCACTGATTCAGGTCGACCTGATCGGTGCGCTCGGCCTGTCGCTGAGCTTCAACGACAATGACGGCGACTGACGACGCTGCGCCCTCGTCGGGGGGCCGGCTCGCGCAGCCCCTGCCCTCGCCCGATCAGCCCTCAGCGTCCGAACGTTCCGCGCCGATCGCCATTTTGCTCGAGCGTTTGAATCGCCCGTGCGACGGCTCCGGGCTCGGTGCCTTTCGGCTGCTCTTCGGCGCGCTGATGTGCTTTTCGGTGCTGCGTTTCTGGGCCTACGGCTGGATCGAAGACGTCTACCTGCGGCCGAGCTTTCACTTCACCTACTTCGGCTTCGACTGGGTCGAACCGTGGCAGGGCAATGGGCTCTATGTGCACTTCGCTCTCATGGCGCTCTCGGCGTTCAGCCTTTGCATCGGCCTGTTCAGCCGCGCCAGCGCCGCCATCTTCTTCGTCACCTTCACGTACGCGGAACTGATCGAGAAGGCGAGCTACCTCAACCACTACTACCTGGTCAGCCTGCTCAGCTTGCTGCTCGCCGTGGTGCCGTCGGGGGCCGCGTTCTCCCTGGACGCGCTGCTGCGCAGCCGCCGGAGGCAAGCTCATCGAGAAGTCCGGGTGTGGGTCTACACCTTGCTGCGCATCCAGACGGGTCTGGTCTACGTCTTTGCCGGCCTGGCAAAGCTCAATCCGGATTGGCTCCTCTACGCGCAACCGCTCGCGACCTGGCTCGGGTTGCACGGGGACGTACCGCTCATCGGCATCTGGCTCAGAGAACCGGCGGCCGCCTATGTGGCCAGCTACGCGGGCGCGGCCTTCGATTTGAGCATTCCGTTCCTGCTCTGCTCACGCCGAGCTCGGCCCTACGCCTACGCGGTGCTGGTGTGCTTTCACGTCAGCGTCTGGCTGCTCTTCCCCATCGGCGTGTTCTCCTGGGTGATGATCGTGACGGCGACTTTGTTCTTCGACCCCGCCTGGGCAGCCCGCGCAGCACGGCGTCTAAGCGCGCCGCGTGCAACCGTGGCTACGCCAAGCGCCCCAGTCACGCGCGCCACGCTCGCTCTGGTGAGTGGTTACCTGCTCGTGCAGCTGTGTGTCCCGCTGCGTTTTCTCCTCTACCCAGGGAACGTGAACTGGCACGAGCAAGGCTTTCGTTTCGCCTGGCGCGTCATGCTGGTGGAGAAGGCGGGTCAGGTGGAGTTCAGGGTCGTCTGCGACGAGGACGATCAGCGCTACGTGGTTCGCCCTCGGGATGCGCTCACCGGGCTGCAGTACAAGATGATGTCCACGCAGCCGGACATGATTCAGCAGTATGCCCGGCACCTCGCTCACCTGTTTACCGAGCAGGGGCACACGCGTGTGCGAGTTTATGCAGATGCCTGGGTGTCGATGAACGGACGGGCGCGTCAGCGGTTGATCGACCCGAACGTCGATCTGACGACCGTGCCCGATTCTTTCGCACCCAAATCGTGGATCCTGCCGCTGTCGACGCGGCAATCGGGCTGACAGCGCCTCACTTGGCGTCGGTCGGCGGCGGTGCAGGCGGCACCGCGATCTCGACGAAGTTGCGACGCCCGGCCGCCAGCGCCTTGGGATCCAACAACGCCACCTCCACCGTCGCGGCTGCGTGGTTCGCGGTGTAGAGCAATAGCTGATCGTGAAACGCAAACGTCTGCAGCTGGCGTGGCACCGGGAATGGCAATACGTCGCTCAATGTCGACCAGGCGTCCGCCGCCGGATCATAGACTTCGATGCGCGGAGTGGGCTCGCGCTGGCCGGCCGCATTCTGAACGCTGCCGCCGATGAGGTACAGCTTGCCACCGAGCGCCACCAGATCACCGCCCAGGCGATGTTCCTTCGGACACTTCATCGCGAGGCTCGCCTTGGCCTTCAGATCGACGACCTCGCACGATGTGACCGACTTGAATTCGTCGGCAAGGCCACCCGTCATGTAGTAGCGGTCCCCGAGCCGCGCGCCCGCGAAGGCTCGGCGCACCTCGCGCAGCTCGAGCCCGGCGGGCACGAATCCGCTCTCCGGGTGAGCCACGTCCAAGCGCAGCACGGCGGGCGAGAGCTGAAACTCCTCCTTGCGAGTGGCGTCAAAGTTGAGCCCACCAAACACCCAGGCGGCGCCCTCCCATTCGACGAGCCCGAACTGGCTGCGCGCTTGCGACATGCCAGCGGGCTGTTTCGCCCATTTGTCGCCCGCAAAGTCGTACCGGTACACGTCCGGCTGCGAGCTCAAACGCTCCCCCTGAAATCCAAAACCGCCCACAACCCAGGCTTGCGGCTTCTCCGCGTCCCCCGTGATCAGGGTCTGCATCGATTGGCGCTTCGCCGGAAAGGACTCGAGGGGGCGCCACTCCAGCGCTCCGAGGTCGAGCCGGTGCGCCGTATCCACGAAGTTGTCGCGCTCGAAGTCGTGTTGCTCGAGGCTATTGTTCCCGCCGAACACGTAGAGCTGTTGCCCGAGCAGGAACGCTCCCTGGCGATTCTTCGCCGCGCTCACGGACGCGATCGTCCATTTCACCCCGGCCGGTGCGGCCTCGGGGGAGACGAGCTCCATGTGGCGCACGCGAGAACCGCGATCACGGCTGGGAATGCCGCCCAGCACGACGAGGCCCGCGCTGCTCGAGACCAGCTGGTGGAACATGCGCGGAAACTGCAGCTTCGCTCCGGGCTCCCAGCTCTGGCCGTCCGGCGACAGGCGATACACCGTTCCGTCGGCGCCATTGGCGTACAGGCGCTCGCCGTAGACGGCTGCACAGATCGTCAGGTTGTCTTTGGGCAACGCTGGCCCAGCCGTCCAGGTCTCGCTCGCGATATCGTAGACGTGGACCGCGTCCGAGCCACCGTCGGGCGTGAGCCCACCGAGCACGTACAACTTGCCGTTGTACTCCGCCGCTCCCATGGCACGGGTCGCGAACGGCATGGGCCGGCTCTGCCAGGCGCATTTCGGCTGGCTCAAATCACAGCTCAACAGTGTCTGTTGATATTCGCTGTCGTAGGACGCTCCGGCGAGCTTCCAGCCGCCGATCACGTACAGCGTCGTGCCCACGACGAGCGCCTGATGGGAGGAGCGCGGCACGGGCAGGCTGTCGAGGGCCTGCCACGCGCCGGTTGCCGGATCGAAGCGAGCGACGTCGCCGAGTGAGTGCATGTTCTCGGGTTGACCCGCCTCGTTGAGCGCCCGCATGCCGCCGACGCGATAGACGTGGCGCCCGTCGTTCACGAGCACGGCGCTCTGGATGGGCCCGATCGAGGGCAGCTTCTCCCAACGCCGCGCCGCCAGATCGTAACGGGCAAAGTCCGCGCTCTGATCTCGCTTGGAGTAGTTGTGCGGCGGGCCCGAATAACCACCGAGCACGTAGAC
>JAYWEH010000773.1:0-2810 GCA_043780025.1 Deltaproteobacteria bacterium
TGCCGGCGGAGCCGAGCACGTTGCCGAAACGCACGGTCACAAACTTGGTCTGGCTCGCACGGGCGCGCGACTGCACGTAGATTTCCGCTGCACGTTTGCTCGCCCCCATCACCGAGGTGGGCCGCACCGCCTTGTCCGTCGAGATCATCACGAACGCCGCCACGCCATACTCATTGGCGAGATCCGCCAGCATGCGCGTACCTTGCACGTTGTTTTTCACCGCCTCGGCCGGGTGCGCCTCCATCAGCGGCACGTGTTTGTGGGCTGCGGCGTGGAACACGACCTCGGGATGATGTTCAGCGAGCAGCTGTGACATGCGGGCGCGATCGCAAATGTCCGCCACGCAGGGCACCACGCTGAGCTCAGGAAAACTGTGTGTGAGCTCACGATGGATTTCAAATAGTGCGTTTTCCGCGCGTTCCACCAGCAGCAGGCGCCCGGGTCCAAACGACGAAACCTGTCGGCACAGCTCCGAGCCGATGCTGCCGCCGGCACCCGTAACCATTACCGTGCGGCCAGCGAGGGCCTGGGCAATCGCCTCGGAGTCGAGCTCGACCGGCTCGCGGCGCAACAGATCCTCGATGGCCACGTCGCGGATTCTGGACAAATTGATCTCGCCGCCCACCAACTGGTAGACGCCCGGAATAATCTTCACGTCCAGGCCGCTCTTCGAGCACAGCTCGGAGATGCGCCGGATGGTGTCGCCCTGGGCGTTCGAGATCGTGATGAGCGCCTGCTTGGCGTGGAGGGCCTGCGCGAAGTCGTGTACCGATTCGATGCCGCCGAGCACCGGAATGCCGTGCACCAACGTGCCCTTCTTGGTCGGATCGTCGTCGATAAAACCCACCGGTACGATGCCGAGCTCAGGGCGATTGGCGATTTCTTTGGCGACCAACACGCCGCCTTGGCCGGCGCCGATCAAGAGGGTGGGCACAGCGTTGGTGCTGCGCTTGCGTCGACTGTCCGCTTTCCATTTTTCGCTCACCAACCGGCGCACGGTGCGCACGCCGGCCACCGCGAGAAAGCTCAGGATGAAATTGATGGCGATCACCCCGTACGGCAAGACCACGTCGCGAGCGACGTCAGGAGAGGCGATTTCCACGGCGGCGCGCAGTACGAGCAGCACGAGCGTGGCGGCACTGGTCGCGACAAGGATGCGGCTGACCTCGCGCAGCCCCACATAACGCCACACGTAGCGCGGGATGCCGAAGGCGAACAGCACCGCATATTCGAGCCCGATCACATAGGGCCACCAGATCAGCAGGCTGCGGAACATCTGACCGGGAATCTGCCAGTCAAAGCGCATGAAGTAAGCGAGCCAGACGGCGAGGCTGAGCGCCGCGAGATCAATGGCGACCTGCGTGCCCCGGAGCAGCGCCACGCGCGTTGTCACGACGCCACCTCGCGAGCCGCTTCAGATGATCGCCGTTGGCGCACTCCACTCGAGCGTTCGCCGAGCGCTGCGTCTACCAGCTCGCTCACCTGATCGAGATCGGCGGTGGACAAGTTGGAGCCGCTCGGCAGGCACAAGCCACGGTCGAACAGCTCCGCGGCGACCTCACCGCCCAGATGGTCGAACGCTGCGAATGCCGGCTGCAAGTGCAGGGGTTTCCAGACGGGACGAGACTCGATGTTGGCGCGAGCGAGCGCGGCGATCACCGCGTCACGCTCCACTCGTGAGGTACAGGTGAGGCAGGTCAGCCAACGTGTCGCCTGCCCGTAGGGCGCCTCGGGCATGAACTCGATCCCCGCGGTGCCGGATAGGGCCGAGCGATAGTGCTCGAAATTTTGGCGGCGGCGCTGCACCTTTTGACCGAGCGAGCGTAGCTGCGCGCGGCCGACGGCGGCGAGCAGGTTGCTCATTCGATAGTTGTAGCCAATGTCTTTGTGTTCGTAATGCAGCAAAGGTTCGCGCGCTTGCGAAGCCAGGTGCCGGGCGCGCGCCACCAGTGCTGGATCGTCCGACACCAACATCCCGCCACCGCTCGTGGTGATGATCTTGTTGCCGTTGAAGGAGAAGACCGTCAGGTTGCCTTGCGCGCCGGCGGGCTTGCCCCGATACGTCGCTCCGAGCGCCTCCGCGGCGTCCTGGATGATCGGGACTCGATGCTGGCCACACATGCGCTGGATAGCGTCGTAGTCGGCGCACTGCCCGTATAAGTCCACCGTGATCAGGGCGCGCGGCAGGCGGCCCTGCCTGGCGCGCTCGGTCAGGGCTCGCTCGAGCGAGCTCGTGTCCAGGGTCCAGCTCCCTCGATCGACATCCAAAAAATAGGGCCGCGCCCCCACGTAGGTGACGGCGTTCGCCGTGGCGGCGAACGTCAGCGTGGGAACCCAGACCTCGTCACCCGGCCCGACGCCCAATACGAGCAGGGCCAAATGGAGACCCGCCGTGCCGCTGCTCAACGCGGTTGCATGCCCGGCGCCCACCTCCTTGGCAAAGTCCGCCTCGAATGCGTCCACCTCGGGGCCGAGGGGCGCGATCCAGTTCGAGTCGAATGCGTCGAGCAGGGCTTGTCGCTCGGACGGCCCCACATCAGGGGGAGAAAGGAAGATGCGTCGGGTCAGTTCAGCCTCCCAAAAGCGAACGAGTATCAGTCAGTTGATTCGATCCCAAGAGACATTCACGAAGTGCAGCGGCGACCCAGGTGGCTTCACTCTGGCCGGAATTTCCGGGCGCGAGTGGAGCCCACTGGGACACTCTGCCACGCTAGCTGGCTACGTTCGCAGGCACCTCGTCCGCGCTGCCCCTTCGACACGGCCGCACAACGGCCGATTGAAGGTCAACTACAGACCCTTACACGTTCGAT
>JAYWEH010000774.1:0-2808 GCA_043780025.1 Deltaproteobacteria bacterium
AGTGGAACGCGCGAGAAGCGCGCGATGCCTAGCGAGAAGCGCTGGGGCCATTCGTTCGAGTTGTGGCAAAACGGCCTTGCCCGAAACACGCCGTTAACAATCAGCGAGTACTCGCTATCACCAACCCCTCAAGGAGACGTCATGCAGCTTGGCTTTCGACTCTTACATCCGCTTCGGCTCGGCCTGGTGAGCGTCCTGTTCGTCGCGGCACACGCCCACGCACAGGATCCCGCGCCCCCTGCCGCAGAACCGGTCGTCAACCCGCCGCCCGCGCAAGACATGAATGCGCCACCTCCGCCCACGGTGGCTCCGCCCGTGGCGCCGGCTCCGCCCGTCGCGCCGGCTCCGCCCGTCGCGGCCCCGCCACCAGCGCCTGCAGCGCCCCCGCCTCCGCCACTGCCCGAGCCGCCCGTCGAAGAACGACCGGCGGACGACCTGGGTCCGCTGAAGCTGGGGGTTTGGGCGCGGGCCGATCTGGCTCTGAGCAACGCGTCGAGCTCAGCACCAGGCAACTATCCGAGCGGCGACAAACTAGACGACATCTACAGCACCGGGGAAGCCTGGGTACTGACCTCGGGCAAGGTTCACAAGTACGTAAAGCTAACCGGCAATTTCGCCTCCAGCTACAACAACGGCGGCCCCGGCGGCATCACGAGCAGCCTGACCCTGCTCGACGGCATCGTTCAGCTCGAGCCGAGTGAATATTTCAATGTCTGGATCGGCCGTCATCTCGTGCCCGTCGATCGCTCCAACTTCAGCGGACCCTTTTTCATGGCTCCCTGGTTCTATCCGGGCTTTGGGTTCGCGGACGGCCAGGTCGCCGCACCGCGCGAAGGCCCGTATGGCCGCAACGACGGAGCAACCGTGTGGGGCCAGTTCGGCGGCGGTGTCTTCAAGTATTACGCGGGCATCTTCGACCTGCACAATCCCGCTCAGTCTCCCCTCTTCTCTGGGCGCTTGAGCTTGCATCTGCTCAGCCCCGAGCCCGGCTTCTATGGCAGCAGCACGTTCTTCGGCAAAGACCTGCTGGGCATCGGCGTGGGCGTGCAGTCGAAGAAAGATGGTTCGACCCAGACCGACGCCGACGGCGTCGTCATCGCCGCGGACGACTACACCGGGTTCAACGCCGACGTATTGTTCGAGAAGGACCTCGGCGCGTCCGGCGTCCTCGATCTCGAGGGTGCTTTCTATATCTTCGACGGGGAATACGAGCGCACGGAGTCGGCTTGGTTCGCCCTGGCCAGCTACCTGCTGCCGATGGATGTGGCTGGCGGCAAGCTCCAGCCGACCTTCCGCGTGCAGCAAGCGATGCCGAAGGCCGATGGCGCCGAGACCTCGACCCTGATCGACGCTCAGGTCTCGTACATCGTCAACTCGTACGCCACGCGCTTCACCGCTGGATATCGCACGGGCTTCGCGGGTGACCTCGACGTTCAGGCGCTCTTCTTCGGCGCTCAAGTTCAGAAGTAACCAACGCACCGAGTCAAGACATCTAGCCTCCCCACGGCTCAGCCGGTTCGAGTCGTGGGGAGCCCTTGTCGTCACCAAAGGTTTCGTTCCGGCGCAGCGAGCATTCGAGTCGGAAAACAGTCAGAAACCTGACCCGCTTTAGAAACAACAAGGAGCCAATTTTCATGAGTCCCACACGTTCCGGATTGCAGCTCTGGCATGGAGCATTGACGTTCCTTGCGGTGCTCGGCGCTTGCAAGCAACCCGAGAAGGCCGAAGCAACCACCACCGCGGCAATCACTCCAGCATCCGCGGCCACCCCGAGCGCCGCGAACTCGACGCTGACCGTGGGGTTCGCGTACGTCGGCTCTCGAGCTGACTACGGATACAATCAGGCGCACGCCGAAGGCGCGAAAGCGCTCTCGGCCATCCCCGGAGTCCGGCTTCGCGAGGAAGAAAACGTGCCCGAGACGGTCGCTGTCCAGAAGACGTTGGAGAGCATGATCAACCTGGACGGCGCGAAGCTGCTGTTCCCCACCTCGTTCGGCTACTTCGATCCACACATCCTGACGCTGGCCGTCAAATATCCGGACGTCACGTTCCTGCACTGCGGCGGGTTGTACAGCGAGGGCAAACACCCGAAAAACGTCGGCAGTTATTTCGGTTACATCGACGAGGCGGAATACGTCGCGGGCACGGTGGCTGGCGCCACGACCCGCTCCAACAAGCTGGGGTTCATCGCCGCCAAGCCGATTCCGCAGGTGCTCCGCAACATCAACGCCTACACGCTCGGCGCCCGTTCGGTCAATCCAGCGGTTACGGTGAGCGTGGTGTTCACCGGAGATTGGTCGCTGCCGGTCAAGGAAGCAGAAGCCGCCAACAGCTTGATCGACCAAGGTGTCGACGTGCTCACCGCGCACGTGGACTCGCCCAAGGTGATCATCGAGGCCGCGGAGCGCCGCAACGTAATGAGCACCGGCTACCACGCGAGCCAGGCCGCGCTCGCTCCGAAGGGCTACCTCACCGGCGCCGAGTGGAACTGGGAAAAGATCTACACCGCCTACGTGGAAGCGATCAAACAGGGCAAGCCCTGGGAACACCTGGTTCGCGGCGGGCTCAAAGAAGGTTACGTCAAGCTCTCGCCGTACGGCGAGGCGGTCAAGCCCGAAACCCGCACCAAGGCCGACGCAGCCAAGGCCGGGCTCGAAGCAGGCTCGCTCGTGATCTTCAAGGGGCCGCTCTCGAACAACAAGGGCGAGGAAATTCTGGCCGCCGGCGTGAGCCGTGGCCAGACCGACATCGAGCTCGAAAAGATGAGCTACCTGGTCGAAGGTGTGAAGGGCTCGCTCGATTGACGAG
>JAYWEH010000775.1:0-6616 GCA_043780025.1 Deltaproteobacteria bacterium
GCCGTCCGGATTAGCTGGTGCGGTAGTTGGGGGCTTCTTCGGTGATGAAAACGTCATGGACGTGGCTCTCGCGCAGGCCCGAACCCGTGATGCGGATGAACTTGGCGCGTTTCTGCATTTCGGAAATGGTGTGGCTGCCGGTGTAACCCATACCGGCGCGCAACCCACCGATCAATTGCGCGATGATCTGGGAGATCGAGCCGCGGTGCGGGACGCGGCCCTCGATGCCCTCGGGCACGAGCTTCTCGTCCGCGGTGCCGGCCTGGCCATAGCGATCTTTGCTGCCCCGCCGCATCGCGCCGAGCGATCCCATGCCGCGATAGCTCTTGTAGCTGCGGCCCTGATACAGGATGAGCTCACCGGGGGCTTCGTCCGTGCCGGCCAGGAGCGAGCCCAACATCACGCTGGATGCTCCGGCGGCGATGGCCTTGGCCACGTCGCCGGAGAGTTTCACGCCGCCGTCGGCGATCACCGGGATGTCGTGCTGGTTCGCGACCGCGGCGCAGTCGGCGATGGCCGTGATTTGAGGCACGCCGACGCCCGCCACCATGCGCGTGGTGCAGATGCTGCCGGGTCCGATGCCCACCTTGAGGGCGTCAGCGCCCGCTGCGATGAGGAAGCTGGCGGCCTCCCCGGTGGCGATGTTGCCCGCGATGAGCTGCACGCCGGGGTGGCGTTGCTTGGTGGCGCGCACGAGCTCGCCCACAGCCTTGGAGTGGCCGTGGGCGGTGTCTATCACGATGCAATCGACACCCGCCTCGACCAGTTGATCGGTGCGAAAGGCGACGTCTTTGCCCGGCCCGATCGCCGCGGCGACGCGCAGGCGGCCGCGCTCGTCCTTGTTTGCGAGCGGGTGCAGCTCGGCCTGCAGCAAATCCTTGATCGTGATCAGCCCGACCAGCTTGCGCCCCTCCACGACCAGGAGCTTCTCGATGCGGTGTTTGTGCAACAGCTCGCGCGCTTCCTCCGCCTTCACACCGGGCGACACGCTGACGAGCTTGGTCGTCATCAGGTTGCTCACGGGCTGGTCCAGGTTCTGCTCGAAGCGCACGTCGCGCGCGGTCAAGATCCCGACCGCGGTCTGGCCTTCCACCACGGGCACACCCGAGATGCTGTGCTGCCGCATGATGGCCAGCGCTTCGCGCAGCGACTGCGACGGCCCCACCGTGATGGGATCGAGGATGATCCCGCTTTCGGCGCGTTTGACCTGGGAGACCTCGCGAGCCTGCACCTCGGGGGACAGGTTCTTGTGAATGACGCCCAGGCCGCCTTCGCGGGCCATGGCGATCGCCGAGCGCGCCTCCGTGACGGAGTCCATCGCGGCGCTCAACAGGGGGATGTTGAGAGAAATGTCGCGAGTCAGGCGCGTCCGGACGTCAACATCCGTCGGCACCACGTCGCTATGGCCAGGAACCAGCATGACGTCGTCAAACGTCAGGCACTCCCGCAAGCTGGGCTCAAACATGGCCGATTTTACACGAAACCTCTGCGCATTCAACGGTCCCGATTGAGCCCGTTGGCCGAAAAGTTAGCGTGCTAGTGCCCATCGCTTCGATGGAGACGGGCTACTAGCCGAAGCGGCGCGCTCCGACTACCGTGCACTCGCCATGATCGCCAACAGCGAAGATCTGGAAGGTCACCTGCAGCGGCTCGGCCGCAGCTTCGCGCCCGCGGGGAGCGGTGGCGTCTATCTGGTGTTCGTGGCCGCAGGGCAACCGCCGTGTGCGCTGAGTGTGGTGCCACCGGTGTTGGTCGCGCAGCTCCAGGTCGGGCCCGCGCCGTCCCAGAACGACGCGGCGTCGGCTCGATTTTTTCGCCAGATGCTCGAACTCAATGCGAGCGGGCTCATGCACGCCGCCTTTGCGATCGAGCAGGACCGGATCGTGCTCAGCGCCGCGCTCGAGCTCGAAAACCTCGACGACAACGAGATCGAGGCCGTATTGGCCGATTTCGAAATGGCGCTCACCGAACACGTGCCAAAGCTCGTGGCCTTGTCGAAGGGGCCGGGTCGAAAGTAGTCTTCTCGGAAGCCTCTAGGAGGCTCGACTGGAGCCAGCATGGGAATATTTGCGCGCATCGCCCGGCTCATCAAAGCCAACCTCAATGCCTTGATCAGCGGCGCCGAGGATCCCGAGAAGATCCTCACCCAGCTGCTCGAGGACATGGCCAAGCAGCTGATGGAGGCCAAAAAGCAGGTGGCGGTGGCCATTGCTGACGAAAAGCGCCTGCAGAAGCAGCTCGACGCCGAGCGGGAGAAGGCCGTCGAGTGGGAGCGCCGTGCGATGCTGGCGGTGCGGGCCAACAACGACGCGCTGGCGAAAGAAGCGCTGGCCCGCAAACAGGAAATCAGCGCCCTGGTCGAGCAATACCAGGCGCAATGGCAGAAGCAGAAGACCTCCGTTGAACAATTGAAGCTCGCGCTGCGCGCGCTCAATGCCAAGATCGAAGAGGCCAAGCGCAAGAAGAGCCTGCTCGTTTCGCGCCAGAAGCGCGCTGAAGCTCAAGCCAAGATTCAGGAGACCATGAGCGGTCTCAAGAACGCCAGCGCCTTCGAGGCGTTTGATCAGATGGCCGCCAAGGTCGATCAGATCGAAGCGCAGGCTGAGGCGCAGGTGGAGCTGGCGGAAGAATACAGCGGTGACGCGCTGGCGCAGCGCTTCGGTGAGCTGGAGAGCAGCGCCGGTGCGAACGAAGAGTTGGTGGCGCTCAAGCGCAAGATGGGGCTGTTACCGCCGGAGCCGGAGCCGAGCCCCGTGCGCGTGGCCACGACGATGGAGACCTCAGAGGCCCTCGATGCGGCGGAAGAAGAGGAGCTCACCCGCGCGCTGGCCGAGCTCGAAGCCGAAGAGCAGCGCACGGTGACGGCCAAACGTTGAGCTGGCCCTGGAACCGGCGTACTGGAACACTCGAGATGGCGCGCGTTCGAGGTCTCAGCAGGTTGCTCGTGGCGAGTATCACCAGCTGCTGGCTCGCTTGTGGTGCTTCTGAAAAAGAGGTCCAGCCTGCGGGAGCGGTCGTATCTTTCGACCCGTCGCTGGCTGGCGCGAACAATGTCGGCGCCGCGGGAGGCTCCACGGGCGCGCCCCTGGGCGATGGAGGTAGTGAGGTGACGAATGGACCATCGGGCTCGGGCCCGGCTCCCCTGCTGGCCGCTGGCCGCTATCTGTTTCGGGCGGGCGAGCTCGAGCTCGAGGTGGATCCGAGCATCGGCGGCCGAGTGACGCGCTTCAGCCTCGGCTCCGTGAACATCCTCACGGGGCCGGAGGTCGTCGCGGCAGGCGAGGGTTCGCTGCCCAACATGTACGGTTCGACCTTCTGGACGAGTCCGCAGAGCGACTGGGGTTGGCCGCCGGAGGCGGCGATCGACGTGGCGAGTCATCTGGCCAGGGTTAATGGGTCCGTCTTGACGCTGTCGAGCGATCCCGGCGCCACCACGGGCTATTCGGTTCAGAAGCGGTTCTGGGCGGACGCCGAGCGCGGCCTAGTGACGCTCGAATACACGTTGCAGAACCAGCGCGCGACTCGCGCTGCCGCTCCCTGGGAGATCAGCCGCGTGCCGAAAGAGGGCCTGGCGTTCTTTCCGTCGACCTCCGCTCCGCTCTCGCAATCCACGCTGCCTGTTCAATCCGTCGACGGTGTCTCGTGGGTAGAAATTGCCTCCGCGCCCCCGACGGACAGCAAGCTGTTTCAGGATGGCACCGAAGGCTGGCTCGCCTATGTCTATCGACAACACGTGTTCATCAAGCTGTTCGAGGACATCGCGCCGGCGGACCAGGCCACGGGGGAAGCCGAAATCGAGATCTTCATCAACGGCAGCTTCGACTACGTCGAGATCGAGCAGCAGGGGCGCTATGGCTTGCCGCCCGCGGGGGGCTCCGCCACCTGGCGCGTGGATTGGATACTGCGCCGGCTGCCCGCCGAGATCACGGCCACCGCCGGGAACGCCGCGCTCGTGAGCTGGGTGCGGGCACAAGTCGCGGGCGCGCGCTAAAAAGCGAATGAGGCACTGATGCTGCGGATCGCCGTATTGGCCTCGCACACGGGCACCGTGCTGCAGGCCATCCTGGATGCTTGCGCGGCGGGGTCGCTGCCCGCCGAGGTGTGCCTGATCATCAGCAACAACAGCGGCTCGGGGGCGGCCCAGCGCGCAGAGCGCCACGGCATCGAGTTCCGGCACGCGAGTAGCCAGACCCACCCTGATCCTGACGCGCTCGACGCTGCGATTGCGCTCGCCTTGCAGGAGCACGGCGCCGAGATCGTCTTTCTGGCGGGCTACATGAAGAAGCTCGGCACCCGCACGTTATCCCTGTTCCGCCGTCGCATCCTCAACACGCATCCCGCGCTGCTCCCTCGCTTCGGCGGCCAGGGCATGTATGGCTCGCGGGTGCACGCGGCGGTGCTCGAAGCCGGTGAAAGCGTCACCGGCGTGTCCGTGCATTGGGTCGACGCGGAATACGACACGGGCCCCGTCGTCGCCCAGTGTGAAGTCCCCGTGCTGCCGGGCGACAGCGTGGAATCCCTCAGCGAACGTGTGCAGACGCGCGAACGCCAGTTCGTCGTGGAGACGCTGGCGCGCTTCGCGCGCGGTGAGCTCGCGCTCGGCTGAGCTCGTGCGAGTGGCACTCGCATCAATATCGGGTTAGCGCGCTTCGCCCGCGTATCAGTCCAACGCGTGTCGAGAACGGCGCGGCAGTTGTCAGCCGGGCAACAATTCAGTGTCTCGGCTCCGTAACGATTCTCCCTCGCGCTTTAGCGTTGTACGTTTCAGAACGTCGATAACGGGGTGAGGCGCGAGGGTTTCGGACGCCGAAACAGTGGGTGGTTTGGGCCAGAGCGCGCAGTTGCGTGCGGCGGTTAACGGTTCTGAGCGCTCAGCGGAGCGCGGATTCGACGAGATGAAAAAGGTTCGAAGGACCGCAGTTTGGCTCGTGCCCGCTTTGATGTTGAGCGGCTGGGCAAGCGCTCGAGGGCTTCCGGATGAGGACGGTTTCCTCCCGCCTCCAGGGGGCTTCGACGAAACGCCCCCCGAGGAACAACCGCCGCGCGAATTGCAACCCGGCGAGTGCTCTATTGTTTCGCGGCTCGTGTGCCCCGAGGGGGAGGAGTGTCACGAGGAAGAGGACGAGCCTGTATGTGTGGCTGCCAATGGGTCTCCGGTGCCGTTCGGAGCTCCAGTCTCTTTGGGTTTTGGGCTGCTCGTAACGGGGTGGCTTGCGCGGAAGCGCCTGTCGAAACAAAGTCGAGCCGCTCTTGGCATGGGCCTCTTTTCGAGCTTGGTGTTCGAAGCCTCGCCGAGTGAAGCTTTGCGCAGGCCCTCCCCCGTTGAATATGCTCCGTGCGCGCTCATCTCGAATGCGCGGACCGCGTCACGCATTTTAATTTATGGGCTGATGCCAGGCTTGTACGACATACAGGACGCGACCAACGAGTACTTCTCGTGGCGCATGGCGGATGGTTTCGCAAACCCACCCGTGTGGGCCAACCTCACTTCTGGGGATTCTTACACCCTCGCAGAGGGTGTCCTTGGAGATTCAAAGCGGACATTGGATCACGCAGGAATCGTCACTTTCTGCAACATTCGCATCGATCGAGTCCAAATTAACAGGGCTGCAGATCTGGAAGGGATATCCCGCGCGTTTCTCTACCAAGGCGTTGTCAAACATGAACTCGGACACTGTATGGGGCTCTGGCATTTCGAGCAGGCAAACAACATCCTGAGTGAATTCAATAGAACGGTGATGAACAGTTTGCTCTGGAAAGCCATCGACCATTCACAGGGCGGTAGTGCCTACTGGCTACGCTATAACGACGACGAGATCGACCAACTTCGCGACGACCTCATCGGACCATTTAATGGGTTGATGACTCGATGCGAGGACCCGTGAGCCACGTGGGACGAAGCCAACCCACTCTGGGCCGATTGGGTTGGACCCTTCAATGGGCTCATGTCACGTTGCCCGCAACCCTGAGGAGCATCATGAAAGACCTCGTCATCGTGGCTGTGCTCGTGGGTATTTTTGCTTGCGGTAGCCGAAGCGTGGATCGCCTCGAACGGTTGGAAGCTTCCGATGCGGGCGTCGCTCCCTGTACGTCTCCGTACACTGCTACGTACAGCGCTACCCATTGCGCCGTGCTCGTCGAGACTGACGCCGGCACGTTTGCCATGCCCTTGAGCGACTTTGAGGGCCGCGGGGATGCGGGGACGTTGAGCTGCTGGGGGGTCGACTACAATTTTCTCGACGTTCCTTGCGAAGCGGACGTTTACAAGCTCGTCGAAGAGGCTGAAAAGGAAGATCCGCAACGGCCGCCGGGCATCCGTTTCGATCGCTTCGACGAATGATGCGTCATGCTCGACGAGCTGTGAGAGCAGCCCCAGCTGGCACGTCGAGACCACGCAGACCATCGATATCCGGCGCAGCAGCAACGTCTCGCGACGCAGCGGATCAGCCTGGGGCGAGCGGCGGGTAGGGGCGGGCCTGCGAGCGTACCGCCCAGGAGGGCTGGCGCGCTCCTCGCGAGGCTGTTCGTGTACGCTCATCCATCAACACGGCCAGGGCTGAAAACTACAGTCTTAAAATAATGCGATTACGGGGGCTTGCGATTGAGGGTTCCCCGA
>JAYWEH010000776.1:0-15732 GCA_043780025.1 Deltaproteobacteria bacterium
GCTCACGCTGGGCCCGGCGCCGTACGTTGCTCCCGAGTTTGCCAATCGCTTTCGACATTCGGCTTTTTTCATCGGGCCCAACGTGCGCCAGGCAGTTCAAGAGGGTCGCGCCGATTTCATACCCGTATTCCTCTCGGAGATCCCCGAGTTGATTTCAAACCGTCGGGTGGGCATCAATGTGGCGCTCATCCAAACCAGCCCTCCCGACGTGCACGGTTACGTGAGCCTCGGCGTATCCGTCGATATCGTGCGCGCCGCCGTGGACAGCGCAGACCTCGTCATCGCGGAGGTGAACCCTCGCATGCCTCGTACCCACGGGGATTCGTTTCTGCACGTGTCGAAGATCGACGCTTTGATTCCCGTGGACTCGCCGCTGCTCGAGCTCGCGAGCAAGCCTCAAGG
This sequence comes from Deltaproteobacteria bacterium, assembly GCA_043780025.1. Lineage (GTDB taxonomy): Bacteria > Myxococcota_A > Polyangia > Polyangiales > Polyangiaceae > SZUA-265. Next base: position 403 of record JAYWEH010000776.1, read on the forward strand.
CGAGGTCGAAGCCGCCATCGGGCATCACGTGGCCAGCCTCGTGGCCAATGGCGCAACGCTTCAGATGGGAATTGGTTCGATCCCGGACGCGGTGCTGGCGGCCCTCGGCAATCATTCCGATCTCGGCGTACACACCGAAATGTTGTCCGACGGCATGATGACGCTCTCTGAGGCAGGGGTGATCACGGGCGCCAAGAAATCGCTGTTGCGCGGCAAGCTCGTGACCTCTTTCGTGATGGGCAGCCAAAGGTTGTACGAGTGGGCGCACGATAACCCCGCCCTCGAGATGCGGGGTTCGGAGTACACGAACTCGCCGCGGATCATTGCGCAGAATGACAACATGGTCAGCGTCAACTCGGCGCTGGCTGCCGACCTCACGGGCCAGGTCGCGGCCGACACTCTGCTCGGCAAGTTTTTCTCGGGTATCGGTGGTCAGGTCGACTTCGTTCGGGGTGCCGCGGGCAGCCGCGGTGGACGATCCATCATCGCGCTGCGCTCGACGGCCAAGCAGGGGACGGTGAGCCGCATTCGCGCAGTGCTCGAGGAGGGCGCCGGGATCGTGACGAGCCGGGGTGATGTGCGTTACATCGTCACAGAGTTTGGCATCGCCGATTTGTGGGGGAAAAGCGTGCGCGAGCGCGCGCTCGCCCTGACTGAAATCGCGCATCCGGATTTTCGCGCCGAGCTGCTCGGTGAAGCCAAACGGCGCCTGTATGTGGTCTTTGATCAGCCGCTCCCGAGCGCCGTTTACCCGTGGCGAGAGGAGCGCCGAGAGTTGCTCGCGGGCGGCGAAAGCGTGCTCATGCGGCCGGTGCGCATGAGTGATGAGGAGCCTCTGCAGCGCTTATTCTACAGCCTCTCGGACGAGAGCACCTACCAGCGTTTTCTGGCTCACAAATCCGTACATCCGCAGCTCGAAATCCGGCAGCTCATGGACGCGGACTACGCCTCCAGCATGGGGCTCGTGGTGTGTGAACCCACGCAGGGCGAGATCGTCGCCATGGCTCGCTATGACGTGGACCCGGGAACGGGTCTCGCCGACATTGCCTTCGTCGTCCGCGACGGTTGGCAGCGGCGAGGGCTTGGAACTCGTCTGATGCGTCGGATGCTGGAGATAGCTCGGTCAAAAGCCGTGGTCGGGTTTACGGCTGACGTGCTGGCCGGCAACCTGGGCATGCTGATGGTGTTTCAGAAAAGCGGCTTGCGCGTGGAAACCCAGTTTGATCTCGGCGTGTACCATCTGATCCTGCGGATCGGGTAGGTAGAGCGACCCCTCTGCGCGTCAGCTTGCGAGGCGCGTGTTGAGGAGCTCCGCCGGCAGTGCACGGAAAGCGTCCATCGGGAAGGCCCGGCCAAGCTCTCCTTCCATTTGAGCTCAGGCTACGGTCTGATCTTTGATTTTGGGTGAGCGAGACAAGTTTTCGCGTCCGTAGAGGCGGAGTAGGGCCATTCCAAATAGGACGATGAGCGCGCCCATGACGGATGGCAAGGGGCTCCGCACGGGTGAGGCCATCAGAATGTCGAGCACGCCGTGGAAAAGCGCCACACCGAGGACGCTCCCCCCGCTCGAATTGAAAAGCCAGGTCATCACGATCGAGCCCGTCATGATCGAGAATAGCCAGCCCGCGATCGCGCCGACCCCCATCGCGGAGAGACCGCCGGCGAACGCGAAGAGCGGCAGATGCCATGACGCCCATGCGCAGCCGACCAGGAGTGCGGAATTGAAAGCGCTGGTCCGGGCCTGAATGCGAGGCAGTGCGAAACCTCTCCAGCCGACCTCTTCACCGAACCCATAAAAAAACACGTTTGCCAGCCAATATTCTGGCCGGCTCAGATCGGGATATTCATTACTGCGGCCGATCTCCGACCAGTCGACGTCCATGCCTGCGCCAATCCTGAGGCCGAGCGCCGAAACGCCGAACAGCAGCATGGGACCTGCGACGGACAGTGCGACCCATCCGCATCGGCCACGAAGACGCGTCGAGCGCTCGGCGAGACGCGCCAAACCCGTGCGGCCCTCGCTCGCGTAGGTGACCCCTGCCGCCGCGATGAGCGGGCCTAAACCCCCGAGCAAGTGCAACTCAGGCGAGAACTGCGACGACGTCCAGCCCATCCCCGCCGCTGCCAAAGGTGCCCACGCAGTCCACGAGAGCAGATTCGCGAGCACGAAGTAGAACAGCAGCGGACGTATGCCGCGGTCAGCCGGAACGGCCAGCATTACGGCCGCGTCATGCTTCCGACACTCTGCAGCAGGTTCTCGGTGCTGTCGAAGAGGAGTTGACCGATGTAATCGAAGTTGTGCGCGTAGGCGCCGGGGTCTTTGCGGCTGAGCTGATAGTTGTGGGCGGCTCGCATCAACTCCGCGGTCCAGAGCGTGAAAGCGTTGACAGAGGTGGCCTCTTCGGTAGAGCAAACGCCGTCAGCATTGGGGTCGTTGAAGAAGTACGGGTAGACCGCCACGTCGTAGCAGAGCCCGGTCGGCCCTGCTGCACTCTGCATGGCCCCGAGTAGCGCTGTCGCCATGCCGTCAATCTCGCTCCGCAGCGACTCGCTCACATCGGCGTCTCCATCGTAGTCCTCGGGGTGCACGAGGCGCACGTTTTCGGGGTTGCCGTTGGCGTCTGCATGGCAAACGCCACAGCGGGCGTCCCAGGTGTGCATTGCGCCCCGCCGCTGTGTGTGAGTGGCCCGGCGTAAACTCGGTCGGGATATTCATAACCAATGGCCGCCGCCGCACCAAGCTGGGTGCCCGCTGCCGGAAGGTAGTGGACATTGACGAAGCGCAGTTGGCCCGTCGCGATCTGCGCATCCAGCGTCACCTTGGAAGCTCGCCCGCTGTGGCAGACGCTGCACAGATTGTCGAAACCCGGCTGCTCCAGCGTCGCTCCCCCCGGAAAAGTGGTCGACGCTACGGTAGCACGGCGAACTCGTCGCCGAAGCTCGTATGGCAAGTGCCACACTCGAGGCCGTTGGCCGTCTCCGGCACCTCGGTCGACGTGCCGTATTCCACGAAGAAGCGAAACCCCGCCTGCCCTCCGTGGCAACGCGAGCAGCTCGCGTCCACGGCTTCGTCTGCGTCCCAATGTCGGGCCGCCTCGCCCGAGCCGTCAAAGTGGCCCTGGTCTCCGCGCGCCAGACGCGCCACGTCGACTTGGACCTGGAGCCCCAGGTTGAGATCTTCGAGCGAGTCGTACAAAAGCTCGAGGATGTACTTGGCGTTGTGGGCAAACGCTCCCGGGTCTTTCGTGGCCATCTGGTAGTTGTACGTGGCCTTGACCAGGCGCGCGGTCCAGCCCGCGTAAGCGTTGTCTCGCAAGGCCTCGGAGCACGAAGCCGGCCAGCGCCCATGCCCGCAGCAGCCTACCGCGGTACGCCCCCGCTCCAGGTGTCAGATGTCCTCCTGCCCGCGCGCAAGGCCCCGTGCTCGAGAGAGCCAGCCGAGCAACGCGCCAACGATGACCAACGGCATCCCGAGCAGGGCGGACAGCAGAAACGTCGCCGGACTCCAGAAGAAGGCGCAACCGAGCTGGACCAACAAACCCGCGACCACGAGCGCGAGGGCGCGCCGGACGGCACGAACGTTCGCCGATGCATCGAGCCCGCTCACCTTACCTCGCCTCCGCTTGCCACAAGTGCCCCGCTTGCACCGACTCGAAATCGTGCGCGACCTGGTGGCACTTCAGGCAAGACAGGGTGCCGGCTCGCAACTCGGCCGCGATGTTCTGGTGGCCACTCGCCTCGAGATAGCTGCGCGCGTCATCGTGGCAGTGCAGGCAGTTCGAATTTGGGTAGGGCTGATACAGCTCGATCGGGTCGACAATGTCTCCGACATAGTGAGCCCACACATGCCGAAGACCGTTTAACTTGGTCTTCACGTCGCCAAACATCGCGTAGTCCGAGTGACAGGCGTAACAGCTCGTGTCCCGATCAATCAGCCGGGACTGGTAGTGCACGGCCGGCAGCGCGGCGAGGCTGTCCGCAAACAGACTCACTCCGTAGGGCTTCATTTCGTGGCACTGCAGGCGAAAGCGGGTGCGCGAGGACTCACGATAACCGACGCCAAGGCCTCCGGCCGTGGCGAAGAGCGGCACGACACCGGCGCCCACCAGGAGAGCGAGCCTCCCCCAGCGCTCTCGCAGCAACTTCGCCACACCCAGGTAGCCCAGCGTCGCCGTGAGCAAGGCCACCCGAGGACGCCGACGATGAGAATGTCGAGCATTCCGTTACCGCCGCGGAACCTCCTTATGCCGAAGCGTCACAGCGTCACAACGACGCCACATGGAGAACAGTGCATTTCCGCCCACTCGGCTGCTGCGTTCTCAGGGCTCTGCATCTGCCCACGCTGCGCCTACGCTGCTGGGGCGTCAAAGTAATTCGTGTTGGCGATGAACAGCGTAAGCCCAGACGCTGCCACTCGAGAGCTGGCGTCCCATGGATGCAACACCTCCACACGTGTAACGACGCCGCTCGCGTTCGGCGCAACAGTTGACACGCAGCAGCCCGAGTGGTCTATCTGGAGTCAACGGGATGGGAGGTTCGCTTCCGAAGGCAGGACGCCAGTGGCTTTCGAAAGCAATGTTTTTGCGCTCGAGCATCGCCGTCTTGCCGCTGCTGCTCGCGATGGCAACTGGCGTAGGCGCCGGCATTGGCGCTTACACTGTCAGCTATGCCAAGGGCCTCTCGTATTTTGGTACGGATCCAAGCGCCTGTGTGAATTGTCACATCATGGAGCCCCAGTATGCCGGCTGGCAGAAGTCCAGCCACCACGCCGTGGCCGGCTGTATCGATTGCCACTTACCCGTCTCCTTCGTAGCCAAGTATATGGCCAAAGCGGAGAACGGTTATCGGCACGGCAAGTTGTTCACCACGCAGACATTCGAAGAACCGATCTCCATCAAACAGTCTGGCCGCGCGATCTTGCAGGCAAACTGCGAGCATTGTCATTCGGCGCTGCTTTCGGATCTGGTCGGCGCGGTCGGCATTGCCCACGGCGCGAGCGGGGACGACAGTCACGGCTTGGCGGGTGATGCGGCGGCGCGCGCGCCCGGGCGTGCGGCGAGCGACGAAGTCCCCTGCGTTCATTGCCATTGGACGGTGGGCCACGGCGAGCGCGCCGGACTGGGGGGCCCGCTCCGAAGTAGCGAGCTCGGCGTCCAGTGAATACTTTAACGGAAGGTGGATAGCGCATGAACACCGGCAGCGAAACTCGACACTGGCTCACAAGTCGCGCGGCCTACGCCGCGTTGATCGCCGTGGTCACCGCCTTGGCGGTGGGACTGACGGCTTTGCTGATGAACATCGCGGAGCGCAAAGCCGAGCACCGGCAGACTCATGTGCGCGTCGTCGACGTGACGGAAGACGATACCGATCCTGCCAAGTGGGGCAAAAACTGGCCCGCCCAGTATGACGGCTACAAGCGCACTGCCATCACCACTCGCACCCGCTTTGGAGGGCATGGCGGCAGCGAAGCCTTACCAGCAGAAAAGATTGAACGGGACCCGTGGCTCAAGCGGATGTTCCTCGGCTACGCGTTTTCCATCGACTATCGGGATCGCCGCGGCCATGCCTTCATGCTCACCGATCAAGAAGGCACGGAGCGGTTGACCAAGCCGCAGTCGGGATCCTGTTTGCACTGCCACGCCTCCATCATGCCGCTGTATCGGGAGCTCGGAGCCGGAGACGCAATGCGTGGCTTCGAGCAGACATTTCAATACAGCTATCGAGACTTGAGCGCCAAGCTGCACGCTTCCGGGCACGCCCACCCGGTCAGTTGTGTGGACTGCCATGCGCCGGACACCATGGCCCTTCGGGTGACTCGGCCCGGCTTCATGCGTGGCATCCAGGCCCTCGCGGCATCGGACGCGCCGGTTCCGGCCCTGCCCTCGATCGAGCTCTGGCGTAAAAGTAAACGCTCGGCGCCCTATGACCCCAATGTTGACGGCTCGCGCAACGAAATGCGGTCCTTCGTCTGCGGGCAATGTCACGTCGAGTATTATTGTTCCTCCAAGATGCCGCTCACGCTGCCCTGGGGCAAAGGACTCGAAGCCGGCGATATCGAAGCCTATTGGGATGAGGTAAAGTTTCCTGACGGGCAGGCCTTCGTGGACTACACCCACGCAGAGACGGGCGCGTCCGTGCTGAAAGCCCAGCACCCTGAGTTCGAGTTGTGGAATGAGGGCATCCATGCTCGGAGTGGTGTCTCCTGTGCTGACTGCCATATGCCCTACATGCGCGAAGGGGCCGCCAAGGTCAGTGACCATTGGGTGCGCAGCCCGTTGCTCAACATCAATCGCGCTTGCCAGTCATGCCACCGCGCGTCCGAAACGGAGCTCTCCGCTCGCGTGAGCACGATCCAACAGCGCAACTACGAGCTATTGCAGCGGGGCGGAGCGGCCATCGTCGAGCTGATCGACGCCGTCGTCGCGGCCAAAGCCGGCGGCGCCACGGCCGAGCAACTCGGACCGGCCTTGAACCTGCAGCGGCGTGCGCAGTGGCGGCTGGACTTCATCGCTGCTGAAAATAGCATGGGGTTCCATGCGCCTCAGGAGGCCGCCAAGCTGCTCGGAGAGGCCATCGATTACGCGCGCCAAGGTCAGATCGCAACGCTCCGCCTGGAGATTGTAGTCACCGCCGGCGCTGGTGACTGAGCAGCCAGGTAAAGATGTCGGGATCGTAGGCATCGTACTCGGGCAGGCCCGTGCCGAGCGCGGACTGATCGAAGGTTTCGTCGTCGACGACGTGACCGCCGCTGGCGTAGACGGTCAAGCGCGGGCGCTGTGCGGGGGGCGGATTGCAGGCGTCGAGCGCTTCGATCATGGTGAGCATGTCGTTGACGGGCACGACGTCGTCGTCTTCTGCGTGAAAACCCCAGATTGGCACGTCTTTGAAGCCGCAGGCCAGGTCCGAGCGTCCACCCGCCGCCATGGGCACGGCGGCGGCTACTTCGTTGGGATAGAGCCGCACGTACTCCCATGCCGCCCACCCGCCAGCGCTGAGCCCAGCGATGTAGATGCGATTCCCATCGATGCGGTAGACACGCTGGGCCCACTCGATGAAGGCGTGTTCGAGGTGAATCTCCGCCGACGCAACCCCGTTCCAACACTGTTGAGGTAACAACACGACGAACGGCTGGCTCTCGTCCCATCCGTCGCCCCGCAGTACTTGGGCCATGCTCACGTCGTCCATCAGGCCCAGCGTGCTGTCGCCGAAATCCTTCGAGTGGCCCCAACCGTGAAAGTAGACGATGAGCGGATAGCGGGCTTCGGGCTCCTTGCCGTAGTCGACCGGGAGATGCTCGAGATACTCGAGGACGGCCCCCGTCTGCGCAAACGTGCGCCGCGTCAGGCGAGCGGGGGGCTCTCCCACCCGCACTATGCGTGCCGCGGGGACGTCCTGATGGCCTTCAGCGTCGCTGGCCGAGTAGGCGAGCCAATAGTCCCCTGGACGCTCGACGTTCAGCCACGAAAGCCCGGTGACTTCTAGGCTGGTCGTGACGTCCCCCTCCTCAGCGTCCAGCGCAGTGGCGCCGGGATCGACATACGGGGTACCCGTTGCGAGGTACTCCACAGCCGCGCCGGCAAGCCGTACCTGCGGTGCCTCAGCGCTCGGAGAAAAGTCAGGTATCGGCAGACGGCAATGCGCGGGTGCGATGTTGGGTCGAACATCGAAGCGCTGCGGTGACGGTGCCCCAAACCCCTCACAGCCCGGCAGCAGGAAGAGGAACCCGACGCACACCCACGGTCGCTCGATACGTAACACCGGCTGATTCTACACGAGACCGGCGAGCAGAATGGCGAAAGCCAAGCTCGTTTTGTGGATCCCAGCGCATCGATTCGATCGAGCGCCAGATGCGCGAGCTTGCGCAGCCTCCCGGCGAGCTCGTATCCGTCCATGACCGGCAGGCCGATGTCGAGTAGCAGGATGTCGAAGACTTGCTCGCATGCTGGAGCCGCCTGTCGTCAGAAGCACCCCTTCGACCGAAGTTTGACCCGCGGTGCCGAGGGCGATGTCACACGAGGACAGTGGCGCTCGAGGGCACGAGCGGATGCAGGCTTTGACGCCGCCCACTTCAGATTGCATCAACGAATGAATTTTGCCCCACGAGGTTGCGGCGTGTCCCGCATCAGCCCGAAGCGGTGCAGCGCGTAGCTCCCCGCTCTCTGCAGTGCCTATCACCAACACGCGCCTCTTCGCGCGTGCGCCGTTGATGGTGTGCTCGTTGCACGCTGATACACGCAACACGAAAGTCGTTTCGAAGTGCAACTGGCCCCGTCACCCCCGGGTTACATTGCGCGCCGCCGCGCACAAATCATAGGGCGCGGCAGAAAATTCGCGTGCGACCGCGTTAACGAACGTTCAGGCTAATTGCGCTGACTCGAATTCGTGGTTCAGCGCCAACCAACTCGACAATGAAAGACAGTGTATGAAGGGCAATCGGTGGGGATTCGCGGTGGCTGTGGGGAACGCTCTGCTGCTGGGATGTTCCGCGGAGTATCAGGCGTCCATGCCCGAAACGAGTGACCTCGGTGAAGCGAGTGACTTCGGTTTGGCGGAGCAATCCGTGGCGGCGTGCGCCGGGGATGATCTCCAGTATGATTTCAACGCATTTGCGGCCTCCTTGGCGGTTGCCGTCGCCAACGAGCTCGGTCGTTGGGACGCGCTGGCCGACTTCGAGGTGCGAGCTGGCAAATTGGAACTGTCTCAAACCGGGCTCATGCGCTGTAGCGCGGCCTGCCCAAACGTTACGGCTTTGCTACGACTGCAGGATGAAGAGTCCAGCATCGTCCCCTACCACAGCCCAGCGATCTATCGCGGCAAGCTCACCGACTGGCACGGGCGGCAAAACGTGCGCCTCACCGAGGCGCTCACCGCGAGCACCACTCTCGACGAAGGTGTTTACCGGGTCGTGGCACGCCACAGCGGTGTATCGATGTCGGTCAATTGGGGTTCGAGGGACGAAAACGCCGTCATTCAGCAGCATCGGACGCCTTACCCCGGCGCAGATGAATGGCGTTTCATCCTGGAAGGGACGAAGCACAAGATCATCAACGTGCGCAGCGGCAAGTGCCTGGCGCTAGCCTCTGATTCGTCCGCGGACAACGTCGCCTTCTTGCAGAAGACCTGCACCACGAGTGATACACAGAAGTTCGACTTCGCGGACACCGGCGACGGCCATTACGTCTTGCGTGACAAGCACGGCAAAGCAATGGCGGTCCGGGGAGCGTCCATTCTCAACAACGCCGCGGTGGTGCACATTCCTTGGAACTTCACCAGCACGAGCCAACATTGGAAGTTCGAGCCCGTGGGCAGTGGGCATACCTCGCTGGAAACAGTGCCCAACGCCATGTACATGATCACGGCGGACAGCAGCCGCAAAGCGGTCGGCGTCGATACCGGCAGCCTTGCTGACAACGTGCCGATTACGCAACGGACGTACGCGGCTACGGACGACCGCTTCCACTGGTACATCAGCAAGGTCGACGACAAGTATCAGCTGGTGAATCGGCGCAGCGGCAAATGCCTGGCGCTCCTATACGATTCCACCGTGAGCCCGCTCGTGCAGAAGTCATGCGCGAGCGACAGCACTCAACTGTTCACATTCAGGCAGATCGGCGATTCACACCAGATCTTCGCGAGCAATGGCCGCTTGCTGGAGGTGGGCTCTACCGCGATGAATGATGGCGCCCCGATCGTTCAGGACGTATTCACTTCGTTCTCGTGGGTTCCGAATGAAGAATTTAGGCTGGCGCCTTTGCTCGGCGGCGAACCGCACAAGTTGACATACTCACACGCCACCAATGACGGACCCTGCGGTCAGTACTATTGGTACGACATCACGCAACCGAACGGCCTGCCCCTGAAGAACCCCGCGAGCTCGTTCATCCAGCTGATCTTCGCCGGCGGCAAGGAGCTAGCTACGGGTGCGGACGCTAACCCATTCATCGCTCAACAGGTGAACGGCACCCAGGTTGCCATCGATCCTTCGGGATATATGCACGGAGGCAGTACCGGCACGACCGGCAGCTGCGTGGCCACCGACGTCCTGTATGACGTGACCCGCACGAGTATTGGCAAGTGCTGCGTCAAGTACGACGGCGCCGTGGGGTCTTTTGCCCAAAGCACGTGGAGCACCACCACCTACCTGTGCCGGTAGGTGTACCGACGTAGATCGGGGACTGAAATGACTCGGCAGGAGGGCGGGCATTCCGCTGAACGTCGAGTCTGTCGCCCCCATCGCGGCAACGAGACGAACTCTTTTCTGCGCGCCGCATCGCTGGAATGCCTCTTGCTTCATGGGAAAACGAGCATGCGCCGGATTGACGTAGCGGAGGGGATAGCGGCGGCAGCGCGTGCAGCTCAGCGCAATGGTAACCACCGATTGGCCGCTAAATTGTTTGGAAAAGCGCTGCGTGTCCTCCAAAGCCAGGATATCGAAACGATCCCAGAATCAACGTTGAGGTGGTGCAAAAACGCGTGGGGTGACATTTTGCCCCGTGCCCCGGCGTCCAACGTGAATTTTCAGGCCGTCGAACGACTGCCCCAGAACGAACCTCGCGGTGAGCTCCTTTTAGGTGGGCGGCCCGATGGCGCTGATGCCGAGTGAGCGTTCTGCCGATGCCGCAATCCCGGGTGATGCCCCCTGCGGCAAAATTCAGCCCAAAGCCAACAGGTCGTACATTTCGATGAGTAAGTGGCTCATCAAGAAGTCGGCGCTCAGAATCGCGATCGAAATGCTGACCACCGATCGCGTCGTCGAGGTCCCGACACCGCGTGTGCCCCCGCGCGTTTGCAGTCCTAGGTAGCAGCCGACCAAGGCGATCAGTAGTCCGAACACCGGTGTCTTGATCAGACCCATCAGATAGTCAAAAACATCGAGTTGGTCGAGCGCGCTATTGAAGAAGAACGCGGCTGGCATGTCGAATTGGCTGTCCGCGATGAGCGTCGCTCCACCGAAGCCGAGCACCAACGACAGCGTGGAGAGGATGGGCAACACCACGACGCTCGCGAGCACGCGAGGCATGACCAGCTTTTTTACTGGATCGGCACCCAGCGCCACGATGGCGTCGATCTGTTCCGTCACCACCATCGAGCCGAGCTCTGCCGCGATCCCAGCGCCAATCCGGCCGCCCACGATCACTGCCATCAGGCTGGGTGCGAGCTCACGCGCGAAGCTCACCCCGATGAGGCGGCCCGTGTATTCGAGGCCGCCAAACTTGCGCAGGCCAAAGGCGAACTGAGTCGCCATCACCATGCCGATGAACACGCTCGTCACCGTCACCAGACCGAGCGAACGGATCCCCAGGCTCTCGATCTGCTTCAGCAACTCTCGCGTTTCGAACGGCCGTCGAAACATCGCAGCCGCGCAACGCCACCCGAGCAGGGCGCAGGCGCCGAGGTGGTGCAGAAACGCGAGCGCGGGGGCCACCAAGCTCGGCCCGTCCGGCATTTGCGGCCCGGTCGTGGCGATACCCTGCCGTCGTGCCCGCGGGGTCGGAGTTGCTCGCTGCTTTGGCGCTGCCCGTCCACGCGTGCCGGTTCGAGGCAGCTCGTGCGCTCGGGAAGCGGTGCCCATGGGCACCCGCTAGCACGCGCCTGCCTCAGCTCCTGAGACGCGCGCGCCTGCGTTGCATCTTGTTGCCAAAATCTCGATCGAACGTCACCAACGTCTTCGTCTCGACGCAAAAAATTACTCGCGCAGCGCCGATCTGCCGATGCTCGAGGGCGTACCGGGCCGGGACACTCCGCCGGTGCTCGAACCTCGCCCCTGACGACGCACTGCCGCGGAATGCCGCCTACGAGCGCTGCGTGCGCTCGAGTGCCGAGGCGATCACCGCCGTCAGCGCGTCGTAAGCGGCGAGGTTTGCGGCGTGGTAGCTGATGAACACAGTGCCGAGTGGCTGGCCGTTGCAGAGCAGAGCGCGCACGATCATCGCGTCGTCGCGCTGGCGGGAGGCGAGGCGACCGGGCAGGAGCTCGCACGTCTCGAACTCCTGTCCGCGCAGCTGCTCGGAGAGCGTCTCCCTGGAGCTGTACGCCCAGACCAGCTGTGAACGCTCCAGGCTGCCGCCCACGTGGCGTGTCACGAAGCAGGTGTGGATGGACAGCCCGCGAAGCTCTTGCTCCAGCCGTTCCCAGAAGCTGTTCTGTCCCGCGACCCGCGTCAAGCGATCGAGCGCACCCAGGGCAACTTGCAACGTCTCGCTGGTGGCGAGCCAGCGATTGACCTCGCGCCACTCGCTGGCGCTGGAGGTCAAGAAGCGCGCGGCGTACATCAGGTCTTCTATCCGCTGGCTCAGCTCGCGGTCCCCGAGCTCGCGCAGTAGCTCGCGTCGGAACGCCGTCAAGACGTCGAAGTAGGCGTCGATCTCTGCGCGCGTCTGCCCAGCCTTGCGCAGCGTGGAGTCCAGCGTCGAGAGGAACCTGTTGCTGCCGGGTGCCTGGAGGTCGGTGCTGAGCGCGGTGACCCAGCGGCGCTCCCAGCCGATCCCGAGGCTCTTGAGCTGCCCGCGCGCTGCGCTCGACAGGGCCGCCTGGAGTGTCTCGCGGCGCTGCAGGAGGCTCGCGGCGGCGCGTGGCCGCGGTGAAGTCGGGCCTTCCGGCTCGGGCTGGCGCAGCTGGGCCTCCGGCGGCAGGCAGCCGCAGGACCGACGCAGCACCAGCGTGGAAGGTAGCGTCTCGGCGAAGGGGACGGTCTTGCCGTTGACGGACTGCAGCAGGTAGCGGGTTGCGCAGTGAGCCAGCTCGCTCACGGGCTGACTGACTGTGGTGAGTGGCGGATTGAGATAACGCGCGCGTTCGTGATCGTCAAAGCCCGTCACCGCCAGACGATCCGGCGCCGACAGGCCGCGCTCCTGCAGCGCCCGGAGCACGCCTTCGGCGATGAAATCGTTGGCGCACAGGATGGCGTCGAGGGTGCCGAGCACGGTGCGCCGCTGCTCTAGCAGCTCGCGCAGACCGTCGATGCCCGATTGAACGCTGAAGCCTTGCCGTGTGACGCGCTGCTCTGGCAACGCGGTGCCGAGCCGATCGAGCGTGTCCTGGCAGACGGCGATGCGCTCCTGGGACTCCTCGTTGTGAGCCGGCCCCCCGATCATCGCAAACTTGCGGTAGCCATGGTCCTTGACCAGGTGCTCGCACAGCTGGCTCAGCCCTGATCGGTTGTCGACGCCCACGCTAGGCACGCCGGTGATGGTCAACCCGATGCTGACGGCAGGCAGCCGAAAGTTGCGCAGCACGCGCTCGCCCGTCGCTTGGCCCCGCAGGTTGGTGAGCGAGCTCATCGCGGCCACCACGCCATCGATCGCAGGCTTGCTGGCGAGCCGATACACGACGTTGTCGCCGTGCCCCAGCGTCTCATCCTCAAAGCGACCCCCGACTAGGATCCAGACGTTGGCACTGTGCTCGGCAGCCGCGCGCACCACCCCGTCGATCAGTGCACGCTGGTAGGCGTTGCCCACCAGGTCGAGGAGCAGCGCGATATTGGGACGAGAAGAGCTGGTGGCGCGCATGGCGTGGAATCTGAAGAACTGACGGCGAGCGTGCGGCGGCGCTTCATCGTTTTCAGCTCGACTCGGCACATCCGGCCGGACAGGGCGGCGATTTACCGAGGGCTGAGCGCAGGTGCAGCCCTTCCACCGGCGGCGCCTGTAGGTACTGCGGGACCGTCTCCCCCACGCAGCTCGAAGCGATCCCAATGTCGCGATCGACATCACCGGCCTGAACTGCGACCAGGGATTCGACATGACGTAGGCCGACTCGATGTTTCTGCTCTCGGTGGCGGAACGTTAACGGGGGCCGACACGACAGATCACCGCCCCGCGCGTGGCGTTAACCGGAAAGGGAGGCTCGCGACACTGGTGATTTGTCGGGATTGGCCCGAGAAGGATACGAGCTTTGAAACGTCCATCGAGCAGTTGTATTGCGTCCAGAACTGTGCAGCGCGGCAACCCGACGCGTCGGGTTGCCGCGGCGGTTTCCCTTGTAGCGCTGGTAATGGCAGCTCCGCGGGACGCCCTCGGGCAAACCCAGCGCAGCGTGACCTTGGTCACCGGCGACCGCATCGTCGTGGGCGGCGCGCGCACCGACGCCATCGCCATTCAACCGGGAGCGGGCGTGAGAAGATGCGCTTTTTCACGCCGCGCGTCGCGCCCAAGGGGGGGCAAGCGCCGCACTTGTACGTGATCCCCGAGGACGCGGCACGGCTCATCGCTGCCGACAAGGTCGACGCGCGCTTGTTCGATGTCACGTTGCTGCTCGAGTTCGAGTACGACGACGCCCACCGCGATAACGTTCCCGTGATCGTCAGCTACACCGCGGGCGCGGCGCCGCTCGCGGCTCGAGCGCAGAGCCTGCCAGGCGTGGCGTCAGGCAGCCGCCTGGACAGCATCGATGGCGCCGCCTTCAGCTCGCCTTTCGCGAGGGCGATGTGATCTATGTCGAGCCGCCGATGTACGGGGACGGCGCGGGGCATCCCGGGTTCATCGGCGGCGAAGGGCTCGTTGTCCTGTACCGCAACGGGGAACGGCTCGGCGAGGCGCCGACATTGTGGGGAGAGTTCGACGTGCCGCCGGAGCGGGCGAGCTATCGCGTGCAGCTCACGCTCGCGCAGAGCCTGTTCGAGTTGACCACCTTGCAGACAGCGGTATGGGAGTTCGAGTCCGCTCACGTGGACCGGAGCACGCTCGTGCCTCTGCTCAGTGTGCGGTTCGCCCCGGAGTTGAACGAGCGCGGCCGCGCGCCGCGCGGCAGGCACTTCCGCCTGCCCTTCAGCGTGGACCAATACGGCCGCCAGCGCTCACCCCGCGTGAGCGAGCCGCGCATCGACGTGTCCTACGACGAGGGCGCGAGCTGGACCCGTGCACCCGTCAGCGCCGAAGCCGAGGGCTGGAGCGCCAAGCTCGAGCACCCGCGGCACGCGGATTACGTTTCACTGCGCGCCTCGGTGCGCGACCGCCAGGGCAACAGCGCCGAGCAAACGCTGATCCGCGCCTACGCACTCGCCGGGCGTTAGAGCGTATCCGATAACCTGCTCGCTCGAAAACGCGCCCACCCCGTTGTGAGGTGGTCGCGTTTTCCGCGGCGAATCGGCGCTGTCCACCTGCTCGTCTTCTACCTCCACGATGCGCAATGAGAGCCAGAGTCGATGACACAGGTGGTGAGCGAGCAAACCTCGAGCTGGGCCAGCGGTTCCGGCTTGATCGGCTCGAGCGGCCATGGCGACGAGCCCAAGCCGAGCGTTTCACCGGGTTAGTGGGCAGATTTTTTCCAGATGCCCCCACACCGGCCCTTCGCTGGATTTCGGATTGGACGAGCTGGCTCTTCTGGCGCGGA
>JAYWEH010000777.1:0-2800 GCA_043780025.1 Deltaproteobacteria bacterium
GCCTTGCGCAGTGGGATCTGCGCTGTCGTGTGCAAGGCGATTGCGTCCCACACCAGGTCGAGCGTGCGCTCAGCGAGGCCATGCTGCGCCAAAAATTCCTTGGCCGCGTCCGCGCCCTCGATCTCGAAGCGTTCGCGCACCGGTGCCACCGGCGTGAGGCCGAGATCGTGCAGGACGGTAGCGACGAAAAGCGTCTCTGGATCGTGACGTGCCTCGCGGAGCTGCCCTAGCCACTCGGCGTACACGCATGAGCGCAGCACATGATGAAACAGGAAAGGGGAGGAGACCCGCTCCGCGAATTGGCGAGCCGCTTCACACAGCGGGCTGTCGGGTAGTCGAATTCCAGCGATTTCTTTCATGTCTACAGCCTGTCATCGGAGCCGGTGTCTCAAATGACAATTAAATTGCAATTTGAGACAAATGCGAAAGACTCCTGAACGTGCCACGTTCACCGACCCGCGTTTGGGTGGTCTGTTTTCCGGGCTGTGAGCTGCTCGACGTCAGCGGCCCCTGGGAAGTCCTGAGCCACGCCAATGATCAGCTGGGCCATCCAGCGTACGCGCTCGAGCTCGTCACCCCGCTCGGGGGCGAAGTGAAGACGCGGCACGGGCTAGCGTTGAACGGCGCTCGCTCTCTAGCGTCCGCCGAACGCGCGGGATTGCCCGATCTGTTGATCGTGGCGGGCGGGGCGCCCGTGTCGCCCTTGCCGGTATCCGAAGCCCGGCTCGTTCGCTGGCTCATAGAACATCACCGTGAGATTCCGCGGCTCGTCTCCATCTGCACCGGAGCATTCGTATTGGCTGCGGCGGGCGTGCTCGACGGCCGCCGCGTTACCACCCACTGGCGCTGGAGCGAGGAGCTGCGGGCGCGCTTTCCCAAGTTGGAAGTGGTCGACGAAGGTATCTTTCAACGCTCGGGTCGCGTCTGGACGTCGGCCGGCATCACCGCAGGCATTGATCTCATGCTGGCTCTTGTCGAACAACGCCATGGTCGCGCGGTCTCGATGGCCGTGGCGCGCAACCTGGTCCTGTTCCTGCGCCGTTCGGGTCACCAAGCCCAATACAGTGAAACGCTCAAGCGTCAGGAACGTGAGCCAGCGCGGCTGCACGAGCTGGTCCAGTTCATTGGCGAACACTTGAATCGGGATCTGCCGGTGACGCGCCTGGCTCGACACGCCGGCATGAGCCCGCGATCTCTAGCGCGCGCCTGCAAACGGGAGCTCGGGGAATCCCCCGCCGCACTGGTCCGGCGCCTGCGCGTCGAAGAGGCCCGGCGGTTGCTCGAGGAGTCGTCGCTGTCGCTCAGGGGGGTCGCCGAGCGCGCCGGGCTCGGGGACGCGAGTACGTTGTGGCGCGTGTTCGGGCGTGAGCTGGGCCTGACTCCGGCCGAATACCGGCGCCGCTTCGCCGCCGAATCGGTCAGCTCAACGGCCTAACGATGTCGTCTGGGTTGCACCGGATCGGGGGGGTCGGTGGCCAGCTGTACCGCGTCTTGTCAGGGCCGCGGGTTTGAGTCAGCTTGGAAGGATGTCGTCACGACCGAAGGTGATTCTGCGCAACTGCCGCAGCTACGACACCCAGCTCATCCGGCGCATCGTGCGCGAAGGCTTGGTGGAGCTCGGGCTCCGTCCGAGTGGGCGCACACTGGTCAAGCCCAACGTGGTGGCGGCCGGGAAACACTTCCCGCACGCGTACACCCGGCCCGAGTTCATGGAAGGAGTGCTGCTGGCGCTCCGCGATCGCGACGGCGGAATGTCGGAGCTCGCCGTGGGGGAACGCTGCGGCATCACCATGCCCACGCGCTACGGCTTCGCCGCGGCCGGATACGACGCGCTGCCCGGGCGCGTGCCCGGCCTCGTGCTGCATCACTTCGACGAGGTGTCCCAGGTCGAGATCCCGCTCTATCACAAGGGCCGCTTGCGCGATTCGCTCTACACGCCGGAGCCGGTCGCGCGAGCGGACTTCTTCGTCAACTGCCCGAAGTTCAAGGCGCACCCCTGGACCACGGTCACCTTCAGTCTGAAGAACTACATCGGCATTCAGGATGATCGCCACCGGCTGCTCGATCACGATCATCGCCTCAACGAGAAGGTCGCTGATTTGCAATATGTGACGCAGCCGCGTTTCATCGCGATCGACGCGATCACCGCGGGGCAGGGGCGCATGCTCACGCCGCTGCCGTTCGATCTCGGTTTGATCGTCATGGGCACCAACCAGGTGGCGGTCGACGCGGTCTGTTGCCACATCATCAACCAGGATCCGAAGAGCGTCGAGCACATCGCGCTAACCCACGAGCGCGGCTTCGGTCCGATCGCTCTCGACGACATTGACATCAGCGGCGACGTGACGCTGGAACAGGCGCAGGTGCGCGCCGAGGGTTTCATCAAGGGGTTGATTCGTGTCGAGGACTATTTTGCGGGTACCAATCTGCGCGCCTACGCGGGCCCTCCACCGGGGGGAAAGAGCGACTATTGCTGGGGTGGCTGCCCTGGTGCACTCGAAGAAGCCATCGAGGTCTTGCGCGCCTTCGATCGCGGAACCGATGAGAAGTTGCCGCCGCTGCATCTCGTATTTGGAAGGTACGAAGGCGTGATCCCTGCTCGAGCTGGTGAAAAGGTCATCTTCGTCGGGGACTGCGCGGAACATCACGGCAACATCGCCGGGCAGCTCGTCCAGATCTCCAGCCGCTACGTGGATCGAGCGCAGCAAAGTCCGCTCACCGCTGAGAGCAGCGATATTTTCGAGAAGATGTGGCAGGTGGGTTCGGAGCTGTGGAAGAGCCGAGCGGATACGGTGCTGCG
>JAYWEH010000778.1:0-2799 GCA_043780025.1 Deltaproteobacteria bacterium
CCGAGACGGGCTGCCGACTGACCCCTGCGACTTCTGCCACGGTGCGAATCGGCGCGTCCGTGTCCGTCCGCTGGGGCGCATTCTGCCGCGCCGTCGCGTGATGGCCGACACTGCCGGCCATGAGCGAAAAGCGATGGTCGGAGGAGCGAGGGCGCGAGGTGGTTGGGCAGTGGCGGCGTAGCGGCCAGTCGATGGCGGAGTTTTCCCGGAAGCAGGGCTGCAACGAGCAACGGCTGCGGTACTGGCGGGAGCGAGTGGGGGCGGAGCCGGCAGCAGCCGGGCGAAGTCAGAAGCTGCTGCCTGGAGTGGTGGTAAACGTTGGCGCGAGTGCGCCGGTGAGCGTCGTGCTGCCGCGGGGTGTAGTGGTCGAGGCCCGCGCGGTGGGGGACATTCCAGCGGCGTGGGTGGCGGAGGTGGTTCGGGCACTGGAGCTCGGGTCATGATGCTACTGCCGCGAGCGGTGAAGGTGTACTTCGCCGCGGAGCCAGCAAATCTGCGTAAGTCCTTTGACGGGCTGTCGAACGAGGTGCGGCAGGCGCTACGGCTCGATCCGCTGAGCGGGCACGTTTTCATTTTCATCAACCGCAGGCGCACGCAAGTGAAGTTGCTCGTATGGACGCGCGGCGGATTCACGATCGTGCACAAGCGTTTAGAGAGAGGCACCTTCGCTTTCGCGCGCGAGCTGACGAGCGGGGCGAAGTGCGTGCCCATCGACGTGCACGAGCTGAGCATGCTGCTCGAGGGCATCGACGTGGTCCATGGGCGGATGAGCAAGCGATGGGAGCCTGCGATGCATGCCCCTGTCGCAGCGGTGTCGTGAACGGAACGAGAATTAGGCGCTCGTTCTGAGCGATTGCCGTTGCTCGAAGCGATGGGGATGACTACGAAGAGCGCGTGAGCGCGACGGCGACCCCGACGAGCACGACGACCACGGAAGAGTGGCGCGGTCCGGTGCTCGATGTGGTGAGGCGGCTCTTGGAGGACCACGGGCAGAGTCGAGAGCTGCTCGCCATTTTCAGCAAGCTCGTGGCTCGCAACAGCGAGCTCGAGCTCCGGCTCGGCGAGCTCCTGGCACGGCAGCACAAGGGTGAAGGGGTATCGACGGCGCAGCTGTTGCTTTTCCTGCAGCAGCAACAGTCGGGGGCGGACCCGAGCGGGAGCGGCGAGCCCGGTACGTCACTCGTGCCGTGCAGCCCGGCTGCCGAGGATGCCAACCAGCAGCTGCGCCATGTTTGCGGTGTGGACGAGTGGTGTCGTGCTCCCAATCCTCAGGAGATGTCGTCGTCGCCACCGCAGCCGTCGGTGCGAAAGCCATTTCCCGAGCAGCTCGAGCGGGTGCCCGACGTCATCCCGGTGAGCGCGGGCGAGCGTGTTTGCTCCCTCTGCGGCCAAGCGCGAGAATGCATCGGGCACGACCTCACGGAGATCGCCGATCTAAAGCCCGCGGAGATTTTCGTGCGGGTGGAGATGCGTGAGAAGCTCCAGTGCAAACCGTGCGAGGGCGAGATCGTGCGCGCCCCAGTGGGCGACCGGATCGTGAGCGGAGGCCGTTTCGGCTCGACGCTGGTCGCGCAGCTGCTCATCGACAAGTACGACGATGGGCTGCCGCTGCACCGGCAGAAGCAGCGATTCGAACGCATGGGCTTGCCCGTGGCCGTCTCGACGCTGGCGGACCAAGTGACCTGGGTGACCGAGCTGCTCGCGGTGCTATGGCGTGCCGCCGGGCGGCAAGCGCGAGGCGCTCTCGTGCTGCATGTCGATGGGACCGGCCTGCCCGTGCTCACGCGCGACGAGAAGACCCACAAGAAGGTCGGCACGGGCAAAAAGCTCGGCACGCTCTGGGGCTACGTGGGCGGGGAGACGGCGCTGTACTTGTACTGCTCGAGTGGGCACAAGCAAGGCCGCCAGCCGGGAGACATCGGTCCCGAAGACTTTCTGGCTCATCGCACGGGCTACACCGTGGCCGACGCCGCCGGCGTCTTCGATGCGAGTTTCAAGCGCCCGGAGCTCATCGAGTGCGGCTGCAACATGCACGCACGCCGCTACTTCTTCAAGGCGCTCGATGGCGGCGACCAGCGGGCGTCGTTGCCTATCGCCGCCTTCAAGAAACTCTACGACATCGAGGAGCGGGTCCGAGACGTGGACGACGAAGCGCGCCGAGTCGTGAGACAGCAAGAGAGCCGCCCGGTGTATGAGTCACTGCTGCACTGGTGCCAAGTGTACGAAGCGGAAGAGCGACCGACCTCGCCGCTCGGCCGAGCCGTGCGCTACCTGCGCAACCATCGCGTAGCGCTGATGCGGTTTCTCGACGATGGCTGCATCCCTATCGACAACGGAGCCGTGGAACGGCTTCACATCCGCGCGGCGCTGACACGCAAGGCATTTCTGTTTGCCGGCTCGGACGAGGGCGGGCGACGTGCGGCCATCGCGTACACGATCCTCGGCTCGTGCCGCTTGGCGGGGGTCCGCCCGCTCGAGTACCTCGCGGATGTCTTGCCGAAGCTCGTCCGTGGCGTCAGTCCGAGTGAAGCCGCGGCGCTTCTGCCCGCTGCCTGGCGCGACCAGCGCGCCGCCGCCCAGACGAACACGCCAGCTCAGGGCTGAGCTGAGGCTTTCCACCCGCGAGGCGGTGCGCCGATCGGGCACCTGCCGTCCAGCGGACGGACACGTGCCAACGTCGTTTGAGACAGCTCCCCCTGGAAACCTAACACTACTGCGAGAGGTTCGTGGCGTGAGTGACGCTCGCGCGATACCCGGACGTGTAGGTCCATGTCGTTTGTTTCTGACTTTGTCGTTCCA
>JAYWEH010000779.1:0-6594 GCA_043780025.1 Deltaproteobacteria bacterium
GCTGATTGGCGTGGAGGTCGCGCTGCAAGTCGTGCGCATCGCAACACCCGAGACGGAAGCGGCATGGCTCGAACACGCGCAGCGGCGCACGGTCAAACACCTGAGGGAAGAGGTGTCGGCAGCGCTGGTGGCGGTGCGCATCTCGGGAGAGCTATACTGTTGGCCTCCGGCGGAGCGGGCCATGGACGCCTTTCACGAGCTCGAACGAGCGGTGGTGAGTGGCAAGCTGGGCGAGCCGCACGCGGTGGAGGTTGTGACGGCGGACTTGGATGATGCGCACAGTTTGGACGGCGGGGCTGAGAACAGGACTGAGAGCGCGGCCTGGCGCGTGATGTTGGCGAGCTTGCAGCGCTGGCTCGCGGAAGGCGTCCAGATGTCTGCGAGCGCAACGGTCGGCAGTGTGAGACGCACGGGCGCCAGCGCGGGCAGGGTGAAGCTCGAGCTGCGCATGTCGCGGCCTCTCTACGACTGGTGGCGCGCGCTCGAAGCGTGCGCGCGGCGCTGGCTACCGCGCAGCGTGAGCTGGGTTCGATTTCTGTGCCTGTCGATGTGGCGCGCGCACCGGCACTTGCTCGGAGCCGATGTGGCCTATGGCGGCATCTACGTGCGGGATCGGTATCGTTGCACCAGCCCGGTGTGCTGTCGGAAAGATGTGACGCCCCACCACGTGCAATTTCGCTCGGCGGGCGGCAGTGATGACGCTTCGAACATGATCGCAGTGTGCGTCTGGTGCCACCTGCTCGGCATTCACGGCGGGCGCATCCGCGCAACGGGCAGCGCCGGGCACGTGCGCTGGGAGCTTGGCAGGCGAGAGCAGCCGTGTGTGGTGGTCGAGGGCCGGCAGCGCGTGGCGGCGTGAAGTGCAAACCCAACAGCGCTGATCCAAGGGCGTTTCCAGGATGGGAGCTCTCGCGAGGTGGCCCCGTCGCCTCTCCCGGCGCGCTCCGGTGCAAGTGCCCGTTTTGGCGCTAAATTAGCAATAAAGTTCAATCCAGGGCCCCCTGGTGGCACGTAAACACCGCTGTCATTTAGTAAATGACAGCGGTATAAAGATCCATGCCCACCCTGGCCGCCCGCTACGAACAGAGCCTGGACTCTCTGCCGGGCGTCCTGTCTCACCGTGTGCTCACCGCGCCGGGGAAGCCTCAGAACCGGGTCAGTGACACGCTACTCGTGCTAAAAACCTCCGCGGGCACGCACAAGTTCCTCATGCAGCAACTGAAAAGCCACGTCGGCCGCGAGATGGCGAGCCACGTTGCTTCCAACCACAAAGGCTCGCCGTCCGTGATCGTCCTCGCGCCTCACATCGGCGCCGGGGTTGCAGCGACGCTCATTCAGGCGGGCATCCATTACCTCGATGCCAGCGGCAACTGCCACATCGCGGTGCCCCCGTTCTTCGTGCACGTGGCAGGGAAGACGGCGGAAAGTAAACGCGCCACCCCAGCCGGAGTACGGGGACCTGGCTTCCAGGTTCTATTCGCCTACCTGGCGCAGCCCGAGCTTCTGGACGCGCCGATTCGCACGGTGGCGGACGTCGCAGGAGTCAGCCGGCAACCCGTCTCCGCCATAAATCATCGCCTGCGCGATGAAAAATACATCTTGGCATCGAAGGCGCACACTCGCTGGCATCCTCGGCGTCGCGAGGATGCGCTCGCTCTCTGGTTGCAGGGTTATCAAACCACGGTGCGCAGTTCCCTGGTGGCGGGCTCGTATCGCACTCGTGATCAAGACCCCGGCGCCCTGGAGAAGAGGATCCTCGACGCCCTATCGAAAGACCAATTCCGCTGGGGAGGCAGCGCCGCTGGGTTTCGATTGACGGGCCACTATCGCGGCGAGCGCACCGTCGTGCATGTGAAGGACGGAGCTCAGGGCCTCGCGGAGCGCGTGCGCGGCCTACCGGACCCCCACGGAAATCTGCTCGTCATGCAGGCCTTTGGCGCCATCAACTGGGATCCCGAGCGCGAGACGGTGCATCCGCTGCTCGTCTACTCCGAAATGCTGAGCGACGGCAGTGAACGAGCTCTGGAAGCGGCACAGGAGCTGCGCGAGCGTTACTTGGACCCTGTGTGGAATGGCAAGGCAGGGGAGTAAGCCATGAGCCTCATGGAAAGCCAGCTCGCTGCAATTCGCGAAGTCCAGCAGCTTTGGCCCGAAGCAAAAGTCGTCATCATCGGCGCAACGGCGCTGGGGTTCCATTTAGAGATGAGCTGGCGGCGCACCGCCGACGTCGATTTGGCAGTGGCGCTCACCGTAGACGCCTTGCCGGCTCTGTCGCGGCAGCGCGGTTGGCGCCAGCATCCCAAGCGGGAACACGAGTTCACTTCACCGGGCGGCGTGAGGCTCGATTTGATTCCAGCAGGCCCTCAGCTATTGCAGGCGGGTCGGCTACAGTGGAGCAACGGAGACGTGATGAGCCTGGTCGGCATGGACCTCGCCTTCAAACACGCCGTGCAGCACGAGAGCGGAGTCTTCGTGGCACCGGCGCACGTCGTGGCGGTCCTCAAGATGGTCGCGTTCGGCGAACGTCCCGCGGACCGCGAGCGAGACCTCGTGGACATTGCGCACCTCCTCGACGCTTACGTGAAGGAAGACGACGCGCGGCGCTGGGATGAGGCGCCCGACGATTGCGAATTCGATCTCGCACCGGCTCATCTGTTCGGCCTCGACGTCGCTGGGGTGCTCGATCACGACGTCCACCGCGCCGTCGTGACCACGTTTCTGAGCCAGGTCGAGCCGCCCGAGTCCTCGGCGCATCTGTTGATGCTGCGCGGCGGCCCGAAGCGTTGGCGTTCGCAGGAGAACGCGCTGGGGAGGCGCTTGCAAGCGTTCAGAACTGGGATGCGGGCGGCGAAGGGCTTGGTGTGATCGTGCGGCTCCAAGCCCTTCACCACCGCCCTCGCTGCGGCGGCAACGCACTTGCTCTCACGAGAGCAGGGCGTTAGGGCACCCCCATGGACCGAGTCGAGCAATTCCTGAGCAACCGTTTGCAAGGTCGCCCGGTGCCCGCGGATCTGCGACGGCTCGTCGAGATGCAGCTCGATGGGGAGCTGGAGAGCGACGAGCGAGTTCAGCCCTTCGCGGAGATCCGGGTGCTCTCGCCCGGCGAGGTGCATTCGCTCGCGCAGCCTTACGAGCCGCGGGAGGGCGAGCTGCACGTGGCCGAAACTCTCGCCATTTCGCGTGCCATCGAGGGTGTGGTGGCTCACGTCGCGGTGGTGTTTGCGGGCGGCATCAAGCGTCCAGATGCGCAGCCATCAGCTCGGCACCAGCGCGGCCCGTCCAGATGTCTGCGGGTGGGCGGGGCTCTGAATAACTCTGGTGTTCAACGGTGACACGTGATGTGCGCACGGCCAAGCGCAGCCTTCCATTGTCCAGATGTCTGCGGGGCGACCAGCTGCTGCTCCCATGGCGACCGACAGTGCGGTGAGCCTTGCCGCTCCCGTTGATGTCACAGCTTGTCACAGCTCCCTGTCACAGCTTGTCACAGCTATTCGCCGAAGCCCCATCCGGTCCCGCGGACCCCTCTAGAGCCTCGCCGAAGCCCCCGATCGGTCCCGCCGGCCACTTCCGAGCCTCCGCGAAGCCCCCGATCGGTCTCCGCCACCCCTCCCGGGCTTCGGCGAAGCCCCCAAGCAATGCCTCCGACCAAAATTTCGCCTCCGTGAAGCCTCCAAACGGTCGTCGTCACCCATTCGAGGCTTCCGGAAGCCCGCTTCGCGGCAACGCGCACCAAAATTTCGCCTCGGCGAAGCCCCAAATCAATACCGCGCACCCCAATTTAGCTTCAGCGAGGCTCCCAATCGGTCCCGCCGACCACTTCCGGGCTTCCACGAAGCCCCAGCGCAAAATCCGCCCACCCCACCAAAAAATCACGCACCCAATCTCAACCTCTAACCGATGAGCGTCCATCCCGCACGGCACTCCGCCGCGCCGGCACATGGAAACTCTCATGGCGACTCAATCCACTCTCATCAATTCAAACAACGCCAACAATCCAAGCAATCCAAACAGCCCCACTCCGCCCGTGCTCGACTCGCTGGCAGCCTACGAGCAAGTCCTCGCCGAGCTCGCAGCCGTCGACGACGAGGAGCTGATCCCCGTCAACCTCGACATCACGCTGATCGCGTCCGTCGTGCTCGGTTGCTTGCCGGAGATCTCGCGCCACCGCGAGGAGATCCTGGCGCACATGCCGAAGTTTGACGTCGCGACGTTCGACAAGCTGGAGCTCTACGCTCGCGCGGCGGGCCACGCGCACGCGCTGCATTTGCGCGCCGCGCAAGGCCCCGACGTGAGCGAGCTCGTGTCGGAAGCGACAGCGCTGCGGGAAATTCTGTTCATCGACGCGACGGCCCTGGCGCGCCGCGGCTTGATCGACGGCGCCGTGCTCGCCGAGCTGCGCGGCCCCGTGGGTCATCGCAACCTGGCGTTCGATCTGAGCGCGCTGTCGAGCCTGTTGCGCGAAAATTGGGTGCGGCTGCAGGGGAAGACGGCGGTCACGCCGGAGGAGATCGGGCGCGCACGGGCGCTGTACGATCAGCTGATCACGGTGGTGGGCTTGCGCGAGCAGGCGCCGGCGCTGGTGAATGAGGCGGCCCGGCAACGGCAGCGGGCGTTCACGCTCCTGGTGCGCGCTTATGATCAGGCGCGGCGGGCGCTCAGCTACTTGCACTGGAGCGATGAGGAGCTGGATCGGATCGCCCCCTCGCTGTACGAGCGGCGCGGGCAGAAGCGCAAGAGTACGGCGGCGGAGCCGGAGCTGAACGGCAAGAGCGCAACCGTGCCGACGTTGGTGACGGGGACGCCGGAATTGGCGGCCGCAGTGACTGCCGCGAAGTTGGCGGCGAAGTCTACGGGCAAGGGCCTGCCAGGGGAGACGCCGTTCGTCGATGGCTGACGGGCGCGGCTCGGGAACGAACGACACGAAAGGCGATGCGTCATGGCAAAGCGAGCGGATTTGTATTTGGGGGCGGCCCGTCCGCTGAGCCGCCCCACTGAGAGCGCGCCGTTTCATCTGCCGGCGCATCACCTGACCACGCACTCCGTCGTGGTGGGGATGACAGGGTCTGGCAAAACTGGACTTTTGTTCGTGATGATGGAGGAAGCGTTGCGCTCGAAGGTGCCGTCGCTGCTCATCGACGTGAAGGGAGACCTGTCGAACTTGCTCTTGTCGTTCCCCACGTTTCAGCCGGCTTCGTTCCTGCCCTGGGTGGAGCCGCTGGCGGCGGCGACGGATGAGCGCCCGCACGATCAGATCGCGGCCGAGCTGGCGGAGGAGCGTCGCCGTGGCCTGGAGGGCTGGGGCATCGGGGAAGCGGAGCTCGCAAAGTATTGCCTCGACACCGAGGTGCGCGTGATCACGCCCGGGTCGAGCGGTGGGGAGCGGCTGCACGTGCTGTCGGCGCTGGAGCGGCACACGGAGCGCTGGGTGCGCGATCCGGAGGGGGCGCGCGCGGCGCTGTCGGCGGCGGTGTCACTGCTCCTCCGGTTGGTGGGGCGGGATTCAGATCCGGCGCGCAGCCGTGAGCATGTGCTCTTGTCGGTGCTGGCGGAGCGGCGCTTGCGCGCGGGGCAGAGCGCGTCGCTGGAGGCGTTGCTCGGCGATCTGGCGGAGCCGCCGATCGAGCGCATGGGGGCCCTGGAGCTGGATGCTTTCGTGTCGAAGAAGGATCGCGGCGCGCTGGCGGCCGGGCTCAATTCACTGCTCGCGTCACCGACGTTCGAGAGCTGGCGCGAAGGAGTGACGCTGGACATCGGCGAATGGCTCACACCCAAAAATGGCCGCACACCGGCGGTGGTGGTGAGCGTGGCGCACCTGGACGAAGACGAGCGGGCGCTGGTGCTCGGCGTGTTGCTCGAAGAGGTGCTGTCGTGGGTGCGCAGCCTCTCGGGCACCCGGCGGTTGCGAGCGCTCATCGCCTTCGACGAAGTGTACGGCTACTTGCCACCGCACCCCAACAATCCCCCCACCAAACGCCCGCTCGTGGCGCTGCTCAAACAAGCCCGCGCCTTCGGCGTCGGCGTGCTGGTGGCCACGCAGAACCCCATGGACCTCGACTACCGCGCCCTCAGCAACGCGGGCCTCTGGTGCGTCGGGCGCCTGCAAACCGACGCGGACCGCGAGCGCATCGTCGAAGGCCTGCGCACGGCCGCGGGTGACGGCGACGGGCCAGCGCTGGACAACACCCTGAAGCGCCTCAAGCCGCGCTGGTTTTTGGTGCGCGACGCGCACGCCGAAGGCGGGCCAGTGTTGTTACAACCGCGCTGGGCGATGTCGTTCATGCGCGGCCCGATGACGCGCGAGGAGATCCGCAGGGCGCGGGAGTTGCGGGCGGGGTGGTCAAAGTAGATGGCGTGGGTGGCAAAGCCGTCACTCCGAGAGGGCCGACCTCCCAGGCGGGGATCAGCTTCCACTCGTTGCGTCGGATGACGCCATTCAATCACCGTTCAGGATTTCGCGCGCTCACGCGTATTTGGCGCGCAGCTTCTCCGCCAGCGCGGGCGCGAGCAGGGCCAGCCGGGCTTCGTCGGAGTTGTCGCGATTGTCCGCCAGTTTCACGATGCGAGCGCACGGGTGGGCTGCGGCGCGGCGCACGG
>JAYWEH010000780.1:0-2793 GCA_043780025.1 Deltaproteobacteria bacterium
GTACACAGCAGAGGTCTATTGCGACGGCGCGGTGCCAGTGAATGACGTTGTCGAGGTCGGGGGCGCGTCGCTCGAGCGTCACTGGGATCTGCGTCGAGGGCTCGCTGTTGTGGGAGTGGTGGAGTCCGCCTCCGGGCAGCCTCTCAGCGGAGCGCGCGTCGGTATACAGCGGCGTGCCACGCTTTCTCCGCCTGGGGATCCGGCGCAGAGCCAACGGATGATCACATGTCCGGCCGAGATCGACGGCAGCTTCCGCTGCGCAGGGCTGGACCCGGGCAATTACGAGTGTCTGCTGCTAGATCGCCGCAGCGAACCCGTGAGGGTCGCGCTGTCGGATAAGGGCGCGCCTCCAGTCGTACTGCGTGCCGCTGCGCTGGGGTCTATCAGGGCCTCGCTCACGAGTAGCGTGACGCCCGATCTGGACAAGATGGCAGCATTCGTCCAGGGCGCGCATTCGCCTCCGCGCCGAATGCAGCCCATGGATGGAGGTTTCGGCATCAACGACTTGCCGTTGGGCGAGTACCGCGCGTTCATGGGTTCTGGTACTGCCAAGGGGACGGCTCCGGGCGCCCGTGGCAACGCCATCGCGGTCCTGGATCGCGATGGACAGGTTGCCGAGGTCCATCTATCGCTCCCAGAGACGACTCTGCTGGCGGGGCAAGTCCTGGATGAGCAGCGGCAACCCGTCCCTGATGCTTGGGTACGGGTCAACCCCGCGGAGTCGCAGGTGCGGGAGGCCGCATTCTCGAGTCAGCCTGTGTTGACGGATGACGAGGGCTACTTCTCGGTCGAAGGGCTCGCCCTCGGCCTCTACGATGTGCACGTCAGCGCCCCCTCGGGAGCGGCTGTAGCAGCCGATGTACGAGCCGGAAGCGACAGCGTCGTCGTGACGCTACCAACCTATGGATCGCTGGAGGGATTTTTGGAGCGCGGCGGACGTCCCGTGCCCTCATTTGACATCACCTACGAGTCAGAGGCGACGGGCAGCGAAACGGCAACAGGCGCCGCCGGGCGGTGGTCGATCCCCTGGCTGCCCCCGGGAAGCTACCGGCTCAGCGCGGCGATCGACGGCGCAACGGTTACGCGGCTCGTCCAGCTCGAGCCCGGGCAGCGGCTCACCCTGAACCTGGAGCTAGGCGAGAACGGGGCAGAGGCGGACCCCGACCGCTCTCGCGGATCGTCGCCTTCCCAGCGGCGCTGAGCAGAGACGTCGACGGGACGTCATCGGAACGCCTGACGGAACTCGCGCCAGCCCATGCTGGCAGAGACAGCGATCAACAACCGAAAAGGAAGAGATGAACATGAAACGAAACCTAATCATAGCTGGCATCCTCGGGCTCTTGTCATCCGCCACAGGCGCGGCTGCCCTCAATTGCACCGTTCCAGCCGGAGCCGCTTTCACCAACGGTCCATTCCTCCCGTTCACCCAGCTGCTCCAATGTTCTAACGGCCCGGGCGTCAAGGGCTTCGGCAAAGGTGACCTGGCGGTAGGCAGCCAGCCCAAGCGTATCTGCGCTGCCCTGGACGCGGGCGTGGATGCCGATGCACAGGGCTTCACCGGCCAATTTGGAGGTTTTGAACCGTCCTGCCGCAAACATGACTCGACGGTCAACGGCGTGAACAAATGCACGACCGGTGTGAACGACTGCGCTTTGTCTACGCATCAATCCCTCAGAGTCCGGAACTAAGATGATTCGAAGGGCAGCGCGCGAGCGCTGCCCTTCGAGCCTTGAAAGAAAAAAATGTGTACAACACTCTTACGCCTGATACGCGGCTGCACATTCCTCGCGTTCCTGAGCGCGTGCGGGCGAGACGCCGACGCGCCGGCCTCCATGTCACCACCGCAGCGAACGGATGATTCTACACCTGGCGCGTCACCTACCGAGTCCCCCCAAGGATCGGCAACGGTAGTGTACACACGCCATGCAGATTGGGTTGCACCGTATCCCCGAGGGCGCTGGCGGCTCGTGAGTCCGGCGGCGCTCGACAATTCGGTACTTTGGGTTTCGCACATCTTGATACGGCATCGAGAAGTGCCACCGTCGGTCATCTGTTTCAAGCCGCCCTTCTGGTCCGCCGCCCCGCCCGTGCCGGAACGGACGCGGGCCGAGGCACTCGCTCTCGCGCGCTCAGTCGCAGAAGAGGCCGCGGCTACGCCGGCGCGCTTCGCCGATTTCGCGGCACGGCATTCCGAAGACGCCGCTAGCCGAGACAGGGGCGGATCTCTCGGTGGTTTGCCTGCGGGTCAGATAAGTCTGGCTCCAGAGGTAGTCGACGCGCTCGCGGCGATCAGGATCGGCGAAGTCTCGAAACCCGTGGAGAGCACTTGCGGCTTTCACGTGCTCCTGCGCCAGCAGCCGCCCCGAGAAGAGACGGTGAGCGGAGCCCACGTGGTCATCGGCTACGATGATGCACCCTGGTTGCGCGCCTACTTGGCACGCCGCCCCATCCCCAAGAGGTCGAGAGAAGAAGCGCTATCGCTCGCGAATCAGGTTTACCAAGTAGCGGTTGAAAAGCCGAGCTCATTCTCTCGTCTGGTCGACGAGCACTCCGAGCACGTCGATGCGCTGCGGGGCGGCGACATGGGGGCCTGGTCTACGCGCGAGGCAGTGCCTCTGCCTCGCGAAGTCGAAACACTTCAGGAGCTTGCTGTGGGTCAAGTAGCGTCGCCTTTTGACAGCCTGTTCGGAATTCAAGTCCTGCAACGCACCCCCAACCGTCCCAGGCAGCGGTACGCTACGACATCCATTCAAGTACCAATTGGAGATTCTCCCGAAGAAGCACGGCGCTTCG
>JAYWEH010000781.1:0-6590 GCA_043780025.1 Deltaproteobacteria bacterium
CGGTTGGTCAGCGTCTGAAGGACTCGGCCGTCTCCACTCGTGATGGTGACGCGGGCGCCTTCGACACCGAAACAGTCGTTTGCCGTGGTACGCGCGCCCTCCGGATCGGGCAACCCGTAGACCGTGCCTCCTGCCATGAGCTCCGGTCCGTCATACTCCTTGTGGCAACCCACGCAGTCACGCCCTGGGTACATCTCTTCGTTGGGCGTGAGCTTGCCCGCCCAACGCTTGCCGGAGGCGCAGACGTCCGTGGGCACATCTTCGACCAAGTCGTCATTGCAGGCGGGGGTGAGCAAGGCACACAACAGCCCGCAGATCGAGCCGCCCAACCTCGTATGGCGCATTTGCCCCGCAGTTTGGGCGAATCAGGGCCCCAAATCAAGCGACGTAGGGCTTCAATTCAGTGTCGGCGTCGTCCAATCGCGCCACTCCGCAAGGTTCCCGGTCGCGGAGGCGTTGGCTCGGATTGAGCCGGGGGTATTGCCCGTCTTGGTCAGGAACTTGCGAACGGCTTGCCTGACGGGCTCGACGAACTCCGGCCTGGCGCTGCAGTGCGCACCGTCGTTGATCGCCGAGATGTAGGAGATGTTTTCCCCGGCACCCAGGGCTCGGAACACTTCCGCACCCGCCAGCGCGGCCACGTGCGCCGACTCCGGGCCGAGGTTCGCGATGTACGGGTTGTCGAGCACGAGCAGTCCACGCGGCGCCACCATGGCGACGATCTCATGCGTGTCGATGGGCAGCCGCCCCTGGCCGTTGTTGATGAACGCGCCGAAGGCGTCACCGAGCCAATAAGTCTCACCGAAGGCGCTGCTCAGACTCTGCGCACCTTCGCCGGGGATGCCACGCCAGATCGGTACGCCGCCGCTACCCGATTCGAAGGGGATGGTCAGGGCGATGCGCTCGTCGAAGGCGCCAATCGCGAAGGCTGCCTTGCCGTTGCGCGAGCAGCCGGTAACCGCCAAGGCGGTCGGGTCGATGGTGTTGCTGCCCGACTGCTCGATCACGTCGATGATGCGGCTGATGCCCCAGGACCAGGCAGCGAGCAAGCCGGTGAAGCTCGTGTTGCCGTAGACGGTATAGAAAGCGCCGGTCTTGTTGGCTCTCGAGCCCCCTTCGTTCCCGATGGTGCTCGGAGTGACGTTGATGACCGCCACGCCTTCGGCTCGCACGACATCGGTATGGGCGAAGCCGCCGAAGCTGATGAGCGCCGGGTAGGGCGCCGTGCCATTCGCGGGTAACTGGACGCCGACGTTGAAGGTCGCGTTCCGGCCTTGATTGGACACGTTGACCGTGATGTTGGTGTTGGACACCGTGCCCGTCACGGTTTGGGGCCGTGCCGGCTTGTCGCCGTAGATGTATTGCTCGGCCAGCTCCTTGATCTCTTGCCTGCGGCAACGCCATTCCGCGCGGCTGGTCATGCGCGTGCCGTCGAGCTTGGTGAACGGATCGGGCAGATCGCCGATGACCGGGAGAGCGTCGGGGCTTGGAAACTGCGGGAGAGGGCAGTTGGTGCCGTTGTTCTCGACGAAAGCCGGCGGCTCGAAGACGGGCGGAGCCACGGGGGGATCGGTCGCTGGGGGATCCGTGGTGGGCGGATCGGTCGTTGGAGGATCCGTGGTTGGCGGATCGGTTGTTGGGGGATCCGTGGTTGGCGGGTCTGTCGTTGGTGGATCGTCGTCGCCATCGCCATCGTCGATCTCGGTTGGGGGCGTGAGCGGGACGCCGTCGGGATTGTCCTCACCCGGCGCGTCCGTTCCGGCAGGCGGCACGTCCGTGCCCGGCGGGTTGGGGTTGCCCGCTGGGTTGATCGGGTTGGTGGTGCTTTCCGGGAGGTCGCCTCCGAATGGAGGAACTTCGGCGTTGTTCTGCGAACCCACGTCGGCGCCGCAGGCGGCGAGCGCGATGAGCGAAACCAACGTCGCTGCACAGGTGGTGTTGTTCTTATGAGCCCTGCTGAATCGAATCACGAGCGGCCTCCACGATGCACTAGCGCTCTCCGGACCCACAGGATTTGCGCCGGAGCGACTCGAACAATACCTCTAGACGTGCCCCTGATGAAAACGTTTCCAGCGCACACAATGTGTGCAAATCGCAACGATTACTCGGTAAAAACGCCCGGTTTCGTGGAACCGCTTCGACGGCTTGTCATCGCGTTGCTGCGGTGCACTTTTTCGGACGTGCTGAGAGACCGCGAACCGGTTGCGCGGCGAATTTGTTGGTCTGCGCTCCCACGATGTGCGGTACCGCGTAAGGCCTTGGGCAGCATCGGCCACATCGCGGGCTAGGCCCATTCCTCTTCGGGACGGCTCATCGTGGTTCGGAGCCGCCGCGACTTGGAAACCCACGTTTATCGGAATAAATGCGTAATAAATATAGATAGTTAAATCGCTCACCTTTGCCAAACGGGACGTTGTTTCGTATAACTCAATTATCCCTCACTATTGAGGGAAGGAGATTTCCATGCGGTTTGAAGCCACCATCCCTGACAATCGAGGCAACGCGGTCGTGCAGCTCGCGGACGAGCTCGGACTCAGCCGCAGCCAGCTCATTGATGAAGCGCTCGCGCTGTTTCTCAAAGCCGTCATCGAGGTGCGCCGCGGTCGGAGATTGGTGACGTTCGACCCGGGTTCGTCGCAACCGGCGTGTGAGATCGCCACTCCGACGCTTTCGGCTTTGGAGTGGGCGCTCAAGCCCGAAAAGCTCACGCTGCCCGCCGAGGCTCTTGCAAAGATGCAGAAGCTCACTGAGGCAGCCCCACAGGCGAGCCCGCGCCTACGCGCGGCTGCCAAGCGCCACGGCAAGTGAACGGGTACGGCTCCGCTTACGCTACGAGCCCAATCGAGCCCGCCGATGCGAAGGCAGGCTTCTCGTGCGGCAAGCACGCGCTCGACGACTACCTCGCGCGACACGCCATCGCGAACGATTCTGCCGGCATTGGTCGCGCATACGTGTTGCGTCGCGGGCAGGACGACCCAAGGTCGCTTCCACCCGTGCTCGGCTTCTACACGCTGAGCATGGCCGTCGCTGAATCAGTGCAGGTCGCGAAGGTGGTGGAGAAGAAGCTCCCGAAGTATCTGATGCCCGTCGCGCTCATCGGTCGTCTGGCAATCGACCAGCGTGCGCAGGGACGAAGACTTGGCGAGAAACTGTTGATAGACGCCCTGCGCAGGGTCGTCGACGCGGCGGGCATTCTTGGCTGTATGGGTGTCATCGTCGACGCAAAGGACCAGGACGCCGAACGCTTCTACGCGAAGTACGACTTCGTCACGGTGACGGACGAAAGCTGGCCGAGACGCATGTTCCTGCCGATCGGTGCGGCGCGAGGGGCGTTCGATCAAGCCACGTGATCAGCTCAGACGCGGCCGCACCTACCAGGCGTCCGCACGGTGGCTGTAGACGAGAATGTTGGTATCTATGGCGATCAACCGCGGTCCCCGTAGACACGTTCGTTCATACCTTCCGTGTCGGACCAGGAGAGCCCGTCCACCAAACCCCCTTGCCCCAAAGAGGGGTCTTTCTCGCAAAGCTCCCGCACACGCCGCACCAGCTCCAGCACCGGCGCACTCGCGTCGTCTCTCACGTGCAGCTCCAAGCCGAGCGCGAGTTCGAGGCGTGCCCAGCGCGGGACCCTCGGCATGACAGGACCTGGTTCGTTGCGCGGTGGCGGAGCAGGGCGCAGGCCGAGGGCCTCGGCGAGGGGACCCGGGGGTACGTCTTCGGTGGCGAAGGTTTCGAGCTCCGGAGCGGGCAGGGCGGCGAGGCGCGTGCGGATGGCGGCGAGGTCGAGGCCTTCGCGCGTGCGCAGGCGCCGGATCGCGAGCAGCGCGAGCAAGTGGCGGCGCTGGTAGCGCGTGGCGGAGCCGGAGAAGGGCGCACGGGGCAACACCTCTTTCTGGAGATAGAGGCGTAACGTGCGTGGGCTGATACCGGCGAGCCGGGCGAGTTCGCGGAGGCTCCAGCCGACCTTGGGGCGAGCCCGCGAAGGGCGAACATAACCGCGCCGCTTGGGCTTTTTCTTGATCCTGCGCACCATGGCGACTCCTCGTGGCGATCCTGACGCAATTCAGCCAGGGGGAGTACTCGAATCGACCACTGAGAGGCTCACTAGACCAGAAACAGGCCATGAATGGACAAGTCAAGGGTAGCTAGTTGCCCTGAGCATATCTATAAGGTGGCGTAAATTGGCTTATACGAGCCCTAATTCTGCCATGATTGTCCGGATAAAGGCACAATAATGCCTTTTATAGGCCACTACATGCATGGTACGGGGCGATCCGCTGTTCATTTGAAGGTGACTGGTGGTGGGTAGAAGGTCGCTGGCCCACCCAGGTGTCTGGTTGCATGCCGCGGCCCCGCGCTCGGTGCCCACCAGGACCGGCTGTGACTGTGTTGCACCACTTTTGAGAGCGGCAGCCACGCTCGTTAATGGTCCTGAGGAGACTGGGTGATCGACACCAAGAAGAACGCGGCGATCGGCGGCGAGGCAGAGTCTTTCGATGCGTTCCTCAGGGAGGCGGCCAGTGATTCGGGGTCGCGCCCCGCGCTGCGCGCCGGTGCGAAGCTGGCGAGCGGGCGGTTCCAGATCCTGGGGCACCTGGGCGCCGGAGCCATGGGCGTCGTTTACGAGGCCTTCGATCACGAGCGCAAGGGCAAGGTCGCGCTCAAGACGCTGACACACGTCGACCCCGCCGGCATCTACCGGCTCAAGAACGAGTTCCGGGCACTCGCGGACGTGAGCCACCCGAGCCTGGTGCGGCTCTACGAGCTCTTCGCCGACAACCAGATCTGGTTTTTCACCATGGAGCTCGTGCACGGCGAGCGCTTCGACGCCTGGATCGAACGCCTGGAGCGGGAGACGAGGCCTGGCATGTTGAGCCAGCTCCGCGACGCACTCGCCCAGCTCGTGGGAGGAGTGTCTGCGATCCACCGCGCGGGCAAGCTGCATCGCGATCTCAAGCCCAGCAACGTGATGGTGGATCGCGACGGTCGCGTGGTCGTGCTCGACTTCGGGTTGGTCTCCGCTCCGGAGCTCGGTGGCATCGGACAGACGGTGGCCGATCTCAGTGTTTCGGGCACGCCCGCGTACATGGCCCCGGAGCAGGCAGCCGGGCGCGAGGCGACCGCGGCCAGCGACTGGTACGCGGTGGGCGTGCTGCTCTTCGAGGCGCTGACGGGGAGCCTGCCCTTCCGCGGGCGTGTGCGGGAGATGCTCGCCACCAAGCAGGTTGCGGCGGCCCCGTCGGTGCTCGAATTCTCCCCCGATGCTCCCGAGGATTTGAGCGCGCTCGCGAGCGCGCTCCTGGCGCTGGACCCGAGCGCTCGCCCGACGGGTCAGCAGTTGTTGGAGCGCGTCGGGGGGCAGCTTCGCCCGAGCCTTCGCAGCAACTTGCTTCCCGAACCCAAGATAACCCTGGTGGGGCGCGGGCGGGAGCTCGCCGAGCTGCGCGCTGCCTACAGGACATCCGTAGAGGGGCCGAAGCCGGTGGTGGTGATGCTGCGGGGCGAGAGCGGCATCGGCAAGAGCGCGCTGATGGCGAACTTCCTCGACGAGCTCGGCGCCAGCACGCCGGCCGTGATGTTGCGCGGGCGCTGCTACGAGCGCGAGACGGTGCCGTTCAAGGCCTTCGATGCCATCGTCGACGAGTTGTCTCGCCATTTGCGGCGTCTGTCGCGAGAGGAAGCGGCGGTGCTCACCCCGCGCGAAGCCTGGGCCCTCACGCGCCTCTTCCCCGTGCTCGGTCGCCTACCTGCCTTCGCCGGTGCACCGGCGCGCGCGGGTGCCGATCCGCATGAGATTCGCCGGCGCGGCTTTGTCGCACTGGGTGAGCTGCTCGGTAGCTTGTGCGACCGCGCGCCCTTGGTGCTTCACATCGACGACCTGCAGTGGACCGACGCCGATTCGGTCGCGCTGTTGTTCCACCTGCTCCGGCAGGCCGGAGCTCCACAGCTCTTGTTCGTGGGCAGCCAGCGCGACGGTGACTACGCCCAGCTCGAGCCCATCTACGCCACGCTGTCGAGCGACATCCGTCTCGATTTTCGCCAGCTCGACATCGGCCCATTGCCCCCGGAACATGCGGCAGTGCTCGTGGGCCACGAGCTCCCGGCGCGTGTGGTGGAGGAGGCGCGAGGCAATCCATTTCTGCTCGGCGAGTTCGCCCGGCACGCGCGGCAATGCGGAGCGGACGACCTCCGCGCGGGCTCGCTCTCGGAGCTCTTGCTCGCCCGTTGTGAGACCCTGCCGGACGAGGCCCGAGAGCTGCTCTGTGGCATCGCTCTGTCCGGCGGCTCGGTGCCGCTCGAGGTGGTGCTGGCGGCAGCGAATGCCGAGCGGAGTGCCTTTGATGCGCTGCGGGACAACCAATTCGTGCGGCGCGGAGTACGCCGCGGCGAAGTCGAATGTTACCACGACAAGATTCGTGAAGCGCTGGCCGCGGCCCTCTCCGACGACGAAGCCCGCTCGCTGCACGCGGAGCTCGCGCGAGCCTGGGCCGGAACCAGTGACGTCGACCCCGAGCGCCTGGCGCTGCACCTGCAGGGCGCCGGCGAGCTTCAGCGCGCGGCGGAGTACAGCGCCGAAGCCGCTCGAC
>JAYWEH010000782.1:0-6588 GCA_043780025.1 Deltaproteobacteria bacterium
GAGCCGCGCGGCGGCCAACCCAGGCCTGCGCTGGCACACGCACGAATACGCCGATGATGAGCCGAAGCTCGGCTTTCTACGCATCTTCTTCTACGTCAATGGCTTCGAGTCGGACGACGGGGGGCTCGAGGCCGTCCCGGGGAGCCATCTGTTTCGCGATTCGATCATCAAGGCAGAAACGGATCGCGAGCTCGAGCAAACCTGGCTCGCGGGGAAGCGGCACCCGGTAACGGGCGAACCGCTCTGCATCGAGCACCTGAGCGCGCCCCCGGGGAGCGTGCTGCTGATGTGGACCCACGCGTTGCACGCGGTGACGCCGCGGCGACCCACGAGCCCCACCCGTTGGTGTGTGGTCTACGGCTATCGCAACCCGGGCCAACCTTCGCGCGCTCGCTGGCTCTCGGAACAATTCGAGCAGAAGGCGATTGAGGGAGCCGAAGGGTTGATGAGTTTGTATTGAGGCGAGTGGCCGCTCGGGGCGGCCGCCGGCATTCGTGCTACGGCGGTTCCGTGGAGCGTCTTCAATCCGTGATCCGGCGTGCCGAGCCGTTCTGCCGCGCAGCGTTCTCGAGGTTGCGTGGGGCCGCGCCTTCGGCAGCCCAGTTGCTCGTCGCAGCTCTATTGCTGAGCGCTGCCCTGCTCCCGAGCGCGTGCAGCCCCGCCACACCTGCGCTCGAACCGGATGTGCCGGCGGTCGTGGACTGGAACGGTGCGCGGGTGGCCTGGCGCGAGTACGACGCGGGCTTTGCTGAGGCCCGCGCGAGCGGCAAGCCCGTGCTGCTAGTCTTCTATACGGACTGGTGCCCGCATTGTCACAACTATAGCCGTCTGTTCCACGTTCCGGAGGTCGTCGAACTTTCGGCCTCGTTCGTGATGATTCGCGTGGAGCGAGACGGCCATCCAGAGCTCAGCGCCCGGCACGTGCCGGACGGGGACTACGTACCGCGCACGTTCTTCTTCGATGCCGCGGGCTCGCCCATGGCGGAGCTGACGAGTGACAATCCGGAGTACAACTATTTCCTCGACGAGCACGATGCGGGGGAGCTGATCGACCTGATGATGCGAGCGCGGGAACGCGCGGCACAGCTCGCTGCGCCGGCTGCTCGTGCGCGCTGACCGTCGGTTGACATTCGAACAGGGCCGCACCAAGGTGGTCGCCATGAAATGGGTTTCAATGGCCTTCACAGCGGGTTTTGCGCTGGCTTTTGATTCGTCGGGGGCCGTGGCAAAAGAGCCGGTGGCAGCAACGCCGGCCAACAATCTGCCCGCTCTGGTGAACGAGAAGAACGCAGCGCCCGCGTTACTCCTGCCGGTCGAGCAGTATCAACTGAGCAATGGCCTCACGGTGTTGGCCAGTGAAGATCATTCGCTGCCGGTCGTCGCCGTCGAGGTCTTGTATTTCGTGGGTTCGGGGCACGAACGAGCGGGCCGCACCGGTTTCGCGCACCTGTTCGAACACTTGATGTTCCAGGGCTCCGAACATTTCGATCAAGAGTACTTCAAGCCGTACGAGCCCATGGGCGGAGAAGTCAACGGCACCACCAGTCGGGATCGAACGAACTTCTACGAGCGGGTGCCGCGCAACTACTTGAAGACGCCGCTGTGGATGGAGGCCGATCGCATGGCCTTCCTGCTGCCCGCGCTCAGCCAGGCGAAACTCGACAATCAACGCGAGGTCGTAAAAAACGAACGCCGGCAGCGCTACGAGAACACGCCGTACGGCATGGCCTGGGCCTATCTGGGGGAAGCGCTCTACCCGGTGGGGCACCCCTACCGTCACATCCCGATCGGCTCTCATGAAGACCTGACCGCCGCCACGCTCGCTGACGTGAAGCAGTTCTTCGAGCAGTACTATGTACCCGCCAACGCGGTGCTGACGCTCGTCGGGGACTTCGATGGTGCGCAGGCGAAGCAGCAGGTCGAGCACTACTTCGGCAAGATCCCGGGCGGACAGCGCGCGCCGAGGCCCGCGGCGACGCTGCCTGCTCCGCAGGCGGTGCATTGGCAGAAGCCGGACGAAGTGCCTTTGCCGCGCATCTATCTCGCGTGGCACACGCCCGCCATTTACGCGGCGGGCGACGCGGAGCTCGATTTGCTTTCGAATGTGCTGACGGGTGGCAAGACCAGCCGGCTCTATCAGCCCTTGGTCTACGAGAAGAAGATCGCCAAGGAGGTAGACGCCTATCAGGTCTCTCAGGCGCTCTCCAGCTTCTACGTGGTAGAGGCCACTGCTGCGCCGGGGCACGACGTAGCCGAGCTCTATACGGAGCTGCTACGGGCGCTCACCAAGGCGCTGGCCACGCCGCCGAGCGAAGCAGAGCTCGGGCGCGCCATCAGCGCCTACAAGAAGAGCTTTTTTGGTCGCATCGAGGGCGTCCAATCGCGCGCCAGCACGCTGGCCTCGTATTATCACCTGGCCGGTCGCGGTGACTATCTGAGCGAAGACCTGCAGCGCTATGTGGGGGCTTCCGCCGCGGCCGTGCAGGCTGCCGGGCAGCGCTACCTGGACCTTACCAAGTTTGTCCGCATCGACATCGTTCCCGGCAAGAAGGAGGCCGCCTCCGCGGGCACCACGCCGGCTCAGGGCAAGGCGCGCGGCGAGGCTTCGGCCGGGAAGGTGCACTGATGTCACAATACAATCAACGAGCGGCGCACCGGACACGGCGTCGGGCATCGGCAGGGGCCGCACTACTGTTCATGGCAGCGCTGCCGGCGTGTGGCGCTTCGCGAGGCAGCGAGCCTGCGGTACCGGCCGAGTCCGCCGCGGCGGCGGAAGGGTCGACTGATCGTTCCGGCTTACCGGTGCCGGGGCCCGCCAGCGTCTGGGCACCTCCGGCGCCGGAGCTGTGGCAGCTCTCGGGTGGCGCGCGCGTCTACCACCGCCGGCACGGCAGCGTGCCGCTGGTGTCGCTGATGCTCGTGCTTCCGCGCGGCTCGGAGACGGACCCGGCGGGCAAAGCCGGCCTGTCCACACTGATGGCGGACATGCTGGATGAGGGCGCGGGGGCGTACAGCGCCCTCGAGCTCAATGAACGGCTGCAGGCCCTGGCAACAGACTACAGCGCGTCGGCCAGCATCGACTCGCTCACGCTCAGCCTGCATCTGATCGAGGAGAACTTCCAGGCGTCGGTCGATCTGCTCGCGGACATCGTGCGGCGCCCGCGCTTCGATGAGAAGGAATTTCAGCGTCGCAAGAGCCAGCACATCGCGCAAGCGCTGGCGAGCGAGGCGGATGCTCACTCGGGCCGGCGTGCGGCCATGTACCGGGCCCTGTTCGGTGACGGCTACGCGAGCGGGCTGGCGAGTGGCACCCGAGACACGCTCGAGACGCTGACGCTCGCCGACGTGAAGGCACAGTACCAGCGCACGATGGTGGGCGAAGGCGCCGCCTTCGTCGTGATCGGCGGCATCGATCGCGATGAGGTGAACCGAGAGCTCGAGCGCGCGTTCGGCAATTGGGCAGGCACGGCCAAGGTCGAGACGCAGCCGCTCGAGAACGCGCCTGGTGCCGGCAAGTTGTATTTCGTAGACTATCCGGGGGCGGCCCAGAGCGTGATCGGCTTGGTACGGCGTGCGCCGGGCGTCGATGCGGAGGATCTTTTTTCGAGCGGCGTGTTCAGCCGCAGCTTCGGTGAAGCGTTTACGAGTCGGGTGAACCTCAACCTGCGCGAAGAGAAGGGCTACACCTACGGCGCGGTGAGCATGTTTCAGCGCTTCCGCCAGGCCGGCTTCTTCGGCATCTTCAGCGACGTGCGCACGGATGTGACGCGGGCCAGCCTGGACGAAGTCCTGAAGGAGCTGTCGGACGTATGTGGTGCGCGCCCGCTGAGCGCGGCTGAGCGCGATGACGCCGTCAGCGGTTCGTTGCTCGGCTACCCCGCCAGCTTCGAGAGCATCGGCCTGGTCGCAGGGCGTTTCTCGCAGCTGCCCATCCACGGTCGTCCGCTCGACTGGTTTACGCTGTGGCCCAGCCGCGTGGAGGCGGTCACTCTCGGCCAGGCCAATGCCGCGGCGAAGAGCTATTGCCAGCGATCGGAGTTCTCAATCATCGTGGCAGGCGACAAGGCCAAGGTTCAGCCCACGCTCGACGGGCTCGGCTTCGAGCTGGTGGCCGTCGATGCGCGAGGCCGGTTGCTCTAGGCGTTTCTCGGAGCACTAGAAGGTTCCGCTCCACACTGTCGTGAGGTTCGTACCCGCGCAGCCCGGAGAGCTGGAGCCTTCGGCACCGCCGGCGCTGGCGCCGCCTGAACTCGCGCCCCCCGCGCCCGAATTCGCCGGGTTGGGGTCCTCGCTCTGGGCGGGCGCCGCGCAATCGGGCTCGGTGGCGCCTTCGACGCGCACGCGTGCCGTATGGTTGCCGGCCTCGACCTCGAGCTCGATTTCCAGGAAGACGCGCCCGTAGTCGTAGCCGCTGAGGTCCACTGCGCTGAATCCGGAGGCCGTCGCGAAATTCTCGGGGGCCACATTGTCGATAAAGGCCCTCAGGCGGACCAGAGCCAAACCTCCGCTCGGGTTCGGCACTGCGCTGAGGCTGCCCGTGTATTCGCCCTGCCAACGTCCATCCGCGCTGGTCGCCGCAACGTTCACGGGGGTGGACAGACGCCAGACGGGTTCGTCAATCAAGATCCCGGAGCTGGACACGACGTCGTCCGGCTCGAAACGAGCGCAGGTACCGCCCGAAGGCTCGATCGCGAGCGTCAGCGTGGTCTCCGTGGCGTCTTGCCAGCGCAGCGGGGCGGGGGACAGGGCCGCCACGAGCGCGAGCGCATCCGCCGACGTGTAGCCGCCGAGATCCGCGTCGGCCGCCACCGAGAGCCCGGGCGTGCCGTTGTCGGCTCCGCAGGCGCTCTCCGCCGGCCAGTGGCCGATCTGGCCGGCACCGCCCACTGCCGCGTCACCGACGGCGTCGTTGGTTCGATACTCGAGCACGCCGGTGACCGAGCCGTAGCTGCCGAGCGGAGATACCGAGCCCTGGATCTGCACCTGCTTCAACACGCCCCCCGCGGGCCGCGTGCTGAGGACCTCCAGGCTTCCGTCGAGGTCTTCGAGATCGAGCGGCTCGATGAAAGTGGCCAACCCCGCCACCTCGGCGACCAGCATCGTCTCGAAGGTCTCGTTCAAGGCGCCGCCACCGGTGCGGAAGCTGCCGCTGACGTCGATTTCGAGCGCCGTCGGGCAGTTCACCTCGATCTCGGCGAGCAAGTTGCCTGGTCCCTCCCCCGCGGAGGGAGGTGGCCCTTGGCGTCGTATGCGTACTGCACCGCCCGAGTAGTTGAGAGCCAGGTCGAGCGTGCCAACGCCCGTCTCGGGGCCGACCTCGACCAGCTCGGAGCCGCCCCACGCAAACGAGGTGGAGACTGGCGCCAAAGCGAAGTTCAGGATGTCCTGCGCGCTGAAGCCGAGCTCGCTCGCATCGTTCAAACTCGCGAGGGGCTGCGTTTGGTAGTTGCAGTGACCCCCTTCACCCGTGGTGTTGCCGTCGTCGGGGTCTTGGTCGTCGTCGAGCGTCCCCGTGCCATCGCCCGTCTGCCCGCCGGAGCAGCCGGGCAATGCGATCAGACCCGCGAGCAGCCCACACAACCAGCCCAGTTCGAGACGAATGCGAAACGACATTGAAGAAACTCCTCGGGAGCGCACGGCCCCGCTGACCTTCATCCTGATGAGTCCAGGCCGGTGTGTCCAGAGCCGAGCTGCACATTTCATGGCCTCGAACCGCCCATGAGTGTGCAAAACTCACAGATATGGACGGACCCGTGGACTATCAGATGGCGGCATCGGATCTGATCCGGGCGCTGCGCGGAAAGCGCTCGCAGCCCGCGTTTAGCCGGCGTCTCGGCTACAAGAGCAACGTCGTCTACACCTGGGAGTCGGGGCGTGGATTTCCGACCGCGGCGGGAGCGCTGAGCGCCGCGCGGCGCGCCGGCATTTCGCTGGAGAAGGCGTTCGCTGCGTTCTACCGCACTGCCCCAAATTGGCTCTCGCAGTTCGACCCCGCGACCCCGGAGGGCGTGGCGGCTTTTCTCGATGACATCCGGGGCGGCACCAGCATCGTCGACCTGGCGGCATCCAGCGGCAAGAGCCGCTTCGCGATCTCGCGCTGGATGCAGGGCAAGACGGAGCCCAAGTTGCCCGACTTCTTGCAGCTCGTGGAGTGCTGCTCGCTGCGCCTGGTCGACTTTTTGGAGCAGCTCGTCGACCCGCGTGAATTGCCGTCCATTCACGCGCGCTGGCAGATGCTCGAGGCCGCACGCCGCGTCGCGTATGACAAGCCCTGGACCCAGGCCATCTTGCGCGCGCTGGAGCTTGGGAGCTATCGCAAGGCTCCCCACGCGCGCGGCTGGCTCGCCGAACGTGTGGGTGTGAGCCTGGAGGTGGAAGATGAATCGCTCGAGTTGCTCGAACGTGCGGGCCAGATCCGCTGGAGCGATCCGCATTGGGTGCCCACCCAGGTATTGGCGCTCGATACTCGCAAAGATCCTCAGGCCGCGCTGCGGTTGCGCCGCTGGTGGGGCAAGGTCGCGCTCGACCGGGTTTCGTCCGGCAGCCGCGGCATGGTCTACAATCTATTCGGAGTGTCGCGCGCCGATC
>JAYWEH010000783.1:0-15704 GCA_043780025.1 Deltaproteobacteria bacterium
CTGGCGCAGGCGCTTGGCGTCGGTGCGCAGGCTTGGCGGCAGCGCCGGATCGATCAACACCTCGAAGCTGAGACCGCGGTCCTTGGCGAGATGTTGGAAGGAACGTTCAGCGGTATCCGCGATCTCGCTGAACTGCACGTCGCTCACGTCGACGCTCATGGTGCCGGATTCGATCTTGGCGAGATCGAGGATCTCGTTGATCAGCTCGAGCAGATCCGTGCCGGACTGGTGGATGGTCTTGGAGAACTCGACTTGCTGCCCGGTGAGATTGCCGCCCTTGTTGTTGGACAGCTGCCCGGAGAGGATCAGCAAGCTATTGAGTGGCGTGCGCAGCTCGTGTGACATGTTGGCCAGGAACTGCGACTTGTAGCGGGACGTCAGCGCCAGCTGCTCGGCCTTTTCCTCGAGCTCCTGACGCCCGAGCTCGACGGCACGGTTTTTCCGTTCGACTTCGCTGTTGCGAGAGGTCAGCTGCCGCGCCTTTTCTTCCAGCTCCTCGTTTGTCTGCTGCAGCTCCTCTTGCTGGGTCTGGAGCTCTTCCGCCAGCGTCTGGCTCTGCTGCAAGAGCTCGTCCGTCCGCATCTGCGACTCGATGGACGCGACGACGATACCCAGGCTCTCCATCAGCTGATCCAAGAGGGAGAGCTTGACCGGTGAAAAGGGCTGAAACGTCGCGAGCTCCAGTACACCCTTGACCTCGCCCTCAAAAATGATGGGCGCGACCGCGATGTTGCAGGGGCGCCCTTCACCGAGCCCGGAGCCAATGCGCACGTAGTCTTCCGGGACCTCGCCGACGACGATGCGCTTGAGTTCGAGCGCGGCTTGTCCCACCAAGCCTTCGCCCAGGCGGAAACGGTTGGCCCCGCTCTTGCGCTCGCGATAGGCGTATGAAGCCACCAGCTTGAACGCGCGGCCTTCGTGGTCGCTCTCCGCCACGTAGAAAACACCGTGCTGTACGTCCAGCGTGGCCGCGAGCTCGGACAGCACTGCGCGGGCCAGCTGCACGAGGTCGCGCTGGCCCTGGAGCATGCGCGTAAAGCCAGCCAGATGGGTCTTGAGCCAGTCCTGCTCCTGGTTGAGGCGCGTGGTCTCGGCCAGCGCGAAGATCATGCGGTTGACGTCGTCCTTGAGCTGCGCCATTTCGCCTTCGGCGTCCACCGTGATGGTGCGGGTCAGGTCTCCCTTGGTCACGGCGGTGGCGACCTCTGCCATGGCGCGCACCTGGCGCGTGAGGTTTTCAGCGAGCTCGTTGACGTTGACGGTGAGCACGCGCCAGGCTCCGGCCGCGCCAGGGACTTCGGCTTGCCCTCCCAGCTTGCCCTGCACGCCCACTTCGCGTGCGACGCCG
Source organism: Deltaproteobacteria bacterium (assembly GCA_043780025.1). Lineage (GTDB taxonomy): Bacteria > Myxococcota_A > Polyangia > Polyangiales > Polyangiaceae > SZUA-265. The sequence continues at coordinate 1,349 of JAYWEH010000783.1, forward strand.
CTCACCTGTTCGGTGAACGTGGACAGCGTGTCGATCATGCCGTTGATGGTTTCCACGAGCGTCGCGATCTCGCCGCGAGCGTCCAGTTCCAATTTTTGCTTGAGATTGCCCGTGGCGACCGCGGTCACGACGCGCGCGATACCGCGCACCTGCTGTGTCAGATTCTGAGCCATCAGGTTCACGGCGTCGGTCAGCTCGGTCCAGATGCCCGAAACGCCGCGCACGACGGCTGCGCCGCCGAGGTTGCCCTCGGTCCCGACTTCGCGCGCTACGCGCGTGACCTCGGCGCTGAAGGCGTTCAGCTGATCGACCATCGTGTTGATGGTCTCCTTGAGCTCGAGCAATTCCCCCCGAACCTCTACGGTGATCTTGCGCGAGAGGTCGCCGTTGGCCACCGAGGTGGTGACGGCGGCAATGTCGCGGACCTGGCTCGACAGGTTCGAGACCATCAAGTTGACGTTGTCGGTCAGGTCCTTCCACACGCCGGAGACGCCGTGGACGTGAGCTTGCCCGCCCAGTCGACCCTCCACGCTGACGTCACGGGCGACGCGCGTCACCTGGTCGGCGAAGGAACCGAGCTGGTCGATCATCGTGTTGATGGTGTTCTTGAGTTCGAAGAACTCGCCGCGCACCTCGACCGTGACCTTACGCGTGAGGTCGCCGCTCGCGATGGCTCCCGAGACGCGCGCGATATCGCGGACCTGCGCGGTCAAATTGGACGCCATCAAGTTCACTGCCTGCGTCAGGTCGCCCCAGGTCCCGCGCACGCCTTCGACCGAAGCTTGCCCGCCGAGCCGCCCTTCGGTACCGACCTCGCGAGCGACGCGCGTCACCTCTTCGGCGAACGAGCTCAATTGGTCGGTCATGGTGTTGATGGTGTTCTTCAGCTCCAGCATCTCGCCGCGCGCGTCCACCGTGACCTTGCGTGTCAGATCACCTTGGGCCACGCACGTCGCCACCGCCGAAATGCTGCGGACCTGGTCGGTCAGGTTGGTCGCCATCGAGTTAACCGCGTCGGTCAGGTGGCGCCACGTTCCGGATACGCCGCGTACGTCGGCTTGCCCGCCGAGCCGGCCTTCGATGCCGACATCGCGGGCCAGCCGCGTGACTTCGCCGGCAAAGGAGCTGAGCTGGTCGACCATCGTGTTGATCGTGTTCTTGAGTTCGAGGATTTCGCCCTGTGCGTCGACCGCGATCTTGCGCGTCAGGTCGCCCCTCGCCACCGCGGTCGTCACTTCGGCGATGCCGCGCACCTGCGTCGTCAGGTTTGAAGCCATCGAATTGACGTGATCTGTGAGCTCCTTCCAGGCGCCGGAGACGCCTTTGACCGTGGCCTGGACGCCCAGGCGGCCTTCGGTGCCCACCAAGCGGGACACGCGGGTGACTTCATTCGAGAAGCTGTTCAGCTGGTCCACGGTGGAGTTGATGGTGTTCTTGAGCGCGAGGATTTCGCCGCGAGCCTCGACCGTGATCTTCTTCGACAGGTCGCCATCCGCGATGGCGGTGACGACGTCAGCGATGTTGCGCACCTGTGAGGTCAGGTTCTCGGCCATCGAATTGACGCTGGTCGTGAGCTCCCGCCAAACCCCAGACGCTCCGCGCACCTCCGCTTGCCCACCCAGGATGCCGTCGGTGCCGACCTCGCGAGAGACGCGCGTGAGCTCAGCGGCGAACGCGCTCAGCTGATCCACCATCGTGTTGACGTTTTGCTTGTGCGTCAGCAATTCGCCGCGCACCTCGACGGTGATCTTCTTCGACAAATCACCGTTGGCGATGGCCGCCGACACATCAGCGATGTTTCGGACTTGCTGGGTGAGGTTGTCCGCCATCACGTTAAAGCTCTGCGTCAGGTCCCGCCAAACACCGGACACGCCTTGCACGCGCGCTTGCCCGCCCAGTCGCCCCTCGGAGCCCACTTCCAGTGCGACTCGCGTCACCTCGTCCGAGAACGAGCTCAGCTGGCGCACCATCGTGTTGATGGTGGTCTTCAGCTCGAGCACTTCGCCGCGCACCTCGATGTCGATGGTCTTCGACAGGTCGCCGTTGGCGACGGCTGTGGTGACGCGCGCGATTTCGCGCACCTGGGACGTGAGGCTGCCGGCGACCAAGTTTACACCGTCCGCGAGGTCGCGCCACGCTCCTCGCGTCCCGCGCGAAACGACGAGGGAGCCCAGGCGCCCCTCCACGCCGATGTCTTGCGCTACCCGCGTGATCTCCTGGCTCAGCGTGGAGAGTTGCTCGAGCACGCCGTTGAGCGCGCGCGCCTGGCGCAAGAATTCGCCGCGCAGCGGTCCGTTTTCACTGTCCTCGAGCACGCGGCTCGTGAAATCTCCCTGGCCAACGGCGCTCACTACCGTCGTGACCTCGCGACTGTGCGCTACCAGCCGATCGAGCGCGGCGTTGGCCGAGTCGACGTAGTCGCGCCAGCCGCCATTCAGTCCGGCGCGCTTGAGCCGCAGCTTGGTCCGGCCTTCACTGGCTATACCACCGAACACGTCGCGCGATTCGCGCACCAGCTGTTCTGCAGTCTGCGCGACCTCGTTGAACGCGGCGGCGATCTGCCCCTCGGTGCCGCTGTAGTTGTCCGGTAGGCGCACCGCGAATTCGCCGCGGCGCAGCGCGCGCATGGCCCCCAATAGCTCGCGCTCCAACGTCCGCTCAGCGCTGGTTGGGGGGTGATGCGACTTGCCGTTTTGGACTTGTTTTCTGCTGCGTGGAGTCGTGTCGGGTGGGACTAGAGTTCTCATCGGATCTGCGTGTCGCTTTCCTGGCTGCGGCTGCGGCTGGCTTCGCTGAGCAACCGGCGGAGGTCTGCGGGGCTGGCGGGCTTGGCGAGGTGATCGTCGAAACCGGCGCGACTGGCGAGCTCGCGATCGCGCAGCTGGCCGAAGCCGCTGAGCGCCACCAACATCGGCTTCGACGTGCCGAGCGCAGTTCGGATCTGGCGCGCCAGCTCGTACCCATCCATGTCGGGCAGACCGATGTCCACGAACGCAATGTCAGGCCGCATCTTCAAGATCAGGTCGACACCGACCGCGCCCGTTGCGGCCTGGCACACGTCATGCCCCCAGCTTTCTAGCACTTCACCCATCAGCTCGCGCACGTCGACGTTGTCTTCCACCAGTGCAACATTCAGGCAGCCGATGTCGCGGTTTGGCCCGAGCTCGGCGGCGAGCGCGTCGCCCGACCAAGCAGTGCCGGGCTGGCAGGTGGGTAGCCATACGCAGAACTCGCTGCCTTGGCCGCTGCCCTGGCTCTTTGCGAACACCGTACCGTCATGCATTTGCACCAGCTGTTTGACGAGCGTCAGCCCGATGCCGAGGCCGCCGCCACCGGTGCGCTCCTGAACGAACAGATCGAACACGCGCGGCAGGAGCTCCCTCGGGATGCCTCTCCCGTTGTCTTTGACGCTGAACTCCACGCCGTCGGCTTCCGCCCTACAGCCGAGCATGATGTGGCCGCCCGTTTCCGTGTAGCGCGCGGCGTTGTTCAATAGATTGGCGAGCACCTGCGTCAAACGCACTTCGTCCCCTTCGATCAAGAGCCGCTCGCCCTCGCGCGCGATCGCGACCTGATGCTTGCGTTCCTGGAGCAGGGGAGTGGACAGCGCGAGCGCGTGGTCGAGTAAGTCACCCGCGCGCACGACAGAGCGGCGTAACTCGATCTTGTCCCGCGTGACGCGCGACATGTCCAGTAGATCGTCGACCAGACGGATCAAGTGGTCCACCTGACGCTTCATCACCACGCGGGCGCGTGCTACACCTTTGTCCTTGGCTGCTTCGAGCAGCTCGAGCCCGCTCACGAGAGGGGCCAAGGGGTTTCGGAGCTCGTGGCCCAGCACGGCGATGAATTCGTCTTTGCGGCGGTCGTTCTCTGCCAGGCGGCGATTGAGACCTTCGAGCTCTTCGGCGTGGGAGCGTTGCTCTTCCAGGCGCTGCTTGAGCGCCTCCGCTTCGATCCGATTGCGCTGCTCGGTCAGCCAGCTTTCGCGTTCCTGCAGTACATGTGAACGAATTTGTTCGGCCTGACGCTCGAGCGCGTAGGCGCGGCGTTGCAGCTCCACGAACACGATGGTTTTGGCCTTGAGAATTTCGGGTTGGATCGGTTTGAGCAGAAAGTCGACCGCGCCGAGGCGATATGCCTCGAGTACTTCCTCGTCATCCCGGTCGTACGCCGTCACGAAAATGATCGGCACGTGGCGGCTGCGTTCGCGTGCTCGGATCAAACGCGCAGTCTCGAAGCCGCTCATGGTCGGCATCTGCACGTCGAGCAGCACCAGCGCGAAGTCCTGCTTGAGCAACATCCGCAGGGCTTCTTTGCCGGATTGCACCTTGACCAGTCGATAATTGAGCTCGTCGAGCGCGACGCCGATCGCCGCCAGGTTTGCAGGCGTGTCATCGACCACCAGGATGTCGCACGACTGCGGATCCGCTAGCCGGGAGGAATCCGGCGATTTGCCCTTCTGCACTTCAGTCACTGTGGCGTCCTGGAGGCTGCCAAAACGGTAGCACGTAAAGGTGCGCGCTAGAGCTTACCCTCGTCAAGCCGCCGATAAACGTTTGTGTGCTCGGAAGTATCGCCCGCTGCGGCGGTACTAACAAGCCACAGCTGACATTTCTGTCTCGCCCGGCGCCTTGGCGCGCCGCATGCAAGATCAGAGCTCTACCGATGCCGAACAAGATCCTACAAGTGTTTCTGGTCACGATCGTGACCGTCTGGTTTTCTTTTGCGGGCCTCGCGGCGAGCCGGTGCGAACCAGGCGCACTGGAAGCCTCCCCAAACGCCACGGTGCGGGCGCAATGGCACTGACACGCCGGTGAAGCGGCGCTCGACAGGCGCCTTCAACGTGCTGACCGTGTGCGACTATTGGACGCGTCGAGCGGATTTTGCTTCCGCGCACCGGCTCGACGACTGGAGAATTGCTCCAGCGCCGCGCTCAATTCCTGGGCATTTTGCGGGCGGCGGTCGGGATTGCCTTCTAGGCAGCGCTGCGCGACATTGACCAATTCGGACGGCACATCGGGCCTGTCCGCCAGCAAATCGAGCACCAAACGTCCCACGCTGAACAGATCGCTGCGGCCATCTACTCGACGGGGATTGAGGATGTATTCCGGCGAGGGGTAGCAGGGCGGCCCCGTCCCTCGCGTGGAGTTGGGCTGGCGCGCCGAGGCGGGCCCCTGGTTTGCGTCATCTAGGAACAGCGCCAGGCCGAAGTCCAACAGCTTGACCGTGGGTTCGCACGCCGCGTAGCGAGCGAGGAAGACGCTCCTTGGTTTAATGTCGCGGTGAATAATCTGGTGCCGGTGCGCGTCCCCCAGCGCCGAACAAATCTCGAGCGCGATGTCTACGGCTCGCGTGATGGGTAAGGGGCCATGGTTCGCCAAGTGTTCACTCAGGTTTTCGCCGCGCAAAAACTCCATCACGACATAGCGCCGGTCGTCGCCGAAGGAGCCCACGTCATGGACGCGCACCACGTGTTTGTTGTGGATGGCTCCGAGGGCTCGGGCCTCCCGCGTGAAGCGCCGCCATGACGAACTGTCTTGCAGCACCTCGGGGTGAATCACCTTGAGGGCAACCGGCGTCCCGAGCTCGACGTGCTTGGCTTTGTAAACGACCCCGGTTGCGCCGCTGCCAATCACGGAGGTGATCCGATAGCGCTCCGCGATCTGAGTGCCGGGAGGAATTGTCGCCCGGCTGGGCGCGGGTTGGGGACGTTCGAGCAGCCGGCGCTCCAACGCGAGGGGTTCGAGGCGCCGTTCTAGATGAAAAGGCTCGCTAGCCGGCGGAGCTGCCGGCGTCAGTTCGACGGTCATGCGCCGGTCCGGGATGCAACTCCCGAGCCGCGGTGGGCGTGGCCCATTGCCTCGTGTATCTGTGGAACACTGGCCCCCCGGTGCGTCTGTGTGCGGGGCGCAATTCCTCAGTGGGGCTTTGTTGTTCGTCTGGGGCGATATGCGACTAAGTAATTTCAACTACTTAGAGTTGGTCCGAATCGTGCAAACGGGCAGCGAGTAAACATGCCACAGAGTGACAAGTCATGACAGAACGCCTCCTTTGTGTTGACGATGATAGGGACGCCTGCGAGTTGCTGGCCGCTTCCCTACGCCAGCTGGGCTACCAAACCGAGTCGACCACCTCGCCTGCCGAAGCTCTCGAGCTCATCGTGGCGAAGGACTATCACGCCGTGGTCAGCGACCTCAGCATGGACGAGATGGACGGGCTCGTGCTGTGCGAGCGCATCTTGGCCAAGCGTCCCGGTATCCCCGTCATCGTCGTGACGGGCCAGGGCAGTATGGAGGCGGCGATCGGCGCGATGCGCGTCGGTGCGTATGACTTCATCACCAAGCCCGTCGATCCAAAACTGCTCGGGCTGAGCGTTGCACGCGCTGTGCGCACGCAACATTTGCAGTCAGAGGTGGTGCGGCTGCGCGAGGCGCTTGCCGAAGCGCCGGAAGGCTCTCAGGTGATCGGTGACAGCACGGTGATCCGTCGCGTCAATGACCTGATCCACCGCGTCTCCAAGAGCGACGCTTCGGTGCTCATCTTCGGCGAAACCGGGACGGGCAAGGAGCTGGTGGCCCGAGCGCTCCACAAGGAAAGCGGACGTGGGCCATTCGTGGCACTCAACTGCGCCGCCGTCCCGCCGAACCTGCTCGAGAGCGAGCTGTTCGGTCACACCCGTGGCGCGTTCACCGACGCGAAGCTCGCGCGGCGCGGGCTGTTTCAGGAAGCCGCGGGCGGCACGCTGTTCCTCGACGAAGTCGGGGAGATGCCCCTCGAGATGCAGGCGAAGCTGCTCCGCGTGTTGCAAGAGCGAGTGGTGCGTCCGGTGGGTTCGGATACAGAGCTCCCGTTTGACGCGCGCATCATCACCGCCACCCATCGCGATCTGGAGGACGATGTCTCCAAGCGCCGTTTTCGCCAGGATTTGTTCTATCGCATCAACGTGGTGAGCATTCATGTGCCGGCTCTGCGGGAACGCGGCAGCGACGTGCTAAAACTCGCCTCACATTTTCTGCAGAAGCTCGCCGATCGCACGGGCCAATCGGTGCGGCACCTGTCACCTGGAGTAGCAGAGCGCCTTTTGGTTTACGATTGGCCCGGCAACGTACGGGAGCTCGAGAACTGCATCGAGCGCGCGGTCGCCCTGGCACGCTTCGAAGAGCTCACGCTCGAGGATCTGCCGGAGCGGATTCGGACCTACCGGCCCGACCGTTTCGTGATGACGGCGGACGACGTCGAAGAGATCATTTCCCTCGACGAGCTCGAACGGCGCTACATTTCGCGCGCACTCAAGCTGCTCAACGGCAACAAGGCACGAGCCGCCCAGCTCCTCGGTGTCGATCGGCGGACGCTCTACCGTCGCCTGGGTCGCTACGCGAGTAGCAACGGCGACAACGGCGTGTCTCATGCCGGGGACAATGGTTCCGTGAGCAATGGAGCGAGCAACGGGGCCAGTGCAGGAGCTTGAGCAGTTGAATCCTTCATCGACAGGAGCTGGAGCACAGCTGCTCTCTTCGCTGGACGCCCTGGTCGCCTGCGAACACTTCGCGGACCTGGCAGATCGGACTGCAGGGCTGGCCCTGGATCTGATGCCGGGCCGCGAAGTTGCGGTGGTGCTCAGGGACGGCGGGGGCGCCATCGTGAGCGGGCGTTCGAACGCCTCGCCGGAGCTCCAGCAGTGGGCAGAGGGGTTTCTCGACCAGAGCGGCTCGGGCAACCCTTTACCCTCCCAGCCGTATTTGGTGCAGATCATCCGGTCCAGCCAGGAACAGCTGGTAGGCGTGATTGCGGCAGCCGAGTCGGAGAGCGCCGATCCGACCACGACCCAAACTCTCGAGGGGCTGTGCCGGCTTGCCGCCACACGTGCAGCCCAGATCGAAGGCAAGGCTCGGACTTCCGCCGAGCTTCAGGGCACCAAGAGCGCGCTCGGCAAAGGTTTGCATGATCTGCGGACGCCGCTCAATAGCTTGCGGCTCGGGCTGCATCTGCTCGAACCGGCGTTGGCCGGTCATGATGCGGCCATCATGCAGCGGGCGCAAAGGGCCATCGATCGGATGGCCACGCTCGTCAGCGAGATGTTCGAGTCCCTGAATAGAAACACGAGCGCGCAATAGTGTCCTCGAACGAAGCTCCGGCACAATAACTGATCGCCCGGCTGAACTCTGGCACCCCGCTTGCTTGGACAACTGGCAAGTGGAGGCGACAGTGGCAGCGATCAGCGCTCATGCTTTGGAAGCAGACTCTCACCGAAGGACGCTGTCGCTGCGCGACGCGCGAGATCTGGCGCGGCGCGCCGCGCGTTCGGTGCCCGCCTGGCAGGATCAGCCGTTCGTCGAACGGGCTACTGTGCTGCGAAATTTGGCCCGGCTCCTCGGGGAAAGGTCCCAGGACTACGCCGAGTTGATCGCGCGCGAGATGGGCAAGCCCGTCTTCGAGGGCCGCGCCGAGGTCGCGAAATGCGCGCTCGCGTGTGAATATTACGCGGAGAATGCCAAGCGCTTTCTGAAGCCTCAGCTGATCGAGACTGACGCGTCGGAGAGCTACGTTTGTTTCGAACCGTTGGGCGTGGTTCTCGCGATCATGCCCTGGAACTTTCCGTTCTGGCAGGTGTTCAGGTTCTTGGCGCCGGCGTTGATGGCGGGCAACGCCGTTCTGTTGAAACACGCCTCGCTCGTGCCGGCCTGTGCTTCCGCGATCGAGGATCTGGTTCGCGAAGCGGGCGTACCCAAACCGATTTTCGCCAGCTTGCGCATGCCGAGCGAGATCGCCGAGGCCCTCATCGAAGACGAGGCCATCTCCGCCGTGACGTTCACCGGTAGCACGAGCGCTGGGCGCAGTGTCGCCGCCCGGGCGGGGCGCGCACTGAAGAAGGCGGTGCTCGAACTGGGTGGGTCCGATCCGTACCTGATCTTGGCTGACGCCGACCTGGAGCTCGCAGCTGACACTTGTGTGGAGAGTCGCCTCGGCAACAATGGCCAGAGCTGCATCGCCGCGAAGCGGTGGATCGCCGTGAAGTCGGTGCGTCCCGCCTTCGAGGCCGCCGTGCTGGAGCGCATGGCGAAACGGCATTTTGGCGATCCACTGGATCCGGAAACGCGACTTGGGCCGCTGGCGAGCCTGGAGATCCGGGACCGGGTGCATGCGCAGGTGCAGGCTAGCGTCGCGGCTGGGGCAAATCTGTTGCTCGGGGGCGCGGTCCCCGAGCGTGAGGGCGCCTGGTACCCGCCCACTTTGCTCTCCAACGTGCGACCCAAGATGCCGGCATATCACGAGGAGCTTTTCGGTCCGGTCGGCGCGATCATCGAAGCGATCGACGAGGAAGACGCGATCCGCATCGCGAACGACACAAACTACGGCCTAGGCGCTGCCGTGTTCTCCCGTGATCGTGCGCGCGCAGAGGCGATTGCCAAGGGCCGCTTGCGAGCCGGGTCGTGTTTCGTCAATGCAGAGGTGCGTTCGGATCCGCGTTTGCCATTTGGCGGTATCAAGGAATCCGGCTACGGCCGGGAGCTGTCGCTTTTTGGCATCCAGGAGTTCGTGAACATCAAGACGGTCTATGTGCGGTGAACGCCTCGAGTTGGCATCGCGCCTGCATCTGCTGCGCTGTTCCGAGTTCGGTGAAAGGACCGCACCATGTTGAGAAGTGCAGCGAGGATGATCGGCTACCGCGTGAGCGCACTCGACGGAGAGATTGGTCGCTGCGAGGATTTCCTCTTCGATGAAAGCCAGTGGCGGGTGCGCTACCTGATCGTGAAGACCACGGCATGGCTCTCGGGGCGCTGCATCCTGGTTTCCCCGCTGGAACTCCGAAAGGCGGACTGGACATCGCGGAGGCTGGTTCTGGAAGGGAGCCGCGAGTGCCTACGCAACCGGACCAGCGCCGGCAGCTACGCCGCGGAGCGCGCGAGCGAGCCCGATAGCTCCGAGAGCGGAGCGGGCTCCGGGCCGCGCCAGATGCTTCGTGCAATAAAGCCGCTCCTGGGTTACGGACTCCAGGCCGAAGATCGCAGCGTGGGCTTGGTGGAGGATCTGCTCGTCGACGACGATACCTGGAGCTTGCCGTACCTGGTGGTCGACAGCGAGAACTGGCTCGAAGGGCGCAAGATGTTGGTGCCAGGTCTCTGGGTCAGCGAAATCGATCGGCAACTCGAACGGGCAAAAGTGGCTCGCCCGAGCAGCGAGATCGAGACCAGCCCCAATTTTGATCCGACCGCGCCCGCCCGCAGCGTGAAGGAATTCGAGAGTGGGGCATGGAGGGAACCGGCTGCGCAGAGCGAAATCACCGGTCCCGCTCGCCTGCTTCCGTGGCATTGGGTTCAATCCGAAACCTGGAGAACGCATGGACTCAAGGCCGCACTGGCGCGCATAATCCAGGGATGACCGAGCCGGCGTCGAACGCGGATTTCCGGATCGAACGGGACAGCCTGGGGGACGTGAAAGTCCCGAGGCATCGCTATTGGGGTGCTCAGACGGAGCGCTCGCGCCTCAACTTCCCGATCGGTCAGGAGCGCATGCCGCGGGAAGTGATCTTCGCCCTGGCGCTGGTCAAGAAGGCGTGCGCGCGAGCCAACTGGCTCTGTGGTGTTTTGTCCGTCGAGAAGGTCAAACAGATCGACGACGTGTGCGACGAGATCAGCGCAGGAGAGCTCGACGACGAGTTCCCTCTGCCCGTCTGGCAAACCGGCTCGGGAACGCACACCAACATGAACGTCAACGAGGTGATTGCGAATCGCGCGCACGTGAAAGCGGGCGGCAGCCTGCTGGATCGCAACCGCGGGCTCCACCCCAACGACGACGTCAATCGCTCACAATCCTCCAACGACGTGTTCCCGACCGCCATGAACGTGGCGGCATATTGTCTGATCAGGCGCGAGACGATCGCGAAGATTCGCTTGATGCGGGATGCGCTGGCCGAAAAAGCCGAAGAGTTCATGCCGATCGTGAAGATCGGCCGCACCCACTTGATGGATGCCACGCCGCTGCGCCTGGGTCAGGAATTCTCGGGATATAGCGCGCAGCTCGACCAGCGACTCGAGGCGCTGGAGGCGTCGAATCAGCGTTTGCTGCAGCTGGCGCTCGGAGGAACCGCCGTGGGGACCGGGCTCAACGCGCCCCCCGGTTTTGCCGGAAAGGCTATAGAGCGCCTTGCCGAGCTGACGGGGCTTGCGTTTGTGCCGGCCCGGAACCGCTTCGCCGCGCAAGCGTCTCATGACGATCTGATCGAGGTCCTGGGCGCGCTAAAGGCCACCGCCGTGTCGCTGATGAAGATCGGCAACGACCTGCGGCTGCTCTGTTCGGGGCCACGCGCTGGCCTGGGTGAGCTGGTGATGCAGGCAGGAGAGCCCGGATCCTCGATCATGCCGGGCAAGGTGAATCCGACCCAGATTGAGGCGCTCACGATGGTATGCGCACAGGTTCTCGGCAATGACGTCGCGGCGAGCGTCGCTGGCCTGGGCGGTCAGCTCGAGCTCAATGCCTACAAGCCGGTGATCATCTTCAACCTGCTGATGGCCGCACGCAATCTGGGTGATGCTTGCCAATCGTGCGCCGAACGTGCGGTGGCCACGCTGGAAGCGGACGCTGACACGATCGCGCGGCATCTGGAGCGGTCTCTGATGCTAGTGACCGCGCTGAACCCGCACATCGGTTATGAGCGCTCGGCCAAGATCGCGCAGAAGGCCCATCGTGAGCATTTGACCTTGCGCGAAGCGTCGCGTCAGCTCGGCTATCTCAAAGAAGAAGACTTCGATCGCTGGGTGGATCCCGAGCAGATGTTAGGTCCTCCGAGCCGGCGTTGACTCGAGCAGTGGAGGGCCGTGTTACCCCTTCGGGGTTACACTCGCAGGCCAAATTTCCGTGACTTGTGGTAACGATTCCAGATTGCTGAGCAGCGTGGTAAAGTTGCCTCAGTGCGCTGATACTCGTGTCGGTGCGCATGCATCTGGTTGAACGAATTTCCACGGCGCGGGGAGGCGACCCAAGGGCTGTAGAATTGGCGCGATCCGGATTTGGACGGAGGGCGGTGAGCGGGATCTTCGCGCTGAGCGTGGCCGTGATCGGCTGCTCGGAGGCAGGTCCCGGGGGAGAGGACCGTGACAATTCTACGAGTTCGTTGCCGGGCCCACTCGAGCCCAAGCCTCCGGCGCCCCCAGGTGCAGTCGGCGCCCCTGCCACGCCGGCGGGCAGCACTGCACCTGGGACGGCGGACCCGGGAACCGGCGTCGGAGGTCCGCTCGGCCCCGAAGGCCCCTCGACGGCGCTGCCCATCGGACCTTTGGAGCCGTCCGTGCCCGTGGATCCGGGGCCACCTGTTCCGATGCAGCCCAAATTGCGTTCCGCCGCCGAGCTGACTGGCAGGCTCGTGGGTGTAGCGTTCAACGGCCGGCGCATGAACGAGGGGGAGCTGGCGGGGCGCGAGTTCAACTACGTGACCGGCGAAAACGAAATGAAGTGGAACGCGATGCGTCCGGCGCAAGGCGTGTTCGACTTCACCCGCTCGGACCAGGTCATGGCGCTCGCCGAGCAATACGGCATGCAGGTCAAGGGCCACACGCTGGTCTGGTACCGTCAGCTGCCGCGTTGGGTCGCGAGCTTGACCGACGCGGACACGGTGCGCAGCGAGATGCTCGAGCACATCGAGACCGTGGTCGCGCGCTATCGCGGCCGCATCCACGCCTGGGACGTGGTGAACGAAGCGTGGGACGACGCGGGCACCGCGATGCGCCCGCTGGTGTTCCAGACCTATCTCGGCGATGGCTATATCGACGAGGCGTTCCGCGCCGCGCGAGCGGCCGATCCCGACGCGAAGTTGTATTACAACGATTTCGGCTCAGAAGGCATGTCGGAGAAGGCAAACAACGTCTACGAGATGCTGCGCGGCATGCTGATGCGCGGCGTCCCGATCGACGGCGTCGGTTTGCAGCTGCACGTGTGGAGCGTCGACGCTGGGCCGTCGCGAGACGAGCTCGAGCAGAACATGCAGCGGCTCGCCGATCTCGGGCTCGAGGTGGTGCTGAGCGAGATTGACGTTTCTTCCTGCGGCAATGGGGACCTCGCAGAACGCCTGGAGACTCAGCGCCAGCGCTACTACAATCTGACGGCCGCGTGCGTGGCGCAGCCCGCGTGCAAAGCGGTTTCGGTTTGGGGCATCTCGGATTCCTTCTCCTGGCTCAACGGCATGCCGGCGAACGCCGGGTGTACCGAGGGGCAACAGCCGCTCGGGCTGATGTTTGACGCGGACTACGCGAAGAAGCCGGCTTATTACGGCGTGTTTGATGCGCTGATGGGCCTTTGAAGCGCGGGCGGCTGCACGCTTTTGGAGCCGTTCGCCCCCGACGTTGCGCCGCCGCGATATGCTCCGGCCATGAGGATCCGCCCATGAAGCATCTCGCGGCTGTGCTCGTCTGTGTCGCGGGGTGTGTTCATGGCGCAGCCACGCGTGACGCCGGTTTGAACGACAACGCCGCGGCGGCGCCCGCGCAGCAAGACCCCGCGGCGGCGGCGCCCCCCGCGATCCCTGTTGCACCCGCGCCCGCCCCAGCGGTTCCCGATGCGGAAGCGCCGCGCGCGCGAGCGAGCTCAGCCGTGCTTTTCGGGTTGGCTGATCTCGATCCGGACAACGACGGCGTGGTCGCGCCTCCGGACGTGCTCGCTGATTGCGAAGCGGAGCTCACCCGCGCGGGCGTAGAGTTTGGGGCGGCGAGCTTCCCGCTCGCACAGAAACGCGGCAACGTATTCACGTGCGGCAGCGAGCAAGCGGTCGTGTACCGGCGCGGCCCTCAGAAGTTCCGCTTCAATGCCCGCCCGCAGCTGACGTGCCGCATGGCGCTCGGTCTGGCCCGTTTCGAGCATATCGCCGCCGAGGAGGCGATGACGTGGTTGGGGCGCAAGATCCGCAAGGTGGCTCAGGGCGGCACCTACAGCTGCCGCCGCATGCAGAGGTTCCGCGACATGGTCAGCGAGCACAGCTACGCCAATGCCATCGACATCCGGGCGTTCGAGCTCGACGACGGGCAGACCATCAGCGTGCTCGCGCACTTTGGCCCGCTCACGAGCGAGCCCGACGCGGCCGCCTCGCGATTTTTGCGCAGCCTTTCGCGTCGCCTCTACGACGAACAGGTGTTCTCCGTGGTGCTCACCCCCTATTTCGATGCGCTCCACCGAGACCATTTCCACCTGGACCAGGCTCGCTACCGGCTCGACGGGACACGCTAGAAACCTAAACTCCGTTGCGGGTTTCTCCGATCCAAAAGGCACTAAGGCGGCGGAGCAAAATTGTGTTGCCAAGTATGGATCGGGCATGATCTTTTACGAGCGTGAGACGGGACACCGCGCTCGAAGCAGTCATCGTAGC
>JAYWEH010000784.1:0-6575 GCA_043780025.1 Deltaproteobacteria bacterium
GCGCGCAGCCGCTCGATGCCGGCGAACCCGGCGCGCCGACGGGCTTGGCGTAGCACGATGGTGTCATCGTCGTCGAAATGCAGTTCCCCGATCGGATACGCGAGGTACGCGCCCACCAACAGGCAAGCCGCAGCAACGATGCTGTTGAGCGGATTGACGCCGGCCGGTCCGAGGAGCATTAGGGCGGTGGCGATCCACGCAGGAACATAGAAGTCCAACGCGGGCGGCATCTTGTCCACCGTCTTTAGCCACCAGAACGCGCCGAGAAGGATCGCCGAGAAAGCGACGCTGAGGATCCAGCGACGCCGCTGCTGGTACGAGCGATACGCCACGGCCCCTGCCAGGAAGATCGGCACCAGGCCAGGCAGGTAGAAGCGCGACATGTATCCCATCGTCTCGATCGTGGCGAAGTAGTGGTACAGGCCAAAGACCACGCCGGTGGCGAGCAGCAAGAGCACCAGCCGCGACCGTTCGTGCAGCGCCATGAACGCGTACGGCAGGGCGATGAGCAAAGCCTGCAGGGCATTGTCGCTTTTCTCGTCCGAGAAGTGGGCAATGTATTCCGTTGGCTGCGTCGACAGGCCGTGCACCTTTACGTAGAAAGGAAGCGGCAGCGCGGTGCCGTAGTAGGCTCGGAACCCGGCCAGCACGACGGCCATGACGAGCGCGATGCAGAGCAGTGCCCCGATCAGCTGCGAGAGCTCTCGACGCGCGCTCGGCTGCGCTCGATCGCGCCAGCAGTAGAACGCGCGCCCTACCAGCACGACGCAAGGTATCATTGCCGCGTCGGGTCGCGTCAGATACATCAGGATCACGCTGGCTGTGATGAGCACGAGCGATCGCCCGCCGGTGATGGGTTTGAGGACCACCCACAGGCTCAGCGCTACGACGCACAGTGCGATGGGCGTCTCGAGACCGATCAGCGGCAATTGCACGATGGGGGCCATTGCGAGCCCTGCGACACACCCGATGAGCCCGACCGTGCCTTCACTGGACGGTGTCGGTTGGCTGAGCGCCGCACCGAACAACGCGCCCTTGGCAGCCAGGATACGGTACAGCACGAATGCCGTGAGCAAGAGCGCGCCGAACAACACGCCCTTCAACGTCACGAACACGTGCTCGGGTGTAACTAACTCGAGCAGTGTGCCGATCAGCTGCAACGTCTGCGACGTCATGCCGTAGACGGGGCCATCCGTGGGATTCCAGCTGAACGACCCGTGGTGCAGAAAGTTGTACGCAAAGCGTTTGACGAAATAGCCGTCTTCGAACAACCCTTCCTGCAGTCGGGAGAGATAGATCGCGGCAAGCGCGCCCCCCAGGCACGCGAACGAGATCACCGTCGCGGCCGGCTCCAGCCGGCCTACCGCGAGGCGGAAGCGCGCTGCCGTCAAAAACATCGCGCGCATTATCGTGAGGGGTAGCCTGAATTCCAGGGGCAATCGGCCCGCGCGCCTCCGGCGCTGAACCTCTTCGCATCGATTGGCTTGGTGACCGACGCGGGCGGAGCGCCAGAGCGGCCCGTGAACAAGGCGCGCAGTCGCAGCGCTCCGATCCCCTGCGGCGCCATGAGCGCGAACAGCGCGAGCACCGTGCACAGGATGGTCCACACGCAATATCGATAGGTGCTGCTGCTAGCCCCAACCAAGATGCTCAGCATGTACGCGGTTCCCGAGAGGACCAAGAGCAAGGGCAACGGCGGCGCTCCGCGCAGGTAACGACCGAGCGTGAACGGCAGCAACAATAGACTCATGACAACGTAGATCCAAGGACTGTACACGACCGACTGGATGTGGCGTTCCATGAAGGTCAACACCCAGAGCAGTCGCTCGGAAGGCGGATACTGTCTGGCCAATGGACCGTGCGGAGCTCCTGTCAAATAATAGAGCGCTCTCTTTTGAGTGGTGTTGACCGTCAGCATGTCTCGGGTCACATCCCAGCGATGCGCGAGGTACGCGCCCGGATGCTGGGCAATGGCCGAACGCCAATTCTGGGAGAGCCGCTCGAGCTCATCCGGGTCCTGTGTGCGGCGGAACAAATGCACACAACGCCGACCACCAAACGGAACGCAGTCATACAGGTATTGGCCATACTCGACATGAAACAATCGCTGTATCTCGGTCAACCCCATGCCCTGGGTGAACACGGGGGAATCCGGATCAACGAGAAGTTTGCCCGAGCGTAGGGACATGCCCGCGAGGTCATACGTGGGGACCGTCTGCCAAAACTCCGTTCGTTGACTGAGCGGCGCAAGCGCGCGATCCACTCCCCAGGTCATCGCGAAAGAGAGCACCAAGCCTGCAGCGGATCCCACCACCAACCGGAGCCAGCTGCTCAGCCGTGCAATGATCTGGACACGCATGAACGGCAGGGCCAGAAAAGGCCAGACTGCCGCTGCGGCGTTGTGCCGAACGGCTACGGCAATCAGAAAACATATCACGCTGACGGCGAGCCGCGTCCCGAGCGCACGGCGGGTCGGCGCGACGACGCACGCGACCGCCAGGAGCAACGCTCCATGCATGATCGCGTCTTTCGGTAAGACAGGCAGCGTGGAAAATCCTGGTGGGAAAAACCCAACCGCCAAGAGCCCTAGCGCTCGCCAGCCGATCGGCCCTGGCAACACGCCAAACAACGCCGAGAGTCCCGCCCAATACAGCGCGCTGATGAACACGAGCATCCCGGCAGGGCCCGGCAGGAGCCGGTCCAAATAGTGCCAGATGAGCGCCATGAGTACCGGGTGATCGTCGCGGAACTCGAAAGCTCTGGCTTGGTGAAGCTGGGTGCGCCCGTCGGGCCCGATGTACCCAGGCGCACACAGATAAAGCGTGACCCCAAACGCGAGCACACCTAGCGCCGCCAGGATCAGTCCGTCGCGACGAGCCGTCACCCAGCGAGCCACGCCTGCCGATCGTAGCCGGATTGCCGAGCGCAGTGGCGATGGGCTGCCGAAAATCCTACCAAGAATGCCGCACATGCGCCGCACCGCTTTATCAAACTCCGCCGTCCGCTCGAAGCCACTTCAGCGTCCCTGTCTCACTTTGGACGTGGGACGGCATCCCGAGCGGGCACACTTTCCGCTATTCGAAGCGTTCGAGCCGGAGCTGCGCGACTTGGTCACAAATGAGTCCGAGGCCGAACAGGGTGACGCCCGTGAGCACAGCGAGCATGGCGGCTACGGTGATGCC
The DNA here is from genome assembly GCA_043780025.1 of Deltaproteobacteria bacterium. Taxonomy (GTDB): domain Bacteria; phylum Myxococcota_A; class Polyangia; order Polyangiales; family Polyangiaceae; genus SZUA-265. The sequence continues at coordinate 3,183 of JAYWEH010000784.1, forward strand.
TTGACCATCAAAGAGGTACGGAAGCGTCCAGACGATGCCGCCGACGATGAAGAACAAGGAGAGCGGCAGAAAGACGCGCAACGGGTTGAAGAGGCTCGCCAGACGCAAGACGAGCAGGATCGTCTGAAAGCCGGTGGCGATGCTGACGCTGCTCTTGCCCACTCGGCGCTCGACCTGGATGGGCACGAACTCCACGCGGTAGCCGCGCGAGGCAAGCGCAAACGTGCTCGTGGTGGAGAACGAAAACCCGGACGGGCACAGATGCATGTAGCGGACGATGACGTCACGCCGCATGACGCGTAGCCCGCTGTTCAGATCGCGTATCTCCTTTTGGGTGAGCACGCGGGCGAGGCGCGTCAAAAACCATTTGCCCGGCATGCGCCACAAGGGGGAGTGAACGAGCTTCGTGCGGTGGCCGATCACGCAGTCCGCCGGCAGGTCGCCGCTGACGGCGTCACAAAGCTTGGCCATGTCATCCAGGCGGTGCTGGCCGTCGGCGTCCATGGTGAGGACGTATTCGGTCGTTGCCGCACGGATACCCGCCTTCAGAGCGGCGCCGTAACCACGGTTGCTCGGCTGGCGGATGACCCGCACGCCAGCGGCCTCGGCGATCTCCGCCGTGCGGTCGGTCGAGCCGTCGTCGACGACGATGACCTCGGCGACGGCGGAGGGGAGCCGGTTCTGCAACGCCGCGAGCACGGCGCCGATGGCGCCCTCCTCGTTGTGAGCTGGAATGATGACGGTGACAGGGTGGCTGGCCCGCGCCATATCGGCGGAGGCCTCGCGAACGAGGCCACTACTACTACTGATCGGATGTCCGCTCGCCATGGCCGAGCCTAACGCTAGTACGCCGGTTCCGATGAAGCGATGGGAATTTCGAGTGCCCCGACTGGGGCGGCCTCGATTCGATAGAATCGAGGCCGTAGCAGAGCTCAGCCACGCGCCGGCGACCGGCCCATGTAGCTGAAGCCGAGCTCTCGGCGCATGATGAGGCTCAATGACGCAATCGAGAGTCCGAGCGCCAAAGCAGTACCGAGCGCCGCGCCTCGAATGCCGAGTAGCGGAACGAAGAGCAAATTCAGCGCCAGGTTGCTGATGGCGATCGAAAACGTAAATAGCGTGTAGTGCGCCGGCTTGCCCGCGAAGAGCAGGATGCCGTCAAATGGGACGAAACCCGAAACGGCGAGCACGCCGAGCCCCAGGATCGCGTAACACGCGAGCGCCTCGCTCGGCTCCGAGAGCTGAAGCTGAAATCGCAAGAGGAGCCAGAAAACGCCGAGCCCCGCCAGATACGCGAGCGCCATGCCCGGATACACGTAGCGCCAGGCGCGGTGAACGAGCTCCCGGATCTGGGTGGACGTGCCCTTGACGAGCAACTGGGCCAACACCGGGTTCAGCTGGTTCTTGACGACGATCAGGCACTGGTACAGGCCCTCCGCAAAAACGGCGGCCAAGCTGTAGCGGCCCACGTCCTGATCCGACGCGAACACGCCGATGACGAGCACGTCGATGCGCGTGTTGAGCTCCATGAAGACGCCGCTCAGGAGACCGCGTGCGCCAAAGCTCAGGTGGTGCCGCAACCAAGACCGCGCCACGTCGCGTCTGCCGAAGCGCACGCACGCTCGCAAGCACCCGAACGCCACGACCGATACGAGCGCCTCGGCGAAGAGAAAGCAGGCCGAAAGCTCGGCGGGGGGCCGCTCTTTCCAGGCAACCGCCCCGAGCACGAGCAACATGACCAGAAAACGCAGCGTTTGCAGGCCCGCGAAGGTTCGCATGCGCTCGAGCGCGTTGAGCGCGGCGAGTAGTGTCTTGTTGAGCGAAAATGGGATCAGCGCCGGGCCCACGAAAACGAGCGCGTCACTCACGGCAGGGCTTTCGAGTAGCCGCCCCCAGAACCCTCGCGTGAGCAGGACGGCGAGGCACAAGGCGACGCCGAGCGCGAACGACAGCAAGAGACCGGAGGCGATGACGGGAGCTCGTTCTCGCGGGTCTTCCGAGGATTGCGCGACGGAGCGCAGCACGGAGAGATGCACGCCGCCGACGGCGAGTTGCGAGGCAGCAATGTAAACGGCATAGGCCTGGTTGAAGACGCCGAGGGCAGCGTCGCCCATGACCCGAACCACGACCAGGTTCATCACCAGACCGCTGGCAGCCAGAACGCCGAGCGAGGCGTAGTTGAAGAGCAGATCGATTTTGAGGGCTCGACTCACCCGAGTCTCCTGGCGCGACGTGGTAAGGCCATGCGACCGATAGCGCGAGTCTAGTCGAAAGCAGCTGAAAACCTCCAAGACCGCGCCAACAATCGTAGATCCTGCGCTGTTGCAGCAGCTGAAGGCCGCCGGCATAGTGGCGCGCCATGTTTGAGGCAACACCCGAGAACGCCGTGAGCCGCCCGAGCCCGCTCCATTGCCCCGATTGCCTCGGGCCCCTCCGGGGCGACGTAGCGGGTCCATCGCTCGTGTGCGCGAGCTGTGCCCGCGAGTACAGCGTCGATGCCGGCATCCCGAGGTTGATTGGCCAGAAGAGCCAGCTCAACGCCAGCGAAGTCGCCACCCAGGATCAGGTCTCCGACCAATACGATCAGGTGCGCTACAAGCGTGTATCGTCCGTCAAATATCACGAAGATACGATGGCCCAGCTGGTCGAGCTCGCGGCGCCGCGCGGCGTGCTCTTGGATGACGGCTGCGGCACGGGGGCGTTTCTCGAGTTCGTGCGCCGGCGGGGTACACCCGTCGAGCGCTACGTTGGCATCGACGTGAGCCGCGGCATGTTGGCGCACGCCAAGCGGCGGCTCGACGCATCGGGCAATAGCCACGTGCTCGTGCAGGCCGATGCGTGCCGCTTGCCATTCGCGAGCGACACCTTCGACGTCGTATACGCCCGCGCGCTCCTCCACCATCTGCCGGAGCCGCTGCTCGGTGTGCGCGAGATCGCGCGCGTACTCAAGCCCGGAGGCGTGGCGGTGGTGCTCGATCCAAACAAGACCATCGTCTCGACGTTGCCCCGCTACCTGGCCCGGCGCACCGAGCACTTCGACGACGACCACAAGAACTTTGCCGCCGCCGATCTGGAACGGCTCGTGTCGAGCGCGCTCCAGATCGACGAAACGCGATTCTTTGGTTACCTGGCGTATCCGCTGCTCGGCTTCCCCGACCTGATTGACTTCGATCGGCTGGGCATCGGGCGCCTTGCGGATGGGCTGCTCACGCTCGACCGCAAGCTCGGCACCCTGCCTGGTGTCCGCCGACTCGGCTGGGGCGTCATGATCCGCGCTCGCAAGCGAGCCTGACTCCGGACGATTCGCGGCGGGCGTCGCGGGGGAGCCCGCGAGCGACTGCCCCTATTTCGCTTGCGCCGGAGCGCGTCGAACGCAATCCTGCGCCGCATGGC
>JAYWEH010000785.1:0-6571 GCA_043780025.1 Deltaproteobacteria bacterium
TGAGTCACTTTGCGGGTTGTTTCCCGCCCCCTGCTAGCAAAGCCCGCGATCAGAATTTCCCTGATCAGACGGGGTGACAACTATCCTGACGCAGGGGGCACCTGGCGCCAGTTGTGCGACCTACCCGTGTCGTTCTCGCCATTGCCCGTCGGGCTTAAGAATCTGACGCGCAATTGACCCGGGCTAGCAGTCGCGGATGGCACCGGCAGCAAGCTCAGCCCCGAGCAAAGCGATACTCGGGCACATGCCACTCCCTGTTCACGAGCGCCGAATCTGCGTATTCCGGAGCCACTTGAACGCTCATTCCGATGGCACTCGAGCGCTGGTTCCGGAGCACTTGAACACCGGTTCCGAAGCACTTGAACGCCCCAGGCCGAGGGGCCCGGGAGCGTAGTGACAGGGGAACGACGGGGCGGAGACGCGCTCGTAGCCGGCACCGCAAGGCGGTGAGACGGCGCGGCATGTCGGAACGCCTCAGCATGAGAAAGATTCAAGAACTGCTTCGGTTGAAGCACAGTGGGCGCGGCCAGCGCGAGATCGCCAGCTCCCTTTCGGTGGCGGTTGGCACGGTGAATGGTCAGCTTCGGCGTGCGAAAGTGCGAAAGCGATGGGAGTCGACTGGGAGCTCGCCCAGTCGATGACGGACACTGAGCTCGAAGCGCTGTTGTTTCGTGACGGCGGACGCAACAAATCCGCTACTCGTGCGGCGATCGACTACCCGCACGTGCATCAGGAGATGCACCGTCAGGGCGTCACGCTGCAGCTCTTGTGGTCGGAGTACTTCTCGACCCACCACGCGACGGTTCTGCCCGCTCGGGTGACGTGGACTTCGAGCTTGATGCCGCCGTCCAGCTCGAGTACACCGCCAACGCGCAAGGCCCACCAGGTCACAGGAAGGGTATCGGTCGACGCGGACCGGAGTTGCTAGTCTTTGAGGCGGGACTGCTTGGACCGAGTGGGACGTTGCGCTTTAGACGGTTCCGTAAAATGCTCCCCACGAAGAGCTGGCAGCTCGACGGTCTGAATGCTGCCATGGCCTTCAAAAGCGACAATGGCGCGCCGCGCGTTGTCGAGCATCTGGACGGGGGATTCATTTGAGCCAAGGGCGACATAAATCGCGTTGCGAAGCTCTCGGCGTTCACCGCCGTCCAGCAGAAGGGCATGCAAATCAGCCAGCGTTTCCCTGGCCGTGTTCAAGACCGGGCCGTCTTGAGTTTGACTTCTCAGTGCCAAAGTCGTCTTGAGAGCGCGTTGATATTCGTCCATGTCGGATGTCGACGTTAGCTGTAGAATGCGCAGCCAAGCCTCGCACGATGAGTACTCTTCTTCAGCGCGGACGCTCGCGCCTCGTTTCGATCCCCGAGTGCCGGGCACGGGCGTGTCCGAATCCGTATCAAGTACTGCTTTGGCGTTAGGGCCGTAGACGTCTACGCTCACGGCAGGCAACAGCGTGAGGTTGACTCTTTCGTCATTCGTCAGGATGTACCGCACGAGATCCTCTTTCGACACCGCGCTTAGATCCACTTCGGACACAGCGGCTCGTGCGGCCGCCACCGCGTCCAGCGCCGCTGCTAACTCGTCTCGTGTCGTCGCCGCCGCGTCTAGTGCCGCTGCTAACTTGCCCTCCGTTTGACGCGGCTGATCATTCGTCGGACTGGATGCCCTCGCTAGGCGTGTCACTAACCACGCCCCACCACCGGCGGCCATTCCACCGATGGCCAGCCCTGCGAGGAGTGGAATTCCCGCCATCGTGCCGATCAGGAGAGCAAGCCCACCCGCCAAAGCTCCCGAGCCCGCAGCCATCCCGGCAGTCTCGAGACGGTGAACAGTGGCCGGAATTGAGGTCATGGCGTTGCGCTTGAAGGCGTTAACGAATTCGTAGAAGAAGCCACGGGGTTTAGTGTCGCATTCGAGTATCCACCGAGGACCACAGCAGCAATCGCCAAGCCCAATGAAAGCCACACGAAGCGGCGCGCCGGTCTATAGGACGCGCCGCCTTGCTCTACCGTGACCTTAGCGCTGATCACGCTGATCTGCACGGCCCCGGAACCGAACAGAAGTACACCCGAGATGATGAGTTGAGCCACGCCGATTTCGGCCGCCCCGCGTCTAATCAGTAGCTGAATCGCGGAGAAAACGGCGCTCCCTGACGACAGCACAGCCACTGTAACCCATCCGATGGGGTCGATCAGATCCTTGACTGCCGGCCATTTCACCGAGCTTCCGGTGTTCGCCGTAAGTTTTTGCAATTGCCCAACAAACCAATAGATAAGTAGGTTGCCCACGATCGGCAGCACGCCCTGCCAGATCGCCCACTGGATGTCTCGGTGGAAGAACCAATACCCCACGCCGGCCGTGTAGCAATCTGGGCCGAAACGGCCAACTAGTCGCATTGTGCAACACCCTTGTCGGGGCCTGAACCGCCGTTCACTCGCGTGCAGTGGCTATCGAGAACCGTGGACCCTCCCTGCTAGAGACGGTCCGTGACCTGTTGGGCGTGACCCGGACCCTCTACGGGCTGAGTCGAAACGGCCCCGTCCGGAGCCCACGAGGCTCGACGCGGGCGTTTGGAAGAGATCGGCAACACTACCGGCAGGCGCTAGACCTGGCCAAATGCGAGCCCCGGGATGATGGGGCGGAAGGCGACTTGGATGTGGCCGAGAAAGCCACGGTTGCCTTGGGTGAATTCGTGACCGAGACCATGCCGGGCATGGCAACCACCGTGGACGCCACCGCGGCCGCAGTGAAGGCCGCTCGCTTTCGATAGACGGACGTGGGGCCCTCAGGCACGGACCTAAGAAGGGAATCGCGCCGTGAGCACGGCGATCATGTGGTCGACGCTCATTCGGCCGCCTTTCAACTCTGTCGCCTTGAAGACGGGCAGCATCCGTCGGTACGACTCGACTGAGGGCGAGTGGGAGTTCATTTTGTGGTCCTTCCACTCTTCGTATTTGTCGAGGTGCTGGATGATGAATCGTGCCGTACTCAGGTACGGGCCCTCGTTGTTGCCGTCGAAACCATCAAACGTGACGGCGTCACCATGGACCTTCCCCTCATTCAATACGCGCTTTTTTTCGGCAGCCGAGAGGGCCGCGAAGTCGCTCTCGAGCCGCGACCACACCCACATGATGTCTTCGACCTCTTCAACGACATGAGCCGGCGTTTCGGGGATGTCGAAGATCCCGGGATATCGGTCTTTGAGCGCCCATAGATGGCCACCGTGAATGGCTGCGGTGACGAACTCGGGGTCCACGCTATCCTTGATCTTCAGGTGCGCGTGGATGTCGCAAAGCATCATCAAGATCAGTTTTTGGGCCTCACTGAGCTGCATGGTTTCCTCCGTCTCGAGTGTCGTAAAACGTGCGACGGCTCGAGGCCCCCGCCCGGCTGCGCGAGGTCGATTGGACATCGGCGCAAACACCTCATCTTTAGGGGTAGGGAAGTCAATGTCCAGCGCCATCTGGGCCTACTGAAATCGAAAAACCTCAATGATCCCAACGTGCGCTGGGGTTCACCAAAGGGTATGGGCCATCATTGCCCACGCCATCGGCCTGCATAGTTGTTCCTTCTTTAGTCCGAGGGCGCGCCGTTGCTAGGGTTGAGATCGCGATGTCGAGATCGGGGACCATCATTCTGTTAGGTGTGGTGGGCGCAGCGGCCATCTTCGCGCTCGTCCAGTTCGGGGTGGAGGCACGTGACGCCGAGGCAACCTCGACCCCCACAGAGGAGTCGAACTCGAGGGACGATGACGTCGTCGCAGCAACCGCCTGTCTCCCCGAGTATCGTGTGGCGACTGCGAAAGGGAACGCGGTCAAAGACCACTCCTCTCGCATCAAATCAGAGTCGGAGCTCTACCCCCTCCAAGGCGACAAGGTCGTCGTCGTGCTTGAGAAGCGGAGCGTGTATTCCCCCGAGCTGGGTTTTTCCGACGACTACGAGGGTCCTAAAATAATGCCCCTTGCCAAGTTCGAGCCCGGCGTGACGTCGAGATCGAACGACGCGTACGATGTCCGCGTGCGGCGTGCAACGGTCGGCGACCTTCGGCACCGAGACTTGATGAGCGAAAGGAACTCTGCTGATCGCGCTCTCGACGAATGTATCAAACGGACCTGCAAACGGCAGATCGAAGGCGTCGCGGCTGCAAAGCGGCTCTACGAGCTACACAACTCCGAGGCCACGGCACGCGAACTCGTTGCCGCTGAAAAGGCCAAAGAGGGCTGTGAGCGTTTGCCCAGATCACCTTGAGCGTCGCCTATCGTGCCCGGTGTAGAGACCCTCAACCTGGGTCAGCGAGTAGGAGTCGTGGGAGATCTACGGACCGCGTTTTGCTCTTGGGGTGTTGCGCATTTGATCACGTTGGCCCGGGGTTCTCTGCTCACGTTCGTCTGCTCTCCGATGGGCGAACTCGGCTTCGCACGCGGCCATGAGCCCCGGTCGGAGGTAACTGAGGAAGCAACTGTTCAGATCGGCATCGCTGATGGCCGCCATTGCCTCGAGGACGGCCTTCTCCGTCGTGCTCACAACGTAGACTCCCTGGAGTGCCAGCTGCTCACGGAGGATATTCAGGCTCAGCTCCGTCAAGGCTTCAGGCTCACCGGGCATCGGGATCAGCACGGTCGGGGCGCTCACCATGCTGGTCTCTACACCGCTCACCAGCCGTGGTAAGTGTGCGCGCCCGGCCGGCGCTGGGAGTTCAGGCCCGAGGGGGGTAGGCAACTTCCAGACGTCCGAACCCTGGATGTGTTGCAGAAAATTGTATCGTGCCGTGGCATTTTTGCCTTTTTGGCTTAAAAAGGCTCGATGTATGCGCGGTCAGATGTCCCATGGCGTCAATTAAGTGTTGACGGAGTGTAGACAGCGACTAAGTTTGTACATGTCGTGGCCTTACGGGGCACACGACTCTAAACCCCCCAGTGTCTGGCAACCACCACACGCTGGGGTTCTTTTTTTTGTGGGTTTGTGGGGACGACTGAACGCGCCATCCTCTTTGTCGACGGGAACAACTGGTACCACGGGCTGAAAGAAGCCGGCGTTAAGGACCAGATGGGCCTCGACTGGGTGCGAATCGCCAAGAAGCTCGTCGGCCCCCGGCAGTGGATCGGGACGCGGTATTACGTGGGCCGTGTCGAGCAGCAGGGGAACGCGCGTCTGTACGCGAACCAAAGGCTGTTCCACGAGACCTTCGCGCGCGCGAATTCGAGCCATACGATGCACTACGGTCGGCTCGAATCCCAGCCCGTCGAGAGCGAGGCAGCGCGTGAATTACTCGAGTACCTTGGTCAACTGAAGGTGCGCCTCGATCAAACCGTCTACCAGGACCTCGTTGAACTCGGCAAACGTCATCGACGGACCCAGGTCCGCGTCGAGAAGGCCGTGGACGTCATGGTTGCGGTCGACATGGTGACGATGGCTTGCAACAATGCTTACGACACCGCGTACCTTCTTTCAGCGGACGGCGACTACACTCACGCCGCGGAGTTCGTAAAACAGAGGGGACTGAAGGTCTTCGCGGTCTCGGCGAGCCCTGGGGCTCAACTCGCAAGAGTCGTCAATAACTTCATTCGAGTCGACTTGCCCTGGTTCAACGGACTCTATCGTTGAAGTCGACGTGGCAGCCGGGGCGTGGGGGGAAGCCATCACGCAGCTCGGGTTCTTTGCTGACGTGCGTCTGCTCTCCCGATGGGCGAACTCGGCTTCGCAAGCGGCCATGAGCCCCGGCCGTATGTAGCTGAGGAAGCAGCTGTTCAGGTCGGCATCGCTGATGGCCGCCATTGCCACCAGGACGGCCTTCTCCGCCGTGCTCACCACGTAGACCCCCTGGAGCGCCAACTGCCCGCGTAGGGCCGGGAGGGCCACGCTTTTCTCCGGCAGGGGGGCCCTCCGCCGTTGGGGCTCGCTGCGAGATCGCCCCACAGCCTTCGAATCCGCTGAGCGAGGCCAGCAACGTCAGAGCTTGCGGCGCTCGTCCAGGGTCGTACGCAGGATCAGGAGCATCAGTTGATCTTTGGGGCGCGTGAGTTGCTCCTTCACACGGACCAACCGCTCCAAGCTCAGGACGGGCACGCGCTGACCCGCAACGTCCAGCTCGTCCGAGTCCCTGAGCAGCTCTTCGTAATCGGAGTCTTCTTCGATGGTTCCGAGTACGTCGAGATCCCCGTGCCGTGTCGTCAGCTCAACCTAGCCGCCCACGCACACGCGCGAGCAAGTCGATCGCGTCCTGCACGGCCTCGAGGCGTTGCGTGGGTGTCTTCCGCAGCATAGACCGCACCAGTGTCAGGTCGACTCCGTAACTCGCTCACCCCGCCCCCGCCCCTCGCCCGCTCAATATCCCCCAGCGTCATCGGCCCCTTCAGAAAAGACAACGCCCACCTCGGCTTCAGCAGCGTCGTGCTCGGCGTCGCATGCACGTTCCTCACCAGAAACCAGCGTTGCCCCAGCCGTCGAATCTTGTCGTCGAGCTCCGGCGCAGTGCAACCCGGATCGTGCGCGCTCGTGAGCCCTTCGACGACCCGCTCCCGATCGGCGTCGGTCTGTAGCCTGCCCACCGCCCAGAAGCCCGCGTTGGACAGCG
>JAYWEH010000786.1:0-6571 GCA_043780025.1 Deltaproteobacteria bacterium
TAGCGCCGTGTCTCGCGGTACGGGATCAACTCCACCCACACGTCAAAGTCCACGCTGGGCCAGTCCTTGGCCCAGCGCTTCGGACGGCCGGGGCCAGCGTTATACCCCGGGATGGCCAGGAGCGGATCTTCCGGGAAGCGTTCCATGTAGCTCGACAAGACGCGGCTACCGATGGCGATGCTCACGAGCGGTGTGGTGAGCGCGCGGCGGTCGAAGGGCACGCCCACTTCCTTGCCGTAGCGGCGCGCGGTGGGGCTGATGATCTGCATCAGGCCGTAGGCGTTGGCCGGGCTCACCGCCGCCGGATCAAACGCGGATTCCTCGCGCATGATGGCATAGATGAGCTCCGGCTCGATGCCCTGCCGCTTGGCTTGGGTGGTGACGGCCTGAATGTGCGGGCGAGGGTAGGCGAGCTCCCAGGCTTGGCGCCAGGTTCCTGCCGGCCAGCGTTCGAGCCAATCGTGCAGCTGCCAGCGAGGTAGGGCGTGGGAGTGGCGTGCCGAGCCCGCGCGCGCATACAGTAGTGAGACGCCCCACAGTAGAGAGGTGTCGTCAGCCCTGAGCAGGCTCGAGAACTCGAGCTCGCGCCGGGCGGCATCCACGTCACCTTGACGGAACAGCTCGAGCGCCCGCAGAAATCCGGGCTCCGAGAACTCGGGGCGTTCTCGAATCAGAAACGCCGATTCGTTGGCGTGTTCGAGTGCTCGTTCGAGCGCCAGCCGTCCACGCGCGGGGTCGCGTTCGGAGAGGCGGGTGTAGGCGTGCAACATGTAATAGGAAAGCGGCAGCTCTCCGATCAGCGTCTCGTATTGGCCGAGGCCCTGCTCGAGCTGCCCCGTTTCGATTTTTGCGCGCGCCTGAAAGTAGCGCTCGCGGCCAGACTGCTCAGGGCCACGTTGCACGTCGTTGCTGCCGGCAAACCGGACTGCTCGCTCGAGCGTGATGGACGCGCCGGACCAATCGCCCTTCTCCATGCGGCGCAGCGCCAGCAAGAACACCCCATCCAGCGTCATGTCCCCTTCCGGGTAGTCGCCGGGCATGGTCTCGAGCAGTTCCGTGAACCGGGCCTCGACACCCATCTCGCGTTGAGTCAGTGCGCGGTACAACCTGGCATCATCTGCCAAGCGGTGGCGAGGCGCGTCGCGTTCGAGCTGCGAGAGCAGCCGCTCGGCTTCGGGATAGCGCTCGTCCTGGAAAGCGGCGCGGCCTCCCAGGTACAGCGCCCAGGCTCGCAAATCGTCGTCTTTGCAGAGCTTGATCACGCTGGCATAACGCTCGATGGCGGCGGCGCGCTGTTTTAGATCGGACAGGGCCTTGCCCTGCAGCAGGCGCGTGTTGCACGCGATGGGGCCGTTGGCTTGTTCGCCGAGCTCGGTCGCGAGCGCATTGGCCAGCTCGAGCGCTTCTTCGTGCTGACCCGCGTCATGGCGTGCTTCGGCGCGCGCCAAGCGCTCCGCGGCTCCCACCTGGCCATGTTCGGCGCGGATCGCAGGCGGCAGCGCCAAGAGCAGTTGCTCCTCCAGCTTCGCCGCGTCGTAACGATCGGCGGCCGCGGGCGACAGGCGGATCAGCGAACGCACGAACTCGAGCGCATGGGTTTGGTGCAGAATGGCCTCGGGATGTTGTCGAGGCTGCCCGAGCTGCGTGACCAACATCTCGGCGACGCGAAAGCTCTGTGCGGCCCACCCCGGGGGTCTTCGGGACAGGTTGGCGAAGCTCTGGGCTTGTTGCACGCACACGCCTGTGGCGCCGGTGCGGCAGGCCAGCTCCGCGCTGAGGCCCGTGGCCGTCGCGAAGGCTGCGCTGCTCGGCGGCACGTGATCGAGCTCGCGACGTGCCTCATCGAACTGTCCGAGGCCCACGAGGCAACGCGCCAAGCCGAGCTTGGCGTAATCAAACAGGGGCCAGGCCCCAGCTGTCGCCTTCACATAGGCGTCCCGAGCCGCCGGCAGATCGCCCGCTTTCTCGAGCAGACTGCCGAGCTGCAGGTGCCAGCGCGGTTCTTCGAGCGCATCGAAGCTGTGGGTTGCGATGTGGCGCTGCACCACGGTAGCGCAGGTCTTGTAGTCCTCGATGGCGCACGCCTGAGCGGCTTTCTCCAGGCCTGGCGAGGATAAGAGCGGCGCGAAGGTGCTGAAGTCGAGGCCGGGTACCGAGAGTTGGGCGGCGGGCACCGGGTCACGCATCGCGTCGGGCAGGTCTGTGACCGGCAACGTCAGCGGCGTCTGCACCCCGAACGGCTGAGGCCCGAGCTCGTTACGCGGCGGCGGCAGAGACGACGAGCACGCTTGAGCTCCGGCGCCGCACGCGGCGGCCACGGCCAGCAACGCGGCGGCGAGCCAGCAAGTTTTCACGCGTCGTTGCGCTCCGAGAAACGCCGCGCGGAAGCTTCGTCATGCGTTTCTTGCTGGGCCTGTTCGACGCGTTGCTGCTCGGCACGTACCTTCTGATCGATACGCCCGCGCACGATTTTCAGCTCCGCTTCGGCGCGAACCACGGCTCCCTGAGCCAGCTCATGCTGGTGGGCCGCATCCCGTCGCGATTCCGTTGCCTTGTCGAGGCGCTCCGCCAGCTCGGCTTGCACGCGACGTTGGCGCTGCTCCCAGGCCAGACGCTGTTGGCCTTCGGCGGCGGTGATGCCAGTGCCGTCCAGGCGGACTTGCTCGGCCTGGCGCGCGGACTTGTCCTCGCTCGAGGCGGCGGTGAGGCGGCTGCGGGCCTGGTCTTCGTCCGTGCGCGCACGGCGCTCGGACTCGACGCGCGCTTGGAGCTGCACTCGCTCCTTTTCAGCAGAGCGCTTTCTCAGCTCCGCGAGCGTATCCAGGGGCGAGACCCGCTTCACCCTCCAAACGTAACCGAAAATGCCCCTCCGGACGACTTCTTGCCACCGCGCTGCGCCGAGCTGAAACAGGCTCGTGAATTGTGCCAGGTCGTGCGGCCGAGGTCGCTCAACGCTCGAGCTCGAAGCGCAAGCGCAGGAAGCGCGTGCTCGCGACCGCTTGGTTTCCCAGCGTCGCCGGCTGAAAGAGCGCAGTCCGGACCCCCTCCAAACATTCCTGATCCAATTCGTCGTCGAGACGTTTGCGCAGGTCGGCTTTGGTCACCCGGCCCTCGTCATCGATGTCCACCTCGATGATGATCAGCCCTTCGAGCCCGAGTTTGCGAGCGCGTGTGCTGTATTGGCACCGTTCTGCCCTGGCGGGCACGCCTGCTGGAACGAGTTTTGCGGGAGGCCCCTGCTTCAGCGCAGGGGGCGCCACGACCGGGGCGCGAGCGACCGTGTCGGGCTCGCCCAGCTGAGTGTTGCCGACCTGGAAGCTCGCCCCTTCGCCAGCGCCGAAGCTGCCGTCGTCCAACCCCACCACGGGCTCTGCGGTCTCTTGGTTGGGATTGGTGGGTTTGGGGGCGGCGGCGGCCGTCTTGGGGGACGACTTGGGTGGTGCGCGTTTCGGCGGAGGCGGGGGCGGCTCGGTGCGGGGCGGGGGCAGGTCATCGGGCTTGGGCGGCTCCGGCATGACCGTCATCTGCACGACCTGCTGGAGCAGCTTGCGCGCGGGCTCGAAGCGTTGAGCACCATAGCCCAGGCCCACGACCGCGACCAAAGTGATGCCGGCTCCCATGCCGAGGCGGCGCCATCGGTCCTTTTCTTCTGGTTCGTCTTCGAGCGCGTGCACGAGATCTCGTTCCGAGTTATCGGGTGGCGATCAGCCGCCGGCGGGCGTCCCGTCGAGGATGTCTGTCGGCTTCACGTTAATAGCGAAGCGCACCAAGCCATTGGTTCGAATCAGATCGATGACCGTGATCACGTCTCCGTGTTTCACGTTCTGATCGGCGGAAATGATGGCCTGCGCGTTCGGATCTTTTTCGGCCGCCCGTTTGCATGCTTCGGCGACCACTTCATTCGGCGTCGGCCTGCCGTTGAGGTAGATGCGGCCCTCGCGATCGATCACGATCGCGAGGGTGGTGTCGAGTGTTTCCCCAGCGGAGGCCGCCTTCGGTAGGTCCACTTCGATCGCGTCCTTGACGATGTAGATCGACGCCACCATAAAGATCACGAGCAACACCAACATCACATCGACGAGTGGCGTGACGTTGATCTCGTTGATGCCATCGTCATCGTCGACTAATTTTGCACTGGCGCCCATGCTGATTGCTCCTCGACGTCCTCTGGTTACTGCCCTAGCTACTCGGCCGGCGACGGCTGCGGCATGCCGATGTCGGCGTCACGTTCGAGCTCGACGTCTTCGTGACCTTCGTCTTCACCCGGGATGTGCGGTGGGTTCTTGCGCTTCAGTTGGGTGATGACAATGCGCGCCAGGAAGTCCGTATTGGACAGGCGGCGCTTGAGCATCCCCTTCATCCAGTTGAAGGAGATCAGTGATGGGATGGCCACGACCAAGCCGACCGCTGTTGCGACCAGCGCTTCGGAGATGCCCGGGCCCACCACTTCGAGCCCGCCCTTCGGATTGCGCCCCAGTTCGGCGAAGGCCAAGATCACGCCGATCACCGTGCCGAGCAGACCGATGAACGGTGCGTTGCTGCCGACAGTGCCGAGGTAGCTCAGTGAACGCTCGTAGCGCTGGCGCTCCTTGATCACCGAGGCCTGCACCATCTCCTCCACGGCGTCGGGTCCCTCGCGGTACATAGCGAGCGCATCCGAGATCACGCGCTCTTCGATCGAGCGCCCCGATTTGACCAGCTCCTGCGCCTTGTCGAGCCGCCCGTCTTGCAGCAGCTTCAAGAGCTGGCGCGCCAACCGGTTCACATTCACGCCCGTGCTCATGTACAGGTAGAGGCGCTCGAACACGAGCACCGCGGCGATGAAGCCCAGGCCGATGAGCAGCCACATCACCCACTCCGCGCCGAGTTGAGACAGCCTCAAGGCGGTTTGGATCAGGGACAGGCCGTGTTGCTTGGCGTCTGCTGGATTCATGGATACTCCTGTAGATTGAGGTGCAGCCGAACGCGCCGTCCCGAATCGATATTACGTGTCCCGGGGGGCGGCTGATGAACCGCAGTTTTTTTGCCGCGCGGGGAAACCGAGCCTAAGCTGGTCAGGGAATCGTTGCGCTGTCTGTACGCGTGAGTTGGCGTAAGGTGTCAGGGAGAGCGTTTCGCCGCAACGGTTGGAAGCAAAAGTCACTTCGGTGACACGAATTTGTCACTTGAAATTTGGTCGCCTGTCCCAGGTCACAATTCCGGGGGATTGGGGTCTGGATCGACGCTGACTTCGAGCAGCGGTGGCTGCTCGATTTCACCGCAATTGTTGCGCGGAATTTCCACGCTCACGGTTTGCGGCAGGTAGCGCGTCACGTTTACCACCAATTCACTTTCGGTGGCATTGGCCCCGGCGTCACCCTCGCGCGTCCAGGCCGGCAGCCACCACTCACAGACGTCCTCGTGAGCGATCGCGTCGCCGCGGTTGGTCCTCACGATGTAGCTCGCGCGGCTGCAGACGGGCTCTCCCGTGGCGGCGTCGACCACCGCGATGCGCAGCGAGGGCGGCCCGTAGTCGTAAACCAGGCAGCTCTCGTCATCGCAGCCGGCAGCAAAGCAGAGCGACACGAGGGCGAGCAGGCAGGCGCGTAGCGGCCCTACCAGTGGAAAGCGACTCGAAGCCGTGCACGTCATAGCGACCAGCTGAGCCCTACGGAAAAAGTGCGACCTTGCCGAGATTGGCGCACGGTGCCGGGCCCCTGCGTGCGCTTCTCTTCCGGGTCGAGCAGGTTGTTGGCTTTGAGGTTGAGCGTCAAGCCAGCGGGCAGCCGCTGCGATAGGTTGAAGTCAATCTGGTGCATCGGTTCCTGATACACGTCCGGGTTGCCCTCGACGCCCACCTGAGCGATCCATCTGCCGGTCACGTTGTAGAGCAGCGTCGCGCTCGTGCCGATGCCACCTTCGAGCGAGTCGTCGAAGCCGAACTGGCCGTTGATGACGTATGGGGCCTGACCTTGCAGCGCCCGCTTGCGCGACGTGGCCACGCCGCCAGTACCGCTCAAGTCCACGTCGCTCTTGATGTAAGCGACGTTGAAGGCAACGAAGAACTTCCCGAGAGAGGGGGTGAACATACCGAGCCCGCGGCGGCCTTCCAGCTCGACGCCGTAGTTGATCGCGCTCGCGGCGTTGTCCCACGAGTAAGTGTCGCCCGCGCCGCCCTTGGCGACGACCTCGATCGGGCTGTCGAACGTCTTGTAGAACCCACCCAGCGAGAGCAGCTCGTCCGCCGAGAAGTACCACTCCCAGCGCAGGTCGTAATTGTCGATGGTGGCGCGTTTCAGGTTCGGGTTGCCGGTCAGCGACGTGTTGGTGGTGACGTCAAAAAACGGCACGTTGGCGAGCTCACGGAACTCGGGGCGCGAGACCGTGCGCCCGAAGCCGCCGCGCAGCGCCATTTCTTTCGTGAAGCGCCAGGTCGCCGTGGTTGCTGGCAAGACGTCCGTATTTTCGAGCGAGGCGCGTTCGGGTTCGCCCGGATTGAAGCGGCTGGTGGTGAGCACGGTTTGCACGGAGCGCTCCAGGCGCGCTCCGCCCATCAGCTCGAGCTCTTTCACCACCGGCAGTTCGGTCATCA